>JBBDRC010000105.1:0-7696 GCA_040905625.1 Kiritimatiellia bacterium
CAACCAACAACTATCAACCAACAACTATCAACCAACAACTATCAACCAACAACTAAAACTCTACCAGGGCCGCGCGTGGGGGACGGAGGTGGGGCCGTCTCCGTACATGGCCTGGAAATCGGCGATGGTGAAAAGGAAGAGAATGGAAAGCCAGGCGACACTTCCCACAATCACAAACGCGATAATTTTGGGACTTTCTCGCACGTGCATGAAAAAATAAATCACCAGCGAGGCTTTCGCGACCGCGATGGAAAGTGAAACGACCGCGTTTCCCAACAGACCCAGATTGATCAGAGACATCAACACCGTGAGCACGGTGAAAAACATCAGGGCCGCGAAGACCATGAGGTAGCCTTTGATCGAGGTGTGGTTGTGTTCGTCGACAAGTTCGGATTTGATAGACATACGGGACTCCTCGATTAGACGAGATAAAGCAGGGGGAAAAGGAAGATCCAGACGATATCCACAAAGTGCCAATACAGGCCGAAGTATTCGACGTGGGGATAGTATTCGGAATTGAAACAGCCGCGCGCGTTTTTGATCATGATCCAGATGGCCAGACCAAAACCGACCACCATATGCAGCGCGTGCATGCCGGTCATGACAAAATAGAGGGAGTAGTAGAGCTGAATGCCTTTGGGCAATTCCGTGACATTCATCCCCTCCGGGGCGTGCTCCTGGATGGTGTGCAGGGCGTGTCCATCGTCCCAGCGCAGTCCCGGCACCATGTGGTGATTCCATTTTCCGCCGTACTCAATACTTTTGATCCCGAAGAAGACGGTTCCGAGCAGCAGCGTGACCGCGAACCATTTCATCACCTGTCCGCGCTGATTATGGCGGGCGGCATGCACCGCAAACACGATGGACACCGAGCTGCCGATGAGCACAATGGTGTTGGTCATCCCCAGCCAGACGTTCTGAGTGCCCGCGCCCAGTGCCCAGGCCTGCGGGTAGAGCAGACGGTAAATGGTATAGGTGGCGAACATGCCCCCAAAGAAAAGAATTTCCTGGGCCATGAACAACCAGATCCCCAGCAGGGTGGACTGGGTCTGCTGCTCCATCGAGTCGAAGTGATGTTGCTGGTAGGGTTTGTCAGTGATTTCTGTGGAGACGTGAGACATGGTAGTGGTTCCAAAAAAGGGTTACGCGTCCTCGTACACTCGTTCATCGGTATAGTCGTAGGCCTCCACATCGACCACCACCGGAGAGGTGAAATTGTGGGGATCCGGGGGACTGGCGGCTTTCATCCATTCCAGACCGGTGGCTTTCCAGGGATTCCGTCCGCAGTGCTTTTTGGAGAACAGGGAGGCCACCAGGGTCACAAAGCAGATGATCAACCCCGAGCCCATGAAAAAGGCGCCGGCGGTGGAGAGCATCTGAAAGGGTTGATAAACGGTATCGTACACGTGATAGCGGCGGGGCATGCCCATGTAGCCGGCGATAAACTGGGGAAAGAAAGTGAAATTGAATCCGAAGAAGATGATCACGGCACCGACTTTGGCCCAGAAGGAATTGTACATTTTGCCAAACAGTTTGGGCCACCAGAAGTGGAGTCCCGCCAGCCAGGCGAACATCATGCCTCCCACCATCACGTAATGAAAGTGGGCCACCACGAAGTAGGTGTCGTGCAGGTGGACGTTCACCGCCATGGTCGCGAGGAACAGTCCGGTCAATCCCCCCACCATGAAGAGGCCGATGAAGCCGAGGGTGTAAATCATGGGGGCGGACAGCTCAATGGATCCTTTGTAGAGGGTCGCGGTCCAGTTGAAAATCTTGATCGCGGTGGGGATCCCCACCAGAAAACTGAGCACGGAGAAAATCAGGGCCGCGTACACGGACTGGCTGCTGGTGAACATATGGTGTCCCCACACAAAAAACCCGATGGCCGCGATCGCCAAACTGGAGAAGGCGACAAATTCATAGCCGTAAATCCGTTTGCGGGAGAAGCAGGCGATGACCTCCGACACCACTCCGAAGCCTGGAAGAATCATGATGTAGACGGCCGGATGTGAATAGAACCAGAACAGATGCTGATAGAGCACCGGGTCACCGCCCTTTTGAGGATCAAATATTCCGAATCCGAATCCCCGCTCAAACACCACCAGCAACAGGGTGATGGCGATCACCGGGGTTCCCAGCACGTTGATAATCGAGGTGGCGTACTGCGCCCAGATAAACAGGGGCAGCCGCATCCAGCGCATGCCGGGTGCGCGCATTTTGTGAATGGTGACAATAAAATTCAACCCGGTGAGAATGGAACTGAAGCCGGTGATAAACACTCCGCTCCCCGCCAGAATCACGTTTGAATCCGCATACACGGAACTGTAGGGCGTGTAGAACGTCCATCCTGTGTCAATACCGCCGAGGATGACCGCCGCCAGGGTGAACATCCCCCCCAGCATGTAAATGTACCAGGAGGCGAGATTCAATCGGGGAAACGCCACATCTTTGGCACCGATCATCAGCGGAACCAGAAAATTGCCCAACACCCCGGGCACCGCCGGGATCAGGAAAAAGAACACCATGATGATGCCGTGCATGGTGAACAGGCGGTTGTACGTGTCGTTGGCAAGAAGATCGGGCGCGGCGGTGGCAAGTTCTATCCGGAACAGGGCGGCCGCGCAGGCGCCGATAAGAAAGAAGCAGGTCATGGCGATCAGATACAGGATCCCGATCCGCTTGTGATCCACGGTCAACAACCAGGATTTCACTGTATGACCCGCGTTCAGGTAATTCAGTTCAGGTGTGTGTTCGGCTTTGTCGTTCATGAAGATTTCCAAAAAAGGTTACTCAGCTGCAACTTCAGACTGGGATTTAAGATAGGCGATGACCTGGTTCATTTGGGCGGGTTTGAGAACGCCCTTGAACGAACTCATGGCGGCGGGATATCCCTTGGCCAAATCGTCGTTGGGATTCTGCATGGAGTTCCTGACGTAATTCTCGTCCATGAGGATTTGGCTGCCGTCCTCCAGATCCCGCATGGTGCCAAACTTATGGACAATATTCGGCGCAATCGAGCCGGGGCGTCCGGTGTGGCAGGCCGCCGCGCAGTTGACTTCCCAAATTTGTTTCCCGGCCGCGACCGGATCGTCTGTGGAGGCCGCAGCCATTTCGGCGCCTCCTCCGTCCACCCAGCGGCGGTTCAGCCATTCCTCGTACTCGTGCGGCTCCATCACAATCAGCTTCCCGATCATCAGGGAATGTTCGGTACCGCAGTATTCGGCGCAAAAAATTCGAAACTCGCCGGTTTTCTCGGGGAGGAACCACATCTGGGTGTATTTGCCCGGGACCACATCCATTTTTTTGCGGAAGGAGGGCAGATAAAAGCTGTGAATCACATCCTCGGAGGTCATGGTCAATTTGACCGGCACACCCTTGGGCACATGCAAATCGTTGATTTCCCGTTTACCGTTGGGATGCTGAATTTTCCACATCCACTGTTTCCCGGTGACCAGAACTTCAATGGAGTCACTGGGCGGCATGCGGGCGTCGAAAAAAAGTTTCGCCCCCCAGAAAAACATGATCATCACCAAAATAAACGGAATAACCGAGCCCACAATTTCAAGTAATTTGCCGTCCCTGGTGGCTTCGGGCCGATCCGCGTCGCTCTGACGGCGGTAGCGCACCGCGAAGAAAATAATCAGCGCACAGATGGCGACGGTGAAGAAGACCGACACACCAATAAGGAACCAATACAGAACATCCAATTGGTTTGCGTAGGAGGAGGCGGCATCGGGAGTGGTTTGAAGGGCTTTCATGAAAAAAAGATATCGGAAAGGATCTACGTTAAGATTCGGGACTTGTCGCGTGGGTGCGCTTCTTTTCCAGACGGATCAGGCTGAGGATCAACCAGGCCACCGCCGCCACCGTGACCAGGCAGGCCACGAGAATGATGCGGTTGATGAGCAGTCCGTATTTACCGGTCTCGGGATTGTAGTCGTAACAAAGCAGGGCCAGTTTATCGGAAAGGGTTCCGATCCTGCCTTCGCCCGCCTCCACCAGGGCCAACCGGGTGTCCAGCAGTGGAAAGATCATTCCTGGCAGAAAGCGTGAGATACGGCCGTCCGGGGTGAGCACCAGCAGACCGCTTCCGTGGGCGAATTGATCATCCACGGCATCGTACTTGTATCCGAATCCCGTCGCGCGGGTGAGTTCCTCGATCTGCGGTTCGTCTCCCACCATGAAGTGCCAGCCCTCCGCCTCGCGGTCCCCGTATTCCTGCAGGTAGGCGTCTTTCTTGGCGGCGGCGGTGACGTGGGTTTCGGCGGCATCGAAGCTCACGGCCAGGACCGTGAAATCCTCGCCGGGGGTGTAGGAAATCTCCTTCAGCGTTTCCACCAGTCCATTCAGGATCAGATTGCACATGGTGGGACAGCGGTAATAGACAATGGCCAGGATGGTCGGCTTGCCGGGCACCAGGCGGTCACGCAGGGTGCTGCGGACGCCATCGTCCCCCATAAACTCCAGATCCAGCGGAACCGGGATGTCCAGGGTTGGTTTGAACTCCACCTTGGTGAACGGTTCGGTTCGGGGATCCACGGGAATATACGGACTCTGCTCGTCCTGCGCGCTCACAGCGAGCGCACAGCCGAGCAGGCCCAGCAACAATACGGATTGGTGTTTCATACGCAACCCCATCAGACAAAGATCGCGCCGGAGGGCGTTTCGGGTTTGGGTGCGGGTTGCGGAGCGGGCGCAGGTGCTTTCGGCGCCGGTGTCGGAGCCGGAGGCGTCACTTCTTTTGCCGGCGCGGGCGCGGGCGTTTCCCTGACCGGCTGAGGTGCGGGCGCGGGGGCTTCTTCCTCCACCACCTCCTCTTCCGGGGCGGGTTTGTCAACCGGTTTGCCCATGGACCGCAGATATGCGGTCACCTGCTGTTTCTGCTGGTCGGTCAATTGTTGTTTGAAGGACATCATCACCGGCTGATAGCCTTTGGCGATGTGTTCGGTGGGATTGTTCATGGAGTTCAAAACGTAATCATCATCCATAAGGATGGATTCTCCATTCTCCAACTGGCGCATAGTGCCGTAGGCTTTATGAATGTTGGGTCCGATCGCGCCTTTTTTGCCGGAGTGGCAGACAATGCAGTTCGCCTCCCAAATAGCTTTGCCCGCCGCGATCATGGCAGGATCTTCTTTCCGGGACTCGGCCGAAACAGGTTCGGACGCTTCCGCTTTCGGTGCGGGGGCGGCTTTGGATGCCGTTGCCGTTCTGGCTGGGGCTGCAGGTTCGGGGGTGGACGCTTCGTCCATGTCCGCCACCATGGGAGAGGTGGATGGGGTTCTTTCCGCTTTCTCAGGGGTAGCCGTGGGGAAGGCCTGTTCTTTCAACATCAACTGTTTGGCGGCCTCCACCGGGATGACCGCGTGCTCACCGGCATCGGCGGTGGTGTTCAGACGCCCTTCCTCGATCTCGTTGTATTCCTTCAAATCCACCAACGGTTGCGTCTGCAAAAGGGCATCCCCTTTCTGCGCAATCTGGCGGGTTTCCTCGGTGGCCACCCCGCGGTCTTTGGTGAACGCGCTCTTGTAGAAGCGGTGGACTCCCAGCATCAATACAAAAAAGGCGAGAGTGACCGCAAAGGAGCCGATCATGAACCGTTTGACCGTGTTCAGATGCAGGTCGTTGTCCTGATGACCCACGTTCACGGGGCCGTTTTCATCCTCCGGGGTTTCGGTGCCGGTTGTCTGATCCACCACTTCTTCAGTGGCGGTGTCTTCGGGAATATCTTTTTTGTTTTCGTCTGATTCACTCATGCTTCTGGTTCCTTCACTATAGCGTTAATGGAAAAATAGGGATCATTGACCGGCAACAGGGGGCGTTGACGGAAATTACGGAGAAAAAGTCCAAACCACAGGCAGCCAAAGGTCACAACTCCCACCACGTCCAGCACGTGAAAGGCCGATCCGCCCATTGCCTTGGTGGCCACCGGGTACAACTCCCGGGTCAGCGGCATGTTGATGCTCGGCGCGATGATCCAGTAAATATTGATCACCCGGACACACAGCAGAAAAGCCGCCACCATCACCAGCGAGCGCCGATTCTGTTTGGTGGATCTGGAGAGCAACACCAACAGCGGAATCACAAACTGGGTCATCATCAGAAACCAGGACACTCCGTTGAACCCTTTGGCCTGACGGTTCATGTACCAGGTGATTTCCTCGGGGAGATTGGCGTGCCAGTAAATGATGAACTGGGACAACTGAATATAGGTCCAGAAGATCACAAACGCAAACAATAATTTTCCGAGGTCGTGCTGCCGTTTGGCGGTGAAAGCGGTTTTCACGGGTTCCCATTTCGAGAGCCATCTCAGAAACACGATCCCAAAGGTGAGCATGGTCAGCATGTGCCCCGAGGCGAGCATCACCCCGAAGATGGAGGAGAACCAGGCGGGTTCCAGTGACATAATCCAGTCCACCGCGCCGATGGTGACGGTCATAATGTAAATCAGGGCCATGGGACCGGCCATAAAGCGCATTTTGGCCCGCCATTGTTTGTCGCCGGTCTCGTCCTGCAGCTTGCTGTATTTATTGAACAGCAGAGCGCCCCCCGCCCACAGAACGGAAATGATCAAATAACGCACCCAAAAGAATCCGTGATTCAGATAGTGCAGTTTCAAGCCGACCACCGGGTCGCTGGCGTACACCGAAATATTGTTGGCATCGCGGATGGCCCAGGGATAGAGCTTATCCAGAGAGAACATGATGGGCAAAAACAGAATCATCACCGGGATAATGGTCAATGCGGAAGCCTCCGCGATCCGCCGCATGAGAAATCCCCAGCCGCCATTGGCCAGGTTGTGGATGCAGAGGATCAGCAGTCCCCCCGCAGCGAAACTGAGCGCGAACAGCCATCCGATCAGATAGCCCTGATAAAAGTTGGCCACGCCGAAGATCCAGCTCAACAGCATCACCGCCAGGCCGATCCCACCGATCAGCAGGGAGAGGCTCTGAAGCTCTTTCAGTTTGGTGGGTAAATGGGGAAGCTCAGTGGTGCTCATTCGCATGTTCCGGAGAAGAGGGTTCGGGTGAGGCCTCTTGAATGAATTCCCGGATCGCGTCCAGGTCTTCAACGTCGGCAAATTGACTGCGTTGCAGGGTTTTGATGTAGGCGATGATGCGCCAGCGGTCCTCGACCGGGATTTGATGGCTGTAGCTCATCATTTGGCCGTAGCCGTTCATGATCACACTGTAGAAGTATCCGGGAGGGGCGTTGCGGAGGGTCTCGGTGTGGTAGGCGGGAGCGGCTTTATAGCCGCGGCGAACCACCATGCCCTCCCCATGCCCGGATTTACCGTGGCAAACCGAGCAGTGAATGTTATACATCAACTGTCCCCGCTCCAGATCGTCGGCGGTGATTGCAAAAGGGTAATTTTGGGCCTGACGGAAGTCTCCGTCGATCTCTTCAAGGCCGAGGTAAAGGTGATCGTCCAGGCGCAGGTTGCCCTGCGACACCGTGTCCTCGATCAGCGGACGGGCCGAGCGGCGGTCGCCGAAAAAGTCGGTGGCCTCCAGCGGCTCAAATTTTTCCTGATCATACATGGCCTTGCGGATATCGAACAGGGGCCCGCAACCCGCTGTGATCAGCAGGCCCGCGCAAAAGAGAAGATGGAGGAGTCGGGATCTCATGTTGAAAGTGCGTTCAGGCATCGGTGATGGTGTTTACGGCTTCCGGGTTCAGTCCCTTGAGGAAGGCG
>JBBDRC010000106.1:0-7656 GCA_040905625.1 Kiritimatiellia bacterium
TTGGCATTTGGGGTTTTAACCACGAATGGACACGAATGCACACGAATGGTCATTTCATTGAATTGGTTAATTGGATTTCATAAACTTGGCAATCCGATTTGTTATTTAGCTGGATTTTCGTTTCGGAACTCCCTCTTCCAGTGCGCCTTTCGTCAAGTATGATTCGTGTCCATTCGTGTTCATTCGTGGTTGATTTCTTCTGTTTCATTCATTGCCAACGTCTACCCGCACCGATTCATTCGGTGGCGGGAATTGTTGAGACTCAGTCTGTTCATAATACCTACGCCAGCTTTAGCGAAAGATTTACAGATACAATAGTATACAAAAATTCCACCGATAAAAACCACAGTATTAACAAAATATAAAATTTCTGGATCAACTTCCAAATAGTTGTGCCTTCTCATAGTAGCAGGAGTTAAGCTGCTTATGACAATCGTCAGTGAACATACCCATCCTATATTGAACATCGTGTTGTTTTTTCTGATTTATGCTTCGTTTCAGGAACAACTGCAAGAAAATGATGTTTAAAAAGTACTTGTGTTGTATACTGTTGTATAATAATCTGTGTGCACGAAGAATCTTATGCAACAGCCCCTGCTTTGTTTTACCAGTGTCCGTGCGCCTTTCCTGTTGAATCGTGAATTTTTAAATAAAAAATTGCTAAAAAAGCTAATTTAGCTATATTAGCTAATATGAACTATCCAATCTCCACTTCCCACTCGTGTCCCTCCGTGCGGGAGATGCCTTCGGTTACGGCGACGGCGCTGAAGAATTCCACCGCCGATATTCTCGATCAGGTGACCACGCGG
Source organism: Kiritimatiellia bacterium (assembly GCA_040905625.1). Classification (GTDB taxonomy): domain Bacteria; phylum Verrucomicrobiota; class Kiritimatiellia; order SS1-B-03-39; family UBA6053; genus UBA6053. The sequence continues at coordinate 810 of JBBDRC010000106.1, forward strand.
GGCGTGGTCGCCATCACCCGCCATAACAAGCCCCGTGCGGTGCTTATCCCCATCGGGATGTACGAGCAACTGACCGGCGGAGAAATTTCCTGGCTGGCGGAACTGCAGGCGGAATACCGTGGTGTGCTCGAGGATATGCAGGATCCAAAGCAAAAGGAGGGGGCCGATAGGGCATTTAATGCGACATCTGAAGAGCTTGGCAAAGCGGCTGTCGCCGCCGCCCTGAGGAAATAGATCCCCAATGACTGCATCCAGCCGCAAAAAACCAACCCTGCATGTTCTTGCCGGAGTTAATGGAGCGGGAAAATCCAGTATAGGGGAAGAGATTTTTCTTTCAAAACACTCGAACGTGTTCAACCCCGACACCCTTGCATCGAAAATCCGCGCTCCACATCCGGATATATCGCCGGCGTTGGCCAATGGTCATGCCTGGCAGATCGGAAAGTCTTTGCTCGAACAGGCGATCAAAGAAGGCAAGGACTACCGCTTTGAAACCACGCTCGGGGGACGCAGCATCACGGAGTTGCTGCAACAGGCGGCCAAGGGCGGACACAGGCTCAACATCTGGTTTTGCGGATTGGAAAGCCCGGAGCTGCATCTGCGCCGGGTTCGGGCGCGGGTGGAGCGGGGAGGTCACGACATTCCCGAAGACAAAATTCGCGAACGTTGGAACGGGAGCCGCGTAAATCTCATTCGCCTGCTGCCGCACATTCATCATCTGCGGGTGTATGACAACTCTATTGAGGGAGATCCGGCCAAAGGTCAGCCGCCCCGTCCCGTGTTGGTTCTGGAAATGAAACACGGAAAAATCACCGCCCCCTCCGATCTTACCCGCGCCCCTGACTGGGCGCAGCCGATTGTCGCTGCGGCCTTCCGTCTGCATCGGAGGTTGGGCTTTCAGCCCGACACCTTCCGTAGACGGCCTGAAAGGCCATCCTCCGCTTTATGTTGACGGCCTGGAAAGGCTTTTTTTATTCTTTCCGGTGCTCGGAAAGGCATGGAATCGGTCTTCCGATGCCCGGAAACTCTGCTTGCATTGTGAGGCGGGGCGGGTATGGTTTCGCCTCTTTTTAAACGAACGACTTTCAGGATGATGTGCCGATGAAATGGCTGATGAAAAAAATTGTGGGCAGTAAAAACGAGCGGGACTTGAAGAAGTTGCATCCGCTGGTGGAGCAAATCAATGCCCTGGAACTGGAGTATCAACAGCTTTCCGAGGAGCAGTTGGTCGCAAAAACCGCCGAGTTCCGCGAGCGTCTGCAGGGGGAGGAGACCGTGGAGGATCTGCTGCCGGAGGCGTTTGCGGTGGTGAAGAACGCCTGCCGCCGTCTGGTGGGGGTGGAGTATGTGGTGTCGGATTCGCTGCGGACCTGGGTGGAGATTCCTTATGACGTGCAGTTGATCGGGGGGATGGCCCTGCATCAGGGCCGGATCGCGGAAATGGCCACCGGGGAGGGGAAAACGCTGGTGGCCACGGCACCGGCCTACCTGAATGCGCTGACCGGTAAAGGGGTGCACATTGTCACGGTGAACGATTATCTGGCCCAACGCGACTCGGAATGGATGGGGGTGATTTTTGATTTTCTGGGGCTGACCGTGGGCTGTATTCAGAACAGCATGCGCCCGATTGAGCGTCGTCAGATGTACGAGCGGGATATCACCTACGGGACCAATGCGGAGTTCGGCTTTGATTATCTGCGCGACAACATGACCTACACCCCCAAAGAGCGGGTGCAGCGGGGGCACCATTACGCGATTATTGACGAAATTGACAGTATTCTGGTGGACGAGGCGCGGACACCGCTGATTATCAGCGGTCCCACGGAACATTCGTCGGAGGCGTTGTTTTTGTCATTGAAACCGATGGTGGAGCGGTTGGTGAAACAGCAGCGTCAGTTGGTGGACGGATACATCGGGGAGATCAAAGAGGAACTGAAGAAGCCGGAGAAGGAACAGGATGTGGACGCGATCCAGAAATCCCTGTACCGGGTGCATCAGGGGATGCCCAAGCATCCGACGCTGCTGAATTTGTTGGAGGAACCGTCCATTCGGCGCAAGCTGGAGAAGGTGAACGATCAGTTCCTGACCGAAACCTACAAGGAACTGGCCCGTGAACTGCGTCAGGATCTGTATTTCACCATTGATGAAAAGAGCAACGACGCGGGATTGACGGACAAGGGAACGGCATCGATTTCGCCTCAGGATCCGGATGCCTACGTCCTCCCGGATTTGGCCACCATCATGTCCGAGCTGGACGGGGATTCGGAGTTGTCGGACGAGGAGCGGGTGAAGCGCCGCCGGGAGGCGCAGGAGACCTTTGCCGCCAAGAGCGAAAGTATTCATGCGATCGACCAGTTGATCCGGGCCTATTGCAACTATGTAAAGGATGTGCACTACGTGGTGCAGGACAATCAGGTGGTGATTGTGGACGAGAACACCGGGCGCTTGATGACGGGGCGGCGGTGGAGCGACGGGCTGCATCAGGCGGTGGAGGCGAAAGAGGGCGCCAAAATCGAGCGGGAGACTCAGACTCTGGCCACAGTGACCATTCAGAATTATTTCCGCATGTACAACAAGCTGTCCGGGATGACCGGCACGGCGGAGACGGAAGCCGAGGAGTTCATGCAGACCTACGAACTGGATGTGCTGGTGATTCCCACCAACCGTCCGGTGCGCCGGGTGGATTTGAACGACCGCATTTACCGCACCCGACGCGAGAAATTCAACGCGGTGGTGGACGAAATCACTGCGGCGTACAAGCGCAGGCAGCCGGTGCTGGTGGGCACGGTGACGGTGGAGGCCTCGGAGGAGTTGAGCCGCCTGTTGATGAAAAAGAACATCCCCCACAACGTGCTGAACGCGAAGAATCACGGGCGGGAGGCGGAAATCGTGGCGCGGGCGGGTCAGCCGGGATCGATCACCATCGCCACCAACATGGCGGGCCGCGGAACGGACATCAAGCTGGGGGAGGGCGTGGTGAAAATGTCGAGGGACGAGGTGGTCTCACAGATGGATTTGCACGATAAAAAGGACGGGATGACCCTCTCGAACTGGATCGAGGAAAATCCCTGTGGACTGTATGTGATCGGCACGGAGCGTCACGAATCCCGACGGATCGACCGTCAGTTGCGCGGACGCTGTTCGCGTCAGGGGGATCCGGGCATGAGCTGTTTCTATGTGTCGCTGGAGGATGATTTGATGCGTCTGTTCGGGGCGGAGCGGATCTCGAATATCATGTCGAAGCTGGGGATTGAAGAGGGGGAGGTGATGGAGCACCGCTGGTTGAATAAATCGGTGGAGCGGGCTCAGCGCCGGGTGGAGCAGTATCACTTCGGCATCCGCAAGCGGACCCTGGAGTATGATGATGTGATGAACCGTCAGCGGGAGGTGGTTTACGGCCTGCGCACAGAGATTCTGATCGGGGATTCTCCCCGGGAGCATTTGCTGGATATGCTGACCGATGTGATTGATGAGCATGCGCAGCAGGCGGTGGTGCAGGGCGAAGAGATTGGGCCGGTGGAGTTCGCGGACTGGTGCTCGATGACCTTCCCGGTGGCCCTGCGCCCGGACAGTCTAAAAGAACTGCCGCTGGAGGCGGAAGCCTATGCGGATTTGGCGATTGAGCAGGTTAAAAAAGCCTATGATCTGAAAATAGAGGCGGAGCCGCCGGAATCCGTGGAGCACATGGAGCGTCACATTCTGTTGCAGGCGATTGACACCCACTGGCAGGAGTATCTGCGGGGCATGGACGCCCTGCGTCAGGGAGTGGGACTGCGGGCCTACGGTCAGCGGGATCCGATCCTGGAATTCAAGCATGAGGCCTACACCATGTTTGCGGATCTGATGCAGAAGATCAACGAAGAGGTGGCCCAGCGCGCCTTCCGCGCCACCGCGTCTCTGGAATCGCTGGAGCAGTTCCTGGCCAACCTGAAAACCATGGAATCCCATGCACAGATGTCGGCGTTCGGCCGCGAGGCGCAGGCGAGGGCCAGTTCGGCCCGGGCGCAGAGTCAGAATCAGGAGAAGATGGAGCGGGCGCTGGAGAAATCCATGCATAAACCGCAAATCCGCGAGTTGCCGAAAGTGGGCCGCAACGATCCCTGTCCCTGCGGAAGCGGCAAAAAATATAAGAAGTGCTGCGGACAGTAGTGGTTGAAAAGTGAGGCAGCCATTTCTGGCTGTCGGACTGGAAGAATCCCGGGCACTGCAGCAGAAAGCGAACTATAAATAGTGAATACTGAAAATCGAAAATCGAAAATCGAACATCGAACGTCCAACGTCGAACGATCACGCAGAGAGACCCTGGCCTTCGTACTGGCGGGGCTGTCCGGGTTTTTGATGTTCGCGGCGTTTCCGCCGCTGAATGAAGGCTCGCTGGGATTTATTGCGCTGATTCCGTTTGTGTGGGCGTTGCGAATGCATCCGGGGGCGAAATGTCGGTTGTCCTATGTGGCGGGGTTGGTGTTCTGGGTGCCGTCGCTGTGGTTTTTGAGTCCGGTGACGATTCCGGGGGCGGTGCTGCTGGCGGCGTATTGCGCGCTGTACTGGGTGCCGGTGGGCTTGGTGTGGGGCCGATTTCTTGACAAATGGCGGGCGGAAAATCCGATACTGGGGTTGCGGCTGGTACTGGGCGGGGCGGGGTGGTGGTGTGTGATGGAGTGGGTGAGGGGATGGATGCTGACGGGATTTCCCTGGAATAATCTGGGGGTGACCCAGTGGGAGAATTACAGTCTCATCCAAATCGCATCTCTGGGCGGAACCGGTATGGTGAGTTTTGTGCTGGCGGCCCTGAATCTGGGGATTGCGTTGAGTGTGGCGGGGCTGATTGAAAACCGGGGATTGACCGGGCCGCGCCGGATGCATCCCGAACTGTATCTGCCGATCCTGCTGCTGGTGATTTCGTTCTCCTGGGGAGGTCGGGAATTGCGGCGGCTGGCGGGGGAACCGACACGCGGATTAAGGGTCGGAGTGATTCAGCCTCTGGCGGAAAATAAATGGAGTCCTGAACTGGCTGTTCAGAATTTCCGGATATTATGGGAATTATCGGACGCGGCACTCAGCTTGAAACCGGATCTGCTGCTGTGGCCGGAGACGGCGGTGCCGGAGGAATTGCGCTACAGCGAAACCGGAAGCGAACTGGTGAGGTCGCTGGTGCAATCGGGTACCCCCTTACTTCTGGGCAGTCTGGATTTTGAAACCACATCCACTGAAACGGAGGTGGAGCGGGTGTATTACAACAGCTCCTTTCTGGTGGGGACGGACGGCACCCTGCTCAGTGAGTATCGCAAACGGCATTTGGTGATGTTCGGGGAATATATGCCATTTGCGCGTTATTTACCGTTCCTGCGCTCACTCACCCCCATGCCGGAGGATGTGACTGCGGGCACGGGATCGGGCGTGTTGGGTCTGCCAGGTGACGGGAAAGTGGAGTTGGGAATGCTGATTTGCTTTGAGGATTTAATGCCGGATCTCTCCCGCGGGCTGGTGCGGGAGGGGGCGGAGCTGTTCGTGAATCAGACCAATGACGCCTGGTTTGATCCGCTGTGGGGCAGTCGGGGGCATCTGGCGAACGCGGTGTTCAGGAGCATTGAGCAGCGGCGTCCCATGGTGCGCGGCACGAATTCAGGGGTGAGCGCATGGGTCGACACCCGGGGGGTGGTGATGAACCGCATTGAGGATCCGCTGACCGGGGCGGTGCGGATCCGGGGGTTCGAAATTTTTGATGTGCGGATCCCAACCTCCCCCGAAACCACCTTTTACTTTCAGTACCCCCTGGCGTTCACGCTGCTGTGCGCACTGCTGAGTTTGGGGGTGGCGGCGGTCAGAAGGGAGAAGGCAGAGGTCAGAAAAGAGTCTTAACCCTCCAGTTCCAGGACCCTCCCAGACCGACAGGCAGGAATGCCTGTCTCACACTCTGACCTCTCCCCTCTGACTTCCGAATTTTACTTGTGCTCAGAGGGGGTTGGGGATAGGTTGAGGCAGATGATGTTTAACACGGTATTTAAAACAGGTTTGGTTTCAGTGTGGCTGCTGTGCATGGGCTGGCTGATCCGGTATGAGGCGTTTCCGCATTGGTTTGATGATACGGTGCAGGGGTACAAGTCGCTTTCCCGGGACTTGCCGGCGATTCGGGACACCTGGATGAAGGTGATGGCGGAGGGAAAACACGTCGGATATGTGAACTCCTCCATTGAAATGGAAGACCAGGAGGGGCAGGAGATGTTGTTGATGTCCACCCAGTTGCTGCTGCGGATTGACTTGCAGGGGGTGACCGAGATGTTGCGTCTGCACAACAAAGTGCGGCTGAACTCCCGGCATGAGTTGACGGGGAGTGAATCGAGTTTTTCGCTGGGACGTATCTCGGGTCAGATGAATATTACCGGAACGGAGAAGAATGAAATCTTTGATGTCGCGGCCCAGTTGAATGAAATCCAGTTCAACCGGCAAATCAGGATTCCGGCCGGCGCGGTGTTGTTTTCCCCTTTGATGGACGCGGGAATGCGATCGGTGCGACCGGGCCGCAGTTTAAAAATTCGAACCCTGGATCCCTTTTCGTTTTCAGGAGAGTTGCAGACGGTTGAAATTAAAGGCCTCTCGTCGGAGCGTCGATTGCTTGAAGGCGAGGAGCGGGAGGTGCTGGTGACCCGGGTGGCGGTGCATGTGGGGGACCTGGTGCTGTATTCCGAGGTGGATGAATTCGGGCGGGTGCTCCGTCAGGAAACCCCTTTCGGATTGATTTTTGTACAAAGCACGGCCCAGCAGGCCATGAAAGTGCCGCCTGAAAACAATTTAAATCCGCTGACGCTGATTTCCTCCCCCGCCTTTCCAACCATGATGAACCTTCCGG
>JBBDRC010000107.1:0-7392 GCA_040905625.1 Kiritimatiellia bacterium
AATGCAGGTTGCCACGAAAGGGAAAATACCACCCCGCTCGCAAGCCCTGACATTCAATACAACATCATGATCTCGTTATATGGGTCCTGTCACGGATTCAGCATAGGGTCATGCTGAGAAAGGCCCAACGGGCCGAAAGAACAAAGCCCGGCCCGCAAGGGCCGGGATCAGATAGTACAAAGAATCATGAGGTCTGAAGGACCGACACAGTGCAGAGCCAAGGGGGGACTCCCGGGTTCCGCAGTTGTGTCGATCTTACAGACCTCATTCTGCAGTTGGATACGCAAGTCCCGGGGCTGGCGCCCCGGGCTGTGTTGTGCCGGCCCGTTGGGCCTTTCAGACAAATACTCCGCTCTCAGGGGTCCCAAATTAAAATATTTTCGCAAGTATCTTATTAATAGTTTCTTAGATTCATTAGCTTGACGCGCATGCCTGGAGGGGTCGCAGATGCTCCGGAACCTCTGCGACCCGTTCCGGGTCGGTCCGGTTTTTGTTCACGTTTCCGGGGGTCCCGACACGTCGGGACGCCCCGGCTTTATTCTGTGATCCCTCCGGGATCGGGAGATGGATGATTGTTGATTGTTGATTTTTGATTTTTGATGGAGAGGTTACGAGAACAGCGACGAGAAGGGGGTACGAGGGAGGATTTCACAAATCGTCCACCGATCTCGTCGCCGACATCGTCCACCCCGTAAAATCAAATCAACCCTCAAAAATCAAAAATCACCAATCATCCATCCATCCCCCGTCCGATCAATGTTCTTCCTGCCTCACCGCCGGGATAAATCCCGGATTGCAGAGAGGCTTTGGCCCTCGCGCCAGTATCCTTCGACCATGACGGTGCGGGGGTTTTGGGGGAGGGCGCTGGGTTGTAGGGGCAGGGACACCAGCAAATCCACCGCCGCCGCTCCCGCTTCTTCCGGATTTTCTTTTAATCCACTTTGACGGGTGTTTTGGGTAGGCAGGTTCGCGGTCAACAGCCCGATGTCCTCTGGCACGCGCAGTCCGGCATCGCGCAGGCATGCTTCGCTGACCCCGCTTTCGCAATCGATCACCACGTCGGCCTTGCGACGCTGCAAAAAACGGAGGAAGGCTTCGGTATCCGGCTGATCAAAACGGTATACGTCCCGCGACTGCAGGGCGCGGCCTGCGATTTCCGCTCCGAGAAAAGCGCTGATAAACAGGTGCCGGGTCCGGGCGTCGGTGGACCGGGACAGGTGCAGCACGGGGCGGCGGTATCCGCGTTCGGCCAGTTGATCCATGGCCACGCGGATGTTGTCAAACAGGTCGTTGAGCACCCGGTGCACGCGGGGATGCTCCAGGGTGGGACCCATCGCCACCACCGGAAAGGTTTGCAAAGGCAGGGACAGCGTGCGGACCGGATCGGGCAGCGGCGCGATCAGCAGTCCCCGCACTCCGCGTGAATGCAGAATGTCGGCATGACGCCTGCCGGAAATGGCCGGATCGAGCCAGTAATCCACCAATTGATATCCAAGGGATTCGGCCCGGGTTTGACAACCCTGACGATACCGCGGTGCAACCGGCAACTGTCTCCAGGTGTCGGGAGCGGGAAACGCGGTGATCCAGGCCAGGGTTTCGCGGAAAGGCGGGCGGGTTCCCGCTTTGCGATACCGGGCCAGAGCCCCCAGCATGGGGTCCGGCCGATAGCCCAGGGCCTCCGCGGCGGCTTTCACTTTTTCCCGGGTGGCGGGGGACACCTGAGGGCTGTTATTCAGAGCGCGGCTGACGCTGGATACATGCAGGCCAAGCTGGTCCGCGAGGGTTTGAAGGGTGACGTTTTCCATTTTTCGCAACTGTTTGCGTTACGTTATTCTTTTCGTGGGGACTTCGGCAAGGCAAAATGTTCACATGATAGAGTCCATGTTATCTCTGAAGGCCCGCAAGGCGTTGGTGACCGGTTCCAGCCGGGGCATTGGTCTGGCCATCGCCGATGCGCTGTCCCGTCAGGGGGCCGAGGTCTGTGTGCACGCCTCCGCGCCGGGAGAACGACTGGAATCCGCCGTGAACAGCCTCCGCTCCAACGGCGGGCGGGTGGAATCGGTGAGCGGCGATCTCAGCGATCCCGCCGTTCCGGCCCGTTTGATCCGCGAGACCGAAGACAAGCTGGGTCCGCTGGATATTCTGGTGCTCAATGCCTCGCTGCAAATCCGCGCGGGATGGCGGGAGGCGAAACGGGAGGAATTTATACAACAGATGCAGGTCAACGTCTGGTCCTGCCTGGACATGATCCAGCAGGCAGCTCCGGGAATGGCGGAGCGGGGCCGGGGTCGCATTTTGACCCTTGGCTCCGTGCAACAGGACCGACCCGCGCCCCCGCTGCCCGTCTACGCGGCGAGCAAAGCCGCATTGATGAACCTGGTGCGCTCCATTGCGCTGGACCTCGCACCGAGCGGCGTCACCGTCAACAACCTCTCCCCGGGACTGATCGAAACCGATCGGAATCTCATGGTGCGCGACACCCCGGATAAACAAGCCCAACTCCTGCGTCGCGTGCCCGTGGGCTTTATGGGCCAGCCCGAAGACTGCGTGGGGGCCGCCCTGGTGCTTTGCTCCGACGCCGGACGCTACGTGACCGGCGCCGACTGGCGCGTGGACGGCGCCTGGGGACTTACCTCCGCCACCTAAGGAATTTATGAAAAAACACTTATCACTCAAGGGGGTTTTTCCCATTGTCGCCACCCCCTTCACTCCCGAAGGGGAGGTGGATTTCGACAGTTTTGAAAATCTGATCACCGTGCTTGCCCGCGGGGGCTGTGACGCGCTCACCCTCTTCGGCATCGCCGGGGAGTTTTACAAACTGACCGACGCGGAAAAACAGACCATGGCCGAAGTGCTGGTGGCGCGTTGCCGCGCTCTGGGCGTGCCCTCCATCGTGTCCGTCACCGACCACGCCACCGAGGTGGCGGTGAAATCCGCCCGCCGCTTTGCCGATCTGGGTGCGGACTGTCTGATGGTGTTGCCGCCGTATTTTCTCAAGCCCGGCGCGGCGGCGGTGGAAGCCCACTTGCGTGCCATCGCGTCCGCAGTGCCGGAGACCCCGCTCATGCTGCAGTACGCGCCCGAACAAACCGGGGTCGCCATTCCCCCGGCGGTTTTCGCCACCCTGGCCCGTGACTTCGGTAACGCCCGCGACTTCAAAATCGAATGCAAACCCGTGGGGCCTTATCTCAGCAAATTGCTGGAGATGACCGAGGGCCTGGACCTGCGCGGCCATGTGGGCAATGCGGGCTACAATATGCTGGAGGCCTACGACCGCGGCGCGGTGGGGGTGATGCCGGGCTGTTCGATGTTCGATCTTTATCTTAAGATTCATCAGGCACACATCGGCGGCGACCGCCAGACCTCTCTGCGCCTGCACACCGCGCTGCTGGCGCTGCTCAATCAGATTCGTCAGGATGTGGAGATGATTATCGCGTTCGAAAAGATCATTCTGCATCGGCGGGGCATCATCGCCTCCGCCACCTGCCGTCGTCCCACTCACAGCCCCGACCGCTATGCGATGGCGCTTTTTGAAACTCTGTACACTGAAATTGAACCGCTGCTGGAGCCTCTTGCATGAAAACCCGTATAACCGCTGTCGAAACGTTCTGTATCCGTCTCCCCCGCGAGGTTCCTTATCTCGGCAAGCTCGAGGACGGGGTCGAGGCCAATGAAAATGGCTATTTTGTTCGCCCCGGCAATCTGAGTGTGTACAGTATTCACGATCAGAGCACGCTGGTCCGCATCACCACCGAGGGCGGGGTGACGGGCTGGGGGGAATGCGTGGGCTTTGTGGTGCCTCAGGCGACAAAAGCGATCATCGACGAGATGCTCGGGCCCTGGCTGATGGGTCAGGACGCCTCCGATCCCGCCGTGCTCTATCACCGCATGTACGACCTGATGCGGGTGCGCGGATTTTTCGGGGGCTATTATCATGATGCCCTGGCGGGAGTGGACATTGCGCTCTGGGATACCGCCGCGCGCAGTGCGGATCTGCCGCTGTGCAAAATGCTCGGCGGCCAACGCTGGAAAAAGATTCCCGCCTATGTCTCCGGACTCCCCATGCCCACCCTGGCCGAGAGGGTGGACCTGGCCCTGAGCTGGCAGGCGAAGGGCTTCAATGCCTTTAAATTCGCCTCGGCGGTTTCCCACGAGGGCACGGCGGAGGAAATGAAGTCTCTGCGCGAGGCCTTGGGACCCCGGGCGACGATTCTGTGCGACATGCATTGGAAACACACCGCGCCCGAGGCAATTCGTCTGATTCAGGAGATGAACGTCCACCGGCTTGCGGTGGCCGAGGCTCCCTGCCGTCCTGAGGATATCGAGGGACAGGCGCAGGTCGCCGCGGCGGTGTCGTGTCCGGTGGGCATTGGCGAAGAACTGCGAACGTCCTTCGAATACCTGCCGCGCTTTGAGCGACGTGCCATCGGGGTGATCCAGCCAGAGATGGGCCGCACGGGCATCACCTCCTTTATGGAAATCGCCGCGCTGGGACGCGCCTTCCACGTCAAGGTCATGCCCCACGCCAGCATCGGCATCGGCCTCTTCCAGGCCGCCAGTCTGCACGCCTCCGCCGTCATGCCCCATTTGGAGCTGCACGAATATCAGCATTCCATCTTCGATAAGAATCTGCAGTTCATCAGCGGCGACATGTCCTGCGAAGACGGAATGTTCACCCTGCCCACGGGACCCGGACTCGGGGTTGCGCCCACGGAAGAAGTACTGACCCACGGTCTTGAAGGACTCAAAGGATGACCGGTCATGCTTGATCTCTACGCTGCTCCTGACGATCTGCTGCAATCCCGCATTCAACTGTGGGTGCGGGAAGCGGGGGGTGCGTGGTTGCCGGTGCCGGTGATGTTTGCCTCCAGCATGTCCGAGCAGCCCCACGCCTACGGCGGGTCCGAGGGCTGGGCCCATTTGGCGGCTTCGGGAGCGGTGGAATGCCGCGTGCGGATTCCCTATGCGGTGCACCACGCCGCGATTCGGCCATCACTGCGCGATCCGCTGCAGTTCCGCTTCGAGGCGCGGGAGCTGTTTTTTTCCGTGGCGGCTCCCCGCTGTCTGGTGGTCGAGTTGAATCACCAGGCGGTCACCGGACGCAACTTCCCCCGCAATACCTTGTACCTGATGATCAATGCCCCGGAGGACGCCGCGCCCGTGTCGGAGCGTTGTCGGGTCTTGGAACCGGGCCTGCACGCGCCGGAGGCCTTCGATCCCGGGGAATGCGACGGCGTTTATTTGCTGCCCGGCGTGCATGAGGTGACGGGGCAGATGGTGGATCTGTATTCCCATAAATTTCTGTATCTCAGCGGGGGTGCGCATTTGCGTTCCTACATTCGCGGCGAGGGAGTGGAGCATGCCGCCCTGCGGGGGCCGGGGGTGATCGACGGAACCGGGGTCGCCCTGAAGTCCATCGAATGGCGGGACGATGGTGATGCCGCTTTTGTGTTTTTCCGCCGGGGAAAACACAACCGGGTCGACGGGCCGGTGATCTACGACAGTCCGTTCTGGAATCTGGTGACCTTCGGCACCACCGGCACCGTGATCCGCAACCACAAAGCCATCACCTGGCAGGTGAACAACGACGGGATACAGCCGCGCTCCTGCAACGATCTGTTGGTGGAAAACTGTTTTTTGAAATGCGCGGATGACTGTGTGGCGGTCAAGACCCGCCGCGCCGCGGGTATGCAGAGCCGCAATCTGCGATTTCGGAATCTGATTTGTTGGAACGATCTGCCCGGGAACGCCCTGGAGATCGGTCACACCTCCCAGGCGGACCTGTTGGAGGATGTGCGCTTTGAGAACATTGAAGTGATTCATTCCGAGGAGAATCATACCCTCAGCCTGACCGTGATCGACCACTGCACGGTGCGGGATATCCACTACGACGGCCTTTATGTGGAAGGCGTGCGCAATGAGGATGTTAAATTGCTCATTTCGACCTCCCGCTACTCCACCGACCCCGAACGCGGCCACATCCGGGATATCCACATCCGGAACTATCACACCGCGTCCGCCCTGCGCGGAGGAAGCGTGGAGGGATACGATGCAAATCACCTCATCGAAAACATACACATGCAAAACGTGGTGGAACACGCGGGAACCGCGGAGTTCCGTGCGCTGGAAAGCCTCGCCGACCTGAAGCTTTATCAACGCCATTGTTGCAACCTGAGTTACACCCCCATTATCTCAAAACCTTCTGTTACAATGAAACCAGTAGTTGAGGTACCCTCAACCCCAACAAGGAAGAACCCCATGACCAATGAACATAAACCTACGGACGCCACTGCGGCGCCCGCGCTTGGATCCTCGATCCAAATCACTAAAATCATCAACCCCCCCACAAAATTCTACAACTAAAAGGAATATTCAATCTGAATACCTATGAAGGTTTCGCTTTTTTTGAACTAACCGGTCAGGAAGCTGTCACTCTGAGTATTGTGGATGCATCCAATGCCAAGCTGGGCACGTACGCACTTACCTCGTCGACCTATGGGTCCGAGGTTGCCACAGCTCCCTCGGGTGGTTGGTATCGGCCTACTGGCTCTCCCAGTAGTCAGTTTGGATCCGGAACCGGACCCGTGGGCACCTTCTTCACCATCGCCGATTTTAGCGGCACGGGTGACCTCTCGACCGCCACCGGATTTCGTCTGGACGGGGTTAGTGGCGCAATCGACCCCTTTGTCATGGTTGCGGTCATCCCCGAGCCCGGCACACTGGCCCTGATCGGCATTGCCTTCGGAGCTTTGCTTCTGGGTGCCCGCCGCAAACGCGCCTGATTGGCGCCTTTGCTTCGAATGAAAACGCCGCCGGAATTTTCCGGCGGCGTTTATTTTGGGGGATGATTATGTGATCCTGGGGCGGGAAGACCGGGGCAGGATGCCCCGCGTCCATGGAGGTGGAGTACGATAGATTTATGATTGTTGATTTATGATTGTTGATTTGTGATTTTTGCTTGGGCAATTTCACAAGTTGTCGTCGGTTGACGCAATGGACCCGGAACGGGTCGCAGACTGTAGCCGGAGTGTCCCGATTTATCGGGACCTCCGGGTTCCGCGAAAGAATAACGTCGACCCAGAAGGGGTCGCAGAGGTTCCGCAGCCTATGCGACCCCTCCAGGGTCGGGCCCGTTTTAATCCATGTTCCCGGGGGTCCCGACACGTCGGGACGCCCCGGCTACAATCTGTGATCCCTCCGGGATCGGGAGATGTATAATTGTTGATTGAGGATTGGTGATTTTGGATGGAGGGTTTACGAGAACGGCGACGAGAAGGGTTTACGAGGGGGGAGTCACAAATCGTCGACCGATCTCGTCGCCGACATCGTCCACCCTGCCGGAGCACATCAAAAATCAAAAATCAAAAATCACCAATCCTCAATCATACATCC
>JBBDRC010000108.1:0-7388 GCA_040905625.1 Kiritimatiellia bacterium
TCCGCCATGATCTGTTTGGCCAGATCCAGTTTGTCGTCCTCGTGAATGGAATTTCCGATGGTGCGGCCCTGCGCCTTGAAGAAGGTGTAGGCCATGCCGCCACCGATCAACAGCGTGTCCACTTTATCCATCAGGTTGATGATCACATCGATTTTGCCCGAGATTTTGGCGCCGCCGATAATGGCCACGAAGGGATGTTCGGGAGACTCCAGCGTTTTGGCCAGATAGGTGATTTCCTTTTCCAACAGGAAACCGGCCGCGCAGTCCTCCATGTATTTGGTGACCACCGCCATGGAGGCGTGGGCGCGATGCGCGGTTCCAAAGGCGTCGTTCACGTACACATCGCCGAGCGCGGCGAGTGCTTTGGCGAACGCGTTCTGCTGCTCGCTGGAAACGCCTTTGCCCTCTTCTTCCGGGTAAAAACGGAGATTTTCCAGCAATAACACCTGTCCCCCTTTCAACGCGGCCGCTTTGGCAACGGCATCGTCGCCCACGCAATCCGTGGCGAATTCAACGGGAATGCCGATTTTGTCAGACAATGCGGCGGCCACCGGTTTGAGGGTGTATTTGAGGTTCTTTTTGCCATCGGGTCGTCCCAGGTGACTCATCAAAATCAGAGAAGCGCCCTGTTCGAGCACATAGCGGATGGTGGGCAGCGCCGCTTCGATCCGGGTATCGTCGCCCACGGTGCCATCGTCGTTGATCGGCACATTGAAGTCCACCCGCATCAGGACTTTTTTTTCCTTAATATCAATATCGGTAATACTTTTTTTATTCATAAATTTCTTTTCCTAATCACAAACCATCCCGAAGCCCTTCAGAAGGACTCCGGGATGACAAAACATCACGTTTTTTGATCAGCCTTGTTTGGCCACATGGGTGATCAAGTCCAGCATCTTGCAGGAAAAGCCCCACTCATTGTCATACCATGCGATCAGCTTCACGAAGTTGTCGGTCAGCGCGATACCGGCATTGGCATCGAATACGGAGGTTTCGGGGTGGTGGATGAAGTCGGTGGAGACCACATCGTCTTCGGTGTACCCGAGAACGCCTTTCATCGGGCCTTCGGAGGCCGCTTTGATCACCGCTTTGATCTCATCATACGTGGCGCCTTTTTCCAGTCGGCAGGTCAGGTCGACCACAGACACTGTGGCGGTCGGCACCCGGAAGGCCATCCCGGTCAGTTTGCCGTCCAGGGCAGGAATCACTTTGCCTACCGCTTTGGCGGCACCCGTGCTGGAGGGGATGATATTCCAGCCGGCAGCACGTCCGCCGCGCCAATCCTTCTTGGAAGGTCCGTCCTGGGTTTTCTGGGTGGCGGTCACCGCGTGCACGGTGGTCATCAGACCTTCGATAATTCCGAAGTTGTCGTTGACCACTTTGGCCAGCGGGGCCAGACAGTTGGTGGTGCAGGAGGCGTTGGAGATGACGTTCATGTCGGAGGTGTAGCTGTTTTCGTTCACACCCATCACAAACATCGGCGCATCGGCGGACGGTGCGGAAATAATGACTTTCTTCGCTCCGCCTTTCAAATGGGCGGAAGCTTTTTCGGTGGTGGTGAAGACCCCGGTGGATTCCACCACATAGTCGGCGCCGCAGTCGGACCATTTGATGTTGGCCGGGTCCATTTCGTTGTAGACCTTGACTTCTTTCCCGTTGACCATCAGTTTTCCGTCCGCCAGTTCAACCGTTCCGTCGAAACGGCCGTGAATGGTGTCGTATTTGATCATGTAGACCATGTAATCGAGGTCGATAAAAGGGTCGTTGACTCCCACAACCTCCACGGCGGGGTTATCCATTGATGCGCGGAGGACCAGGCGGCCAATCCGTCCAAATCCGTTAATTCCTACTTTTGCTGACATGTGTATGTATCCTTTTTTTGAGTTACGTTTGTTTTTAGGGGTAAACTGATGTCACACCTTCGTCCAAGTGACGGGCGCGATATACCGCAGAGATTCCCGGAGGTCAACCAAGTTTGGCCGAAACTTTCTGATATTTCAGACAAACCATATCCGAGATCAGGAATTAACCTGTATTCACAGCCACTGATTATCCCAAAATATTTAGAAAATTTACAATCCAACGGATGGCTTCGCCGTCCAGCGGATGTTTCGGAAGGAGAAGTTCAAGTCATCTTCATATCCGCGGGACGGCGAAGCCATCCGTTGGTTATTTATCCTGTTTCTTCCGTCCGTTGGAAAAGGCTCAAAGACGGCCCAACAAAATCAACAACATCCTCCGCACGGGTTCGGCCGCGCCCCAGAGCAACTGGACTCCACCTAATAAATGGGGTCTGGACTCTTCAAATTTCGCCCCATTTCTGCAGCGGACATCTCGGCTTATTCAATGCTCGGATCATAGTTCGATGCATCATAAAAATAGGAATGCCACCCCTCTGCCATAGCTCCTCGCGCTCCTTTGGTTTCCCATGTCATACTGCCAATATACACATTCAATATGGATCCGTCCGGTTTCAGAAATCGAATGGAAAAAAACGGCATTCCTATTGTTGAACCTGTACTGTTTAGAGGCTTTTCATCAAAATAGGTAAGGAACTGCTGCATCTCTTCACCCGCATTAATTGTCCATCTGCCCACCGGCCCTTTGACTTCCGCAAAAACAGCATCACGCATGGGCAGAGATGAGGCAGACTTGGACAGAGGTGTATGAGATGTGCTGTAACAAGCAACAAGTCCTAAAAGCGCAAAAAGGAATAATGGTTTATCAAACATCATGACGAGGGTAGATGAGTTGTTACGTTCTTTCATCCGCTGGACGGCGAAGCCATCCGTTGGTTATTTATTCTGTTTCTTCCATCCGTTGGAAAAGGCTCAAAGCTTTCCCAACAAAATCAATAACATCCGCCGCACGGGTTCGGCCGCTCCCCAGAGCAGTTGATCCCCGACCGTGAAAGCGGTCAGGTATTCGGGTCCCATGGTCATCTTGCGCAGTCGTCCCACTGGAATGTCGAGGGTTCCCGAAACCGCGGACGGTGTGAGCTGCGCCAATGTGGCCGCTTTCTCATTGGGAACCAGGCGCACCCATTGATTGGCCCCGGCGATCATCGCTTCGATTTCGAGAAGCGGCACATCCTGTTTCAGCTTCAGGGTCAGAGCCTGACTGTGACAGCGCATGGCCCCCACCCGCACACATTGACCGTCAACCGGAATCGGATGATCCGTTTTCCCGAGAATGCGGTTGGTCTCCGCCATTCCCTTCCATTCCTCCCGGGTGCGTCCACACTCCATGGCACTGTCAATCCAGGGAATCAGACTGGCCGCCAGCGGGGCGCCGAATTGATCGCACGGCATCGATCCGTCCCGCATTTTCTCCGTGATCAACTGATCCAGTTCCAGCACTTGCGAAGCGGGATCGGAGGCCAGGGCGTTACCCGCCTCTCCCAGCACCGCCATTTGCCTGACCAGTTCCTTCATATGCTGCGCGCCCGCACCCGAGGCCGACTGATAGGTCATGGCGGTCACCCACTCGACCAGATCCGCCTCAAACAGGCCCTGCATCCCCATCAGCATCAGGCTGACCGTGCAGTTGCCGCCGATAAAATCCTTGATGCCGCTTTCCAGTCCCCGGTCAATCAGTTTGCGGTTCACCGGATCCAGCACCACCAGGCTGTCCTCTTTCATCCGCAGCGCACTGGCGGCATCCACCCAACAGCCCTCCCAGCCCGCTTTGCGCAGTTGAGGATGTATCTCTTTAGTATAATCACCGCCCTGACAGGACACCAGAATCTCCATATCCATGAGATCCTCCAACTTCGTGGCGTCACGTAACGGATTTGCGCCCGCTCCCACGTCCGGACCGGGTTGACCCGCCTGCGAGGTGGAGAAAAACACCGCGTCGATACCTTCGAAATCCTGTTCCCGCCGCATGCGCTCCACCAACACCGATCCCACCATCCCGCGCCATCCAATAAATCCTGTTTTTTTCATATTCAGTCCTGTTTGAGTCAAAAGAGGGGGGAACCTACCACACACCACACCGGTATGCAAGAAAATCGGCGAGTTACTCATGAGGAATATGTATAGTTTCACTCATTCGTTCGTATGCGTTCGTATGAACACCTGCGTATTAAACCGCGCGGCGGCTTCAGCCGCTGCGCGGAACAATTCATAGACCGACGAAAACCAAGCAATTTGGTGGACAGCGGGGGGCCAAATTTATACAGGGATTCAGACTCTGAAACCCTATAGAAGCACGATCATGCAACATGTCCCTCCTTTCCTCCGTTTTTGGGAAAATCCCGAACTCACCGCTTTAAACCGTCTGCCCGCCCGGTCCACCCTGTATCCCTATGCGGATGAAAAACAGGCCGCCGGCCTGAACAGGGAGGATTCCCCCTGGTTCCAGCCACTGAATGGCGACTGGCAGTTCCGCATGTTCCCGAACCCGGACGCAGTTCAACCCGACGATGTCGGTCCCAAGGCGAAAAAGGAAGTGAACGAGAAGGTGGCGGTGCCCGGCAACTGGACCCTGCAGGGCTATGGACACCCCCACTACACCAACGTGCAAATGCCCTTCCCCGATGAGCCGCCTTTCGTCCCGAAGGACAATCCCACCGGTGTTTATCACCGCGAACTGAACATCCCCGCCGATTGGAAAAACCGCCGCGTCGTCCTGCATTTCGGCGGCGCCGAAAGCGTGTTGGCCGTGTATGTGGACGGCCAGTTTGTGGGCATGAGCAAAGACAGCCGGCTTCCCTCCGAATTCGATCTCAGCGCCTTTGTCACTCCGGGCAAATCCCACTGGCTCAGCGCGGTGGTGATCAAATGGTCCGACGCCACCTTTATCGAGGATCAGGATCAATGGTGGATGGGCGGACTCTTCCGCGAGGTCTATCTCTACGCCACTTCGCCCGTGTACATCCAGGATCTGCAGGCCACCGCCGGACTTGACGACAGCTTCCGTCAGGGACAACTCGACCTGAAAATCCGCATCCGCTTTCCCCGTCAGCCCGAGGAGAATTGGTCTTTCCAGGTGTCTCTGCTGGACCCGAATGGAAAAGCGGTGTGGAAAAAACCGGAACCCGTCACGTACACCGTCAAACACAACCAACGCTATCGCCTCCTCGGCCATTTGAGAAAAACCATAAGCAGGGTGAAACCCTGGTCGGCGGAAGTGCCGAATCTCTACACTCTGGTTGTCACCCTGCTCGATCCCTCGGGCAAAGCGGTTGAGCACTGCTCCACCCGAATCGGTTTCCGCCGGGTGGAGGTTCGCGACCGCATGATGCTGATCAACGGCGCCTGCGTGCTCATCCACGGGGTCAACCGGCACGACCACCATCACATCAAAGGCAAAGCCCTCGACCGCGGGACCATGCGGGAGGATGTGCTGTTGATGAAAAAACACAACGTAAACGCCGTGCGCACCTCCCACTACCCCAACGATCCCTGGTTTTACGATCTCTGCGACGAACTGGGACTTTACGTCATCGACGAGGCCAACCTGGAGGCGCACGCCTACTACAACTATCTCGGCGATGAGCCCCGCTGGTCCGCCGCCTTTCTCGACCGCGCGGTCAGCATGGTCGAACGCGATAAAAATCACCCCTCCATCATCGCCTGGTCTCTGGGCAACGAAACCGGGTACGGTCCCAATCACGACGCCATGGCGGGATACATTCGCGGACGCGACCCAAGCCGGCTTCTCCATTACGAACCCGCCATTCATCGACAGGGCATGTCCTGGGAGGAGCAGGACGGGATCCAAGTGTACAACGCCGGCGAACGCGCCACTGACATCATCTGTCCCATGTACACCTCTCTGGAGCGCATGATCGAATGGGCCACCGACCCCGGACACACCGATCGCCGCCGGCCCTTTATCCTCTGCGAATACTCCCACGCCATGGGCAACAGCAACGGCGGCCTGGCCGACTACTACGCCCTCTTCGAAAAACACCACGGACTCCAGGGCGGCTTCATCTGGGAATGGATCGACCACGGCATCCAACAAACCGCCCCCGACGGCACACCCTATTGGGCCTACGGCGGCGACTTCGGCGAATCCCCCCACGATGCCAACTTCGTCTGCGACGGCCTCCTCTGGCCCGACCGCACTCCCCACCCCGCTCTGCTCGAACTCAAAAAACTCGCCCAGCCTGTTTCCGTCCGACTCAAACGCGGCACCCCGCTGACTCTGCGCGTGCACAACAAAGACCACTTCCGGAATCTCTCCTGGCTCACCGCCCGTTACGAATTACGGGTCGACGGCGAATGCGTCAAAAAAGCAAATCTGCGTCTGCCCAAAATCGGCCCGCGTGAAACCGCGGATGTTCCTTTTGTCGTGCCGTCCGGAAAATACGAAGGCCGTGAAATCTCGGTGTTAATTCACTTCGCAACCCGGAACGATCAGCCATGGGCCCCCGTCGGCCACCCCGTTGCCCACGAATGCGTGGACCTCCCCAAACGCCTGCTCAGCCGCCCCGCCGCCCCGCCCAAAAAGTCCAAAGCCCCGAAACCGGTAAAAACAACGGACGGTGCCCTGCAATTTGGAAACCTGACCCTGGAAATGGATGACGATGGCGCGCCCCTGCATCTGTCCCTGGGCAAACAGGCGGTCTTCACCGCGGCACCCGCTCTGAATCTCTGGCGCGCCCCCACCGACAACGACGGCCTCAAGCTTTGGACCGGACAGGACCGCAAACCCATCTCGCGCTGGCAAAAGCTCGGCCTCGACAAACTGGTGTCGCGGCTCGAATCCACCGAACCACTTCCACGCGGCATCCGATGGACCTTCAACGCCAGCGGACGGGACCGGTGGGACGATGCGCACTGGATTCTGGAAATCACCGGTGTGGACGAACACACCCTGCGGCTTCGGGCGGCAATCGAAACCGCTCAGGAAATTGAAGACCCGGCACGAGTGGGACTCCTCTTTGAGCTTGCCCCCGGCTTCGAGCAGCTCAGTTGGCTCGGACTCGGTCCCCACGAGAACTATCCCGACCGCATCGCCTCCGCCTGGCGCGGACTGCACCGCAGCACCGTCACCGAACAGCACACCCCCTACGTGATGCCCCAGGAAAACGGACTCAAATGCAACACCAACCGGATCCGTCTCAGCGGAAAAAAAGGATCGGCGATTGGCATTGAAAGCAAACAACCCTTTCACTTCTCCGCCACTCACTATCATGCCCGGGATCTCTTCGCAGCCACCCACACACATGAATTGCACCCCCGTCCCGAAACCCTGCTCTGCATCGACGCCGCCCACCGCGGCCTCGGCACCGCCAGTTGCGGACCCGACACCACCGAACCCTACCTCATCCGCGACCATCACTTCACTCTCGATCTATTGATCTCGACGACCCATACGTAAAACGTTCAGAGTCCCCGGTTCACCGGGCTTCACACCTGAGGCGTTTACGCCGA
>JBBDRC010000109.1:0-7343 GCA_040905625.1 Kiritimatiellia bacterium
GAGGCCAAGGAAGTGGAACCGATGATTCCTTTCTGTCCCATGCCCGGCGGCGCACTGACCGCCAATACCCAAATGCTGCGGGACAACGGGATTATGGAGAAATATCCCGAAATCATCCGCGCCATGGGTGAAGTGGTGCGCAAAGGGGGATTCGGGACCTCGGTCACTCCGGTCTCCCAGTTCTATTTTCAGCAGGCCTTCAATAACGTGATGATGGGACCCTGGAAGAAGATCGCCGACGGGTACGGCAAAATGGTGCTGGGTTACTTCGGGCGCACCCCCACCGCCCCCGATCCTGAGGTCATCCGTATCGCGTCTGAACAGTTGAAACTGGAGCCCACCACCCGCCCCGTGCTGGAACTCAACGACGCCGATCCCTCCAAAGGGATCGAACCCGCCAAACAGATGCTGCGCGACGCGGGAATCACCGATCTCTCGGATGAAAATATTTTCATCGCCGCCACCTGCAAAGAGAAAGGAATCGATTTTCTGCTGGGGAACGCGCCACTGGGTATTCGCATGAAAAAAACGGAGACGGAGGCCGCTCCCGCGGAAAATTCCGGCCCCAAACGGGTGACTGTGAACGGGCGAAGCTTCCTGGTGGAATTGTCCGAGGGAAAGGCTGTGGTGAATGGAAGCAGCTACACGGTTTCGGTAAGCGATGGTTCAGGAGAAACCGCCATGAGCGGAGGGGATTCCGGGGGCGGGGGAGAGGTGATTAAATCCCAAACCCCGGGGAAGGTGTTCAAATTGCTGGTGTCCGAGGGAGATCAGGTGCGCAAAGGGCAGGTAATGCTGATTCTGGAGGCGATGAAAATGGAGGTTGATATTCAAGCCCCCAGAGACGCGCAGGTCACCCGGATCCACGTGGAGATCGGCGGACAGGTTAAATCAGGTCAGGCACTGCTCACATTGCTCTGAGGTTGTGAACATGATCAAAACCCTCTATCTCATTTGTATCGCCTGTTTCTTCTCCGCTCCGACTCTGCGGGCGGATGAAGCCTTCTCGGTGTCGGGCGGTCTGGAGAAACTATGGACCCAAACCGGGATATACCGCTTTATGAATCCGGTGACCGAGGCCGAAAAAGAAGCCGCAATCGCTGCCGCCACCCGTCAACTGGAGCAGCAGGGAGAGAAAGTGGCGGAGCCCGGCATTTTTCCCGAAGGGGTGGGGCAGGCACTGATGATTGGGGTGGGGCTGCTGCTGATCTGGCTGGCGATTTCCAAAAAATTCGAGCCCCTGCTGTTGCTGCCCATTGGATTCGGGGCGATTCTTACCAACATTCCCGGCGCGGGAATTGCCGAGATTGGATTGCCGGGGCAACCGGCGGGGTTTCTGTATTATTTTTACACCGTCGGGGTGGAGACCGGGGTGTTTCCTTTGCTGATTTTCCTGGGGGTCGGCGCCATGACCGATTTCGGACCGCTGCTGGCCAATCCCAAAACCGCCCTGCTGGGCGCGGCGGCTCAATTCGGGATATTCCTGGCCCTGATGGGGGCGCTGATCCTGACCCGGATCACCGGCGGCGCGATTTCATTCACTCTGGCGGATGCGGCCTCCATCGGTATTATTGGCGGGGCGGACGGACCCACCGCCATTTTCCTGGCCTCCCGCCTGTCCCCGCATTTGCTCGGTGCCATTGCGGTGGCCGCCTACTCCTATATGGCACTGGTGCCGATCCTGCAGCCGCCGCTGATGCGGCTGTTCACCACCGAGGCCGAGCGAAAGATTGAAATGAAGCAATTGCGCGAGGTGAGTCAGGCCGAGAAAATCGTGTTTCCATTGATGGTGTTGATTCTTTGCATTCTGCTGTTACCTCCGGCCACCCCGCTGATCGGCATGCTGATGCTGGGAAATCTCATGAAGGAATCCGGAGTGGTGGACCGCCTGTCGGACACCGCTCAAAACGCCCTGATCAACATCATCACCATTCTCTTGGGACTGGCGGTGGGATCCAAGCTGGCGGCGGACGGATTTCTGAATATGCAGACCCTGGGAATCCTGGTGTTGGGGCTGGTGGCGTTTTCCATTGGAACGATCGCCGGAATTTTGATGGCCCGGCTGATGAATCTGCTCAGCAAAGATCCCATCAATCCGCTGATTGGATCCGCCGGGGTGTCCGCCGTGCCCATGGCCGCCCGGGTGGCCAACCGGGTGGGGCAGGAGGCCAATCCCCACAATGTGCTGATCATGCACGCCATGGGACCCAACGTGGCCGGGGTGATCGGCTCCGCCGTGGCCGCCGGGGTGCTGCTGGCACTGGTGGGGGGGTAAACCCCGGGACTTCCTCCATTTTTTTTTGACGGGATCAAGATTGCCAAGTGTAACTTTGTTTTTTTGACAGGATAACATGATTATCTGGATCAATTCCTGTTTATTTCAACAAAACATCCCGCCAATCCTGTCATCCTGTCAAAAATTCGGTACGTTCATTTCGGCTGTTCCACACCACTTTCCTCCCGGCGTTGAAACCAATTCGGAGATGCGCCCTCCATGTTCGGCATAAATAAACTTGCTTTTATGGGGTTCCGTTCTTACATTCCACTTGTATGAAATCAGAATTCACAGCTATTATCGAGGCTGCTCCCGAAGGCGGGTTTTGGGCGATTTGCCCTGAAGTGCCCGGAGCGAATGGCCAGGGGGAGACAATCGAGGAAGCGAAACAGAGCTTGATTGAGGCCGTGCATTTGTTGAGCGCATGACAACCATTGCAGACGCACAACAGGAACTGGTGGAGGAATTCTCCATGTTCGAGGACTGGCAGGAGAAGTACGCCTACATCATTGATTTGGGACGGGAACTCGATCCGATCCCGGCGGACTACAAGGACGAGGCCCACAAGGTGAAAGGCTGCCAATCGCAGGTGTGGCTGCACGCGTCGGAGACGGAGGACGGCCGCCTGCATTTGCTGGCCGAAAGTGATGCCCTGATTGTGCAGGGACTGATCGCGATCCTGCTGCGGATTTATCAGGACCGCCGCCCGGACGAGATTTTGAATGCGGATTTGGGATTTTTCGAGGAAATCGGACTGCTCTCGCACCTGAGTATGAACCGGACCAACGGCTTGAACAGCATGATCAACACCATCCGGGCGTATGCCGGCGTGAAGGCATGAGGCGGATTCTGGCATCGGCATCTCCCCGGCGGGCCGAATTACTGCGTTCCGCCGGACTCGACTTCGAGGTGATCCCCGCCCGGGTGGACGAGACCCCCTTGCCCGGAGAAGCGCCCGCTGATCTGGTCGCCCGGCTGTCGCACCTAAAAGCCGCCGCAGTGTTCGATGTCCATCCCGACGCCCTGGTGCTGGCTGCGGACACGGTGGTGGTTTCCGACGGGGTCATCCTCGGCAAGCCCGCCGATGCAAAAGAGGCGCGGGCGATGCTTACCGCCCTGTCGGGCCGGACCCATCAGGTGCTGACCGGATTCAGTATCCTCCGGCCGGACCGCCCCCACCAACAGCAGGTGTGCATCACCCGGGTCACCTTCCGCAAACTGGGAGAAGACGACATCCAGGCGTACGTGCGCAGCGGAGACCCCCTCGACAAAGCCGGCGCCTACGGCATTCAAGGCAACGCCGCTTCTTTTGTACAGAAAATCCACGGCAGCTACACCAACGTTGTGGGCCTCCCCCTGGCGGAAGTGGTGGAAGCCTTGAGGTGAATTTTCACGTTGTCTGTCGCAAACTCAAATACTTTGCCGGCCTTGCCTTTCAGCCCGCCACGGACAGGGCGTGCGTCTTGAACACCCGCGCAAATGAGGGGATTGTTGGCCGGCGCCGCTTCTGTGGGATCAGTTCGGATCCGCATTCTCCCGGAAAACGAAAGGAGCTTTTCCGTGGCGAATCCGAAATTGATTGATGATGCGGCGCAGGCGGGCCACGTGGATGATTTTCTTTTTCAATGCGAATTTCCCGGGAAAATCAATCAGGATCATGGCCATGAAAAGGGTGAGCAGTCCCTGGCCCGGAAGTACCAGCATGGACAGTCCGGCCAGCAGCAGAATCAGCCCCAAGGCGTTTTTCAGCAGCAGCAGCCCGCTTCGGAGAAGGGGACGGTGCCGGAGGTTTTCCAGCGGTTGATGATGCGGATTGTCAAAATACGTTTCCGGCAGTCTGGCGATCATAAATGGAATCAGGGCGAGAGTCGCGATCAGCAGAACAAACGATCCGCCCACAAGCAGACTCAGCACTTCGCCATGGATCTCAATCCAGTTCAACATCTCAATGTGCGGGGGTATGAGGGTTCATGGAGTGATTGTGAAGATGCCGGGTGAAAAGTCAATACCCCGACATCATTTCCATCTTGCCTCTTGGAGAACGGAGGCGTAGGATGCAGGCATGAAAGTAAAGATTGACCCTGATTTGTGCACGGGGTGCGAGGATTGCACGGAGGCGTGTCCCGCCCTGTTCAGGTTGGGACCGGACTGGATTGCGGTGCCGGTGGTGGACACCGTTCCGCCCGGACTGGAGTCCGAGGCGGTTAATATGGCCGATCTTTGTCAATTTGAGGCCATTCGCATCGAAAACGACTAGAATACGATTGGGAGACATTTCATGATCGCACTGGAAATATTTTTTATACTGGTCCTGATCGGCCTGGCCGCGGTGGCGCTGTTGCAGCATTACAACAAGCGTGAACACCGCCGCGGTCACAAAGGGGACGCGGTGAAAACACAGGAAGAAGTCGAAACCCATAAACCCGGACACTGACGGCGGCATGGAAAACGTGCATTTTCTGTTGGAGCCGATTTCCCGTTTATTGAATCCGTTGAATCTTGATTCGGAGGTGCATGCGCTGGTGTTCACCCTCATCCTGTTTGCGGGGCTGGCGGGGATCTGTGTGCTTGCGAACTGGATCACCAAATCCCTTATTCTGCGGGTGGTGCACCATTTCGTGAAACGGTCCAGGGTCACCTGGGACAACAAGCTGATGGACCGCAGGGTGTTCACCCGGCTGTCCCATCTGGTTCCGGGAATTCTGCTCTATCACGGAGCCTTTCTGTTTGAATCCGGCGGGTTTGCGGATTGGGGCGGGTTTGCGGATTGGTTGCAGCGAATGGCGCTGGCCTATCTGTGGTTCGCGGTGGCGTACAGTCTGCATGCGCTGTTGAACGCCCTTCAGGACATTTACCGGGGATTCTCTTTCAGCGTGTCGCGTCCCATTACCGGATATGTGCAGACCCTGCAGTTGATCCTGTGGTTCGCCACCGCGATTTTTATTATCGCCTCCCTTCTAAACCGCTCTCCCGCCGGATTTCTGACCGGACTGGGGGCCTTGAGCGCGGTGCTGATGCTGATTTTCCGTGATTCGATTCTGGGCTTTGTGGCCGGAATTCAAATCACCGCCAATGACATGGTGCGGATTGGAGACTGGATTGAAATGCCGACTTTTGGCGCGGACGGGGATGTGATCGATATCAGTCTGCACACGGTGAAAATTCAAAATTTTGACCGCACCATCAGCACTGTGCCCACCCATGCCCTGATCACCAACTCGTTCAAAAACTGGCGGGGGATGCAGGAGTCCGGCGGCCGCCGCATCAAGCGGGCCCTGATGATCGATCTGCAGTCGGTGCGCTTCTGCGATGAGGACCTGCTGAAAAAGCTGGAAACCATCGGTTCTCTGAAAGGGTCCCTGGAAAGACGCCGGAAAGAGGTGGCATCCTGGAATCAGGAACACAAAATTGACGGGAGCTGTCCGTTGAACGGCCGGCGGTTGACCAATCTGGGCACGTTCCGGGCGTATGTGGAGGCGTATCTGCGTGAACACCCGAAAATTCATCAGGAGGGGCTCACTTTTTTGGTGCGTCAGTTGGAACCGACGGAGAAAGGGGTTCCCATCGAATTGTATGTGTTTGTGAAAGATACGCGCTGGATACACTTTGAGGCGGTCCAGGCCGACATTTTCGACCATTTGATCGCGGCGGTATCCTGGTTTGATCTCGCGCTCTACCAGGCCCCCGCCGGACACGATGTGCGGGCGGCCCTGGGGGCGAATCCACGAATGGATGAGGAGTAAGAATTTGGGGGACCTGCTTCCGCCCAGTGGCGGATACCGGAACCTGAAAACCTTCCGGTTGGCGAGGTTGGTGTATGACATCAATCCCAAAACACTTGCCACACCCGTGCCTTTCCGCCGCAAAAGCGAAAACGAACCACTGATGAACGCTGATTGACACCAATCTGTAAGGCAGGGGGCGGTTGTCTGAAGGCTGAAAGTAAATCACATGTTCGAAGCAACCTTCCATCCACAATCACAGCGTCTCCCCTGCAATCACGGATGCGGAAGCGGCTTGAGTCCGCCTCGCCCGCGGGGACGTCCCCGTGGACGGCCAAACGGTGACCCTTTTTCGGTCTGACCTCCTGCCTTTGATGGGTGACCCTTTTTCCCGGCGTGTTCCGGGGGCCCTGGAACAAGCCGGGCAGAGGAATAGAGGGATAGCAACTTCGGCTTGACTACCGCCCCTCATTTCTCTATATTCTCATAATGCTCGCCCCCTCACAACCCCGAAACCGCCTCGCGCTCTCTCAGCGCGAAAAGTGATTTCCTATCCATTAGTTGCCGTTCACCCTGCCGTTCACCCCAATTCGTTAACCCATTGGGAGATCCTCATGAAATCGAAGAAGATCATTTTATTGTTTGTTTCCGTTGGTTGCCTGGGTGCGCCAATTTCCCGGGGGTTGAACATCCGGTCATATGATCCGGATCGTCATGACCGATTCGACAGCTTCCCCACAACCCGGAACACGGATTTCTACAAATCGGCGTACGACTTCAGCGGGGTGGGGCGCGACGATTCGCAGAACAATCGTTGGGTGGCCATGATCACCCCCGAGCACTTCGTGGCCGCGAATCACTCTTCGCCCGCGGTGGGAAGCACCTTCACCTTCGTGAACGCTTCGGGAACGCAGGAAAGCGCCCAGGTGGCCAGCCTGGCGAATATCAAAAACGCCTCGAACGAGAACACGGATTTGGTGGTGGGGCGGTTTGACAGCGCGATGAGTTCAGAGGTGGCCTTCTATCCGATTCCGAATTTCGACGGGGAGGGGGATTATCTTGGATTGCGGATCAGCGTCCACGGAAGAGACGCCGAAGTCGGGGAAGGGGATATCGACGGGTTTGAGGATTTTGACGATGGGGGGATCAACAGCACGCGGGTGTACACGTTCACGTACAACAATGCGGCGGGAGACGGCGACGACTCCCACGGGGAATCGGGGGATTCGGGCAGCCCCTCGTTTCTGATTCTGGATAACCGGCTGGCGATTACCGGCATTCACACGGCGATCTTCTCCACTCCGGGGAGCGTGACCACCTACGACACGTTCATTCCCCACTACGAG
>JBBDRC010000110.1:0-7340 GCA_040905625.1 Kiritimatiellia bacterium
GCGGAACCGCCATGGCCCTGGAACACAACGGGGATCTGTATTCCTGCGATCATTACGTGTATCCCAAATACAAACTGGGCAACATCATGAACCAATCCATTCGCTCCATGGTGGAAAGCCCCATCCAGCGCAAATTTGGACGGGACAAGGCGGACAACCTTCCCAAATACTGCCGGGAATGCTCGGTCCGCTTCGCCTGCCACGGCGAATGCCCCAAACACCGCTTTATGAAAACCCCCGACGGTATGCCGGGACTCAACTATCTCTGTCCCGCCTACAAGCGCATCTTCAACCACATGAAACCCACCATGGACATCATGTGCCAACTGCTGCGGGCCCGGCGCCCCGCCTCCGAGGTCATGACCGCGGTCGCCCAACAGCCCGATCTCGCCCCCGTCACCCCTCCCGGACGCAACGATCCCTGCCCCTGCGGCAGCAGCAAAAAATTCAAACACTGTTGCGGGTAAACTCCGGAAACCGTGACCCCGATGAAAAAAGGTCTTTCATTTCTGCTTCCGGTTCTTCTCGGATTCACCCTCGGGGCACTGGCATTTCGGGGAACTCTGGATCCTCTGATTCAACAACTGGGCTCCAGCGCGCTGCGGGAACAGAATGAGACCTACCTCACCGACACTTTCGAAAAGGCCCTGGTCGGTTTCGGGGTGATGTCCGGTCTCAAAGCGGGCCTGGCGGTGATCGAGGGCAGCACCGGCGGAGTGAGTGCCGGAATCTCCCTGCATCTGCAGGTCGGAGATGTGGTGCAGTCCGCCTACGATTATGTGGATATCGCCTGGCGAACCCTTCTCGCCGGCTGTATTTCCCTGCTGTGCATGCAGTATCTTCTACAGGCCGCCGCTCTGGTCGACGCCTATGTTCTCGGGGTCTGCCTGATCCTGCTGGGCTTTCTTTGGGGACTGCGCGGCTTCCGGCAGTCCATCACCGGATTTCATCAGGTCCTGCGGGACGGGTGCATGCTCTCGGTGTTCGCGGTGCTGGTGGTCTACCTGCTGTTACCCGTATCCATATGGTCCGCAGCCCGGCTCTCTGAGCACATCACCCGCGGGTCCATCCTGTCCGCGCAAAAGGGATTCGCCGAAACCAGTGCCCGACTGTTTCCGGAAAGCGAAGAACAGGGCGAAGGCCTGATGGCCAGGGTCAAACAAATCCCCGACCGCATCGAATTCATCGCCCACCAACTCAAACAACGCGGTTCGGACATGGCATTGTGGACCATTCAACTGATCGCGGGCTACCTGTTCGACTGCATACTGTTTCCATTGGGAATGTTTGTGATACTGCTCCAGGGCACCCGATCCCTGATGCGCTATTGTTATCACTGCGGCCTGCAGTCCACGCTGCGCCGGGAACTTCGCCGGCGGCCGGAGCGTGTCATGTTGAATATGGAGGGGGCGCATCCTGCGCCGGAATCGTTGTCATGACAGACACATAAAACATGGTGAACATGGTGGGGGCGCATCCTGCGCCGGAATCTCTGTCATGACAGACACATAAAACATGTTGAAATGAATCAAACCATGAGGGCGATCCAGGCAAAAAGAATGAGAAGAGTGAGAAGGGTAACGGGAATTCCGACACGTGCGTAATCGCGAAAGCGGATGTGGATGCCGCAGAGTTTGGCCTGTTCGATGACGATGAGATTGGCGAGGCTGCCCAGGGTGAGCAGATTTCCCGCGTAGGTTGCGGAGAGGGAGAGCACGTAGGCGGTGCTGTCGGGCGCATCGCGCAGGGGCTCCAGCAGGAGCAGGGTGGCGGGCACATTGCTCACCAGATTACTGAGCAGCACGGCCACACCGCTGAGCATGTAGGGATTTTGCAGATCAACCCCGATGACCGCCAGGTGTTCCACGGCCAGCAGGGGCAATCCGGTGAGGTACAATGCGCGCACCACGATGAAGAGTCCGCAAAAGAGGGTGATGAGGTGCCAGTCGACCCGCTCCAGCATGGACCGGGTGTGCATGCGGCGGCTGAGCAGCAATACGCCGGCCACAGTGAGCACGCTGAGGGCGCGGGGCTGGTTGAGAAGCAGCAGGACGAGTACCGCAAGCACGGCGAGCAAACCTTTGAGGGTCTGCCACCGATGCAACGGAGGCCATTCCGGCTCCTCAAACTCTTCGCGGATCAGGGGATCCTTCCATTTCTTGCGGAAAAGGGCATAGAGAACTCCGTAGGTGACGAGCAGAGCCACCAGCGAAGGCGGAGTGCACCAGAGAAGGAAGGCGGTGAAATTCAGTTCGAAAACCTGGGCGATGAGCATGCTCTGGGGATTGCCGATGAGGGTGGCGGCGGAACCGAGATTGGTGGCCATGGCAAGCCCGAGAAGGAAAGGCAGGGGATTCAGATTGCGCCTCCGCAGGGCCGCCCCGAGCACGGGCGTGAACGCAAGGCAGATAATGTCGTTAGCCAGTACGGAGGCGAGCAGGCCGCTCACCAGCATGAGCGCGAACAGGAAATGAGCGGGCGCGTCGATCCACAGAGTCACTTTCAGAGCCAGCCACGTGTAGAATCCGCCCAGACGCAGTTGTGCCGACACGATCATTAGACCGTAGAGCAAAAGCAGCGTGGGGATATGGATGGCCGCGAGGGCGGCCTCCGGCGTCAACGCCCCGATCAGCACCATCGCGACGGCCCCCAGCAGGGCGATGCCGGTTCGGTCAATCGCCAGACGAGGAAAACGCCCGAACGCGATGCCAAGATAACAAAGCAGAAAAACAGCGAGTGTCATAAAAAAACCATGAAGGGGGGCGCAAAAACGTATGGGGGGCGGCGCATCCTGCGCCCCCTCCAAACCTATCGCATACCCGGTTCGAAAATTTTCCCTTTGAGTGCCTCCATGACGTATGCCCCGAAAAAGGGAGTGGGATCGTAATTCCAGTTCTGAATGAGTACGGGGGTCGCCTTGGGATGCATGGAAAAGGCGGTCCAGTGAAGCTTGTGTTTCTGGATCATACCAAGCGCGTCCGGAATGAAGGTGTGTGGATTTTCCTGTTGATGTGCGGGGATGAAACTCATTTTCTTCACATCCGCGCCGAATTCGCCCACGAGGACCGGGTATTTTTCCGCCACTTGGAGGAAATGTTTTTTCCAGTTTTTGTGCCAATTATAGAAATGGGTGGAATACGCGATGCCGTAGCCCCCCGGGTCGGAGAGGGCGTGTCCTTCCAGAATACCGCTGAGATTCAATGCATAACTCGTTCCGCTGGCAAAGATGAGGTTTTTTGCACCCGCGGCGCGCACCGTATTCACCAGTTGTTGCATGCCGACGACCTGAATCACCGTCTCTTTTTTGGTTTTCTTATCCTTAACCGTTTTCTCACCGCCGTTTTGCCAGAGTTCCCAGGAGATGCCGTGGGGTTCGTTGTAGAGGTCGAACATCACTGCGGGATGATTCGCGTAGCGGGCGGCGGCATCGGCCCAGAATTCCACCGCCGTTTCACGGGGAGCGGCGTAGGAATGCAGATCCAGAATCAGGTAAGCACCCTGACCCGCGGCGATGCGGATGGCGTCGTCCACGATTGCCCGATAGGCCTCCGCGTCGTTGGACTCCATTTCCTTGCGTCCTCGTCCGAACCAGAGGCTGCTGGAGACGGGCAGGCGAACCACGTTGGCTTCCCAATCCACCAGCGCGACCTTCATGGATCGTAGAACGTTTTCCCCTTTGGCGGACCACTCCAGACTGGGAACGTTGACACCCTGGAGAAGAACTGTTTCTCTGCGATCATTGATAATTGTATTACCGGAAACACCGAGTTTTCTGGATATCGGAGGCAAATCCAGCAGTTGTTGAATTTTCGCCTCGTCCGCCGCTTTCTTTTGGGCGGCCAGTAGGGGTATCTGAGCTTTTTCGCGGGCTTCCGCCTCGTCCATGTTCACCAACCGGACCTCCTGTACGTCGAGAGTCCCCGACACCGGGCGGTTCAGGCAGACCAATACTCTCAGTGAAACCGCACCTTCCGGCACCAGAAATTTTTTGGATACATCCCGCCAGTCCCGGGCGTGGGAGTCAAAAATCATATCTCCCGGATTTTTTCCGACGGGATTTCCCTCCGCGTCATGGAACTGGAAGCGGGTGCGGGCGTCCCGAATATAGCTTTTTCCGAATTTCACATTCTCGTTGCGGAACCGGGCGTGAAACTCCACTCCCCGCACTCTGGAGGGAATGGGGACGGATTGCTCAATTCCCACCAGTTGGTCCGGCGCTTCCACTTGTAAGCGGATGTATGATGCTCCATCCTCCTGCATGGGGAAAATTTTGCCGACATCCTCCTCTCCCGCACGGTTCCAGTTGACCGGAATGCCGTTGCCCTGAATTTGTTCGAACGTTCCATTGGCAATATGTGACTGCGCCCTGACCGAACAGAGGCAACCGAGCAGAAGGGTGGCGAGGAATACACGGGAAACGTTCATGGGACAGTTATCGTTCGTTGGATTTAACGGAGACACAGGAGAAAGATGCCCCATCCGCAGTCATTTGGCAAGCCAAAGTTAGAAGAGGGAACTCTTCCCCGGTCATCTGCGCAGCACCCGCGTCTCCCAGAGCGGCAGTTCGATCACACCGGAAATCGACTTCCCGCTTTCCATACACTGATACTCCCGTGAATCCAGACGCACTTCCCGCGACTCTTTGGAGAAATTCTGGATGAAAAGAAAATCAGTAATTCCATCTGTCCGAACCTGTGCGCTGACACCTTGAGGCAAATGGGTCCGATACACACCCGGCCGTTTTGGTTTGGGGGTTGGAATCCACTGCGGACTGTCGGGACAGGACTCCATCAACAGCCAGGGTTTTCCTCCCTTCATGCTGCGGTGCCTTCCCTGTTTTCCTGTTTCAGCGCCATCCTTCTGACTTCTCCCCTCTGACCGATCCCCCTTTCTATTTGCCACTCCTCTCTTGGTTCAGTATGACGCAGTCTGTCATGTACCACGATCACCTCCTCCAGCTCTCCAAAGATATGCGCTTCCGACACTCGGAACGGCTTCCCGGACCCTCTTCCGAACGTCGGAACCCGGCATGTGGCGACGAGGTGGCCCTGTATCTGAACCCAATCGACGGCACCACCGGCAATCTTCGGGTGTACGTCCAGGGCTGTGCGGTCAGTGCGGCCTCCGCCTCCGCCATGTGCGAAGAAATCAGCCATATTTCTCTGGAAACCGCCCGGGAGCGTATTGAGCAGGCTCTGGAGTATTTTGCGGGTCAGGATGACTGGCTGCACGACTGGGGCTCCCCCTCCCTGCCCGCCCTGGGCGAAGTGCGCGCCCGCCCCATGCGCATGACCTGTGTGCGGCTGGCCTGGGAAGCCCTGCAATCGGCGCTGAACGCATGAACAATCTATTGGAAGTCAGGCCCAGGGGATTGTATTGTCCCGCCGCGGATGTCTACATCGACCCCTCCCGCCGGGTGGGGCGGGCGGTCATCACCCATGGTCATGCCGACCACGCCCGGCGGGGTCACCACTCCGCACTCACCTCCGCCTCCGGCGCTCCCATCGTCCGCGAACGCATCGGCACCAAAACCAAACTCCAGACTCTCCCCTTCGGAGAATCACTGCGGATCGGTGATGCGATCATTTCACTGCATCCCGCCGGACATCTCCTCGGCAGCGCCCAGGTGCGCATTGAGGTGGAGGGCCGAATCGCGGTGGTCACCGGCGATTACAAACGCGGGGCCGATCCCACCTGCGAATCCTTTGAGCCCGTCCCCTGCCACCTGCTGCTCACCGAAACCACTTTTGGATTGCCGGTCTACCGCTGGCCGGATCCCCGGGACATCGCCGCCGACATCCATCACTGGTGGGCGGACAATCAGGCCGACGGCGTCAACAGCGTCCTGCTCGGGTACAGCCTCGGCAAAGCCCAGCGGCTGTTGGCCATGTTGAATCCGGATCAGGGTCCCATTTACGTTCATGGCGCCATCGTGCCCTTCCTGTCGTTCTACCGCAACGCGGGAATCATCCTCCCCTACACCCACACCTTCAAGCCCGACCCCTTTCGCTCCGAAGCAGGGAAAGCCCTGCTGGTGGTTTCACCCGCCGCGTTCAAAGCCCCCCTGCGGCAAAAACTCGGACCCGTCCGCGTCGGCTTCGCCTCCGGCTGGACCCTCCTGCCCAAACGCGGGCGGTCGCACTCCTTTGACGCCGGATTCGCGGTCTCCGATCACGTCGACTGGCCCGAACTATGCCAAACCGTCACCGACACCGGATGCGAAGAAATCTGGGCCATGCACGGCTATACCGCCGAGGTCAGCCGCTACTTCGCGGAAAAGGGATACCGGACACGGGATCTCGGACACCCTTAAAATCGCCGCTTGTCCAGGATAAGTCCGGTCACACTGCCCCCCAGCCACATCAGGTTGATCCCCACATCCAGCCAGCTCATGGGATCCTCCGAACCGGTGCAGCCGCAGGAAATATCCAGTCCCCGCGACATCGCCGCCGCCTTGGCGATGGTGAACACCGCCATCATCCCCGCCAGCAGCCACCAGGCGGCGGGGCGGAAAGGCGGGGTGATCCACAAAGCCGCCGCACACCAGATTTCCAGCCAGGGCAGAAAATAAGCCAGCGGCGGGATCCAGCTTTCCGGCAGCATGCGATACCCGTCAATCGACCGGGCAAACCCCTCCACATCCACCACTTTCGTCCAGCCCGCATACAAAAACAACAGAGACACCGCAATCCGGACCATAATCCCCAATCGCCGCCCTCCCATCTCCGACTTCCGATCTCCGACATCCAATCTCCCACCTCCGACCTCTGACCGCTGACCTCTGATCTTCGATCTCTGACCACTGACCTCTGCCCTCTGACCTCCGACTTCCGCCTTCATTCCCACCCCTCCATCCCATCCAGATAAAGTATCCCGCCTCCAAACCCGGCCTCGCGCAGACGCAGGATGAGATGCAGTCCGTCGTCACAAAGCGGACCCGAGCAGTACACTACCAAGGGTGTATCCGGTTCCAGCATTGGGGCAAGTTGCGGAAAGGCCGATTCAAACTCACGGAGCGGCAACGGCATCGCCATCGGAATATGACCCTGGTCGTACTCCTGCTGACTGCGGGCATCCAAAAACAAATGACTGCCCGATTCCTGAAAAGTTCTGGCATCCTCCGTGCCGATCACATCCACTCCCGCCTCCTCCGCGGCCGCCTCCACCGGAGACACCCGGAATACCTCCAACGTCAGCGGGTTCGGAGACAGCGCATACGACATCCAGGCGGTCAGTGCACTGACTCCAGGCAACAGGATCATTCCAAAAAGGGTTGTTTTTACCATTTGATTCAGATTGATTTTCACCTTCATAACACAAAAATTTTAAAATGGCAAAAT
>JBBDRC010000111.1:0-1229 GCA_040905625.1 Kiritimatiellia bacterium
AATTGAAGCACATCCTCGCCACCGTCCTCCTGTTGCTGTCCACCGGCTGCCCGCGGCCGGTTCCGGTTCCGGAGGCGGCGGAGCCGCCCCGTCCCCCGCGCGGGTATGTCGACCGCGTCCGCCTCAGGGTCGACGGCACACAAGTCGGGTTCGGTCCCTTCGTGGGATACTACTTTAAACCGGTGTCCCTGGAGGATCTCACCCACCTCGAGTTCCGCTGCTACAACGAACGCGGGTTCTACACGGACGATCTGCCCGAAAACGCGCTGCTGTTCACCGGATCCGCCCGCTTCCGCCGCCTGCCCGACAGCGGAAATCTACCCCGGGGGAACGCCCGAATTCTGCCCGTGGTTTTCCGCGATGCTCCGGACGACTGGAAAGCCACCCGTCCCGAACCCGCCGATGAATACCTCCATTTCCATTCCGCCTACGATGCCGTCGGCCCCGTGCGTGCCGGCTTCTGGCTGCGGCATGTGGGCACCGCCTCTTTCACCTACAATATGGGCGGACGGGTGGATGAAACCAGTGTACTGCACCATCAGGTGAATCCGGGGGTGGACAAAGCATTCGCCCGCATCCTGGAATTCGACCGCGGTCCCGGAAAACAGAGCCCTGACAATATTCATTGAGCCCCCCTGCCAAGCACCCGAACTCCAGGCCTTAATTTGAAGGCGAAAATCCAGGATTTAGATCGCAGATTCTAATGTGGATCCTCTACTCAAATGAAACCGATGAAATGAGCATCGATCGCCGCACCCCGAAGTGGGTGCATTCACCATAGCCCGGGGTTCCCGACGAAGGAGGGCACCCCGGGAATGGGGTTCCCGACAGATTCGTGCAACCTGAAGGGTTGCTTTACCTTCGGTGGTGACGCATCCCTACATGCCGATTTTCCTATGGTGTCATTTCCCATGGCGCACGCTGACGCGTCAGCCATGGGCTAAGGTGAAAGCACCGCCTTCGGGGTGCATTTGAATTTGCGATTCATTCTACCATTTACAGCTCTAAAATTGAGGTCTGGAACTCAGTTTGAGGGATGTTTTAGCTAAAATGAATCGCAAAACCAAATGTCTCTATAAAGGTGAACACCAATTTCTGAGCTTGATCGGAGTTTGGTCTGTCGTGTTGAAGACCACAATTTTTTGCATTCAAAAGTATTAATTTTTACTATTTGCGGTGGCGCGGCCCTTCAGCAGCAACGCGGAAACAATTCCGGTGGAGAACCCGGC
>JBBDRC010000112.1:0-2639 GCA_040905625.1 Kiritimatiellia bacterium
CGCTCTCCCCGGTGCCATCACTCCCCCTGGACGACCCCGAATACAAACCCTGGGGCGCCTACTGGCGCGGCGGGGTCTGGCCGCCCACCAATTACATGGTCCTCTGCGGACTCCGCAAACAGGGTCGGGAGGACCTTGCCCGCGAATTGGCCGGCCGCATGTTCGCCGTCGTCGAGACGGTTTTCCAACAAACCGGCACCTTTTGGGAAAACGTTGCTCCCGAATTTCCCGCGTACGGGAATCCCTCCCGCCCCGATTTCTGCGGCTGGTCCGCCCTCATCCCCATCGCCGTTTCAAGAGAATTTTTGAATGAGTTGAAGTGCTCAGACGTTGGAAGACCATTTTCATGAACATTGAGAAACTGTTTCTGACTGAATCGCATTTGTATTCTTTTTCGGCAACAAGTGGAACGAACTTATTGGCAATACATACTTGAAGTAGTCAATAACATGACCTACTGGTTGACTATGATTCGATACAACCTCAGCGAGGCCAAAGCGAAATTTTCAGCGGTAATGGAATCCGTTGAAGCGGGGAATTCGGTTACTTTGTGCAAGCGGAATCAGCCTGTTGCCACTCTGCAACCCCTCCCCCGCAGTCCATCGACGACTTCCCAACGTCATCACACCCGAATAGGGTGGGCCTCCGGGACAATCAGGATTCACGATGACCTTGAGAAACCCGCGTTGCCCTCTTCGGATTGGGAGATGCTGTCGTGAACCTGTTGCCGGACACCTGTGCTGTCTTGCACCTCAGTGCGGATCCATGTACAACACTCATTTTGAGATTGACCCTTTAAAGGGTGAAGGTCTGGTCATCAACCGAACCTCCCCGCCCGAAGAAAAAATCCGGTTGTTTCGTTCACTTTTCCGGGGGCGCGAGGATGTGTTTGCTCGGCGGTTCGAGAGTCGGAAAACGGGGCGGGGCGGGTATGCGCCGGCGTGCCGGAACGAGTGGGTGCGGGGAATTTGTGAAAAGCCCCGGATCAAATGCGCGGATTGTCGGAACCGCGCCTTTATTCCGATTGGAGAGGAGGAGGTTCACGCACACCTGACGGGCTGCGATCATCAGGGAAAATCATTTGTGATGGGGCTTTATCCGATGCTGGGGGACGAGACCTGTTGGTTTCTGGCGGTGGATCTGGATGAGGAAGGGTGGAGGGAGGACGCCGTCGCCTTGCTTGATGTCTGCGGTCGATTGGAAGTTCCCGCCGCCCTGGAACGATCCCGTTCCGGCAATGGCGGGCATGTGTGGATCTTTTTCGCCGAGCCGCTCCCCGCGTCGCTGGCCCGGAAGCTGGGATCGAGTCTGCTGACCGCGGCCATGAATGAGCGACCTGACCTGGGATTCAGTTCGTATGACCGTTTATTTCCCAATCAGGACACCCTTCCCCGGGGCGGATTCGGCAATCTGATCGCGCTTCCGTTGCAGGGCGCCGCCCGCAAGCGGGGGAACAGCGTGTTTCTTAATGAGGCGTTTCAACCTCATGAAGATCAATGGGCCTTTCTTTCCTCCATTCGCAGAATGGGTCGACATGAGGTGGAGGAACGAGTGGGCCGGGCGGAGCGGGAGGGTTCGGTGCTGGGTGTCCGCCCGGTTCCGGATGAGGCTTTTGCCCTCGAACCGTGGAAAGCGCCGCCCTCGCGTCGTGCCGAAGTTCCGGTGACCGGTCCTTTGCCGGAGCGGATCGGGTTCGTGTTGTCGGATCAGATTTATCTTCCCCGTGATTCCCTGACCCCGTCGCTTCGCAATCGCCTGCTGCGACTCGCCGCGTTCCAGAATCCTGAATTCTACAAAGCTCAGGCCATGCGGTTGCCCACTTACGAAAAACCACGGATTATTGCCTGCGCGGAGGAGTTCGAAGATCACCTGGCTTTGCCTCGCGGCTGTCTGGAGGAAATGACCGCGTTATTCCGCTCGCTGGGAATCCGCTATCGCCGAAAAGACAAACGGATTCGCGGCTCTTCGCTGGATGTGACCTTTCAGGGGACTCTGCGGGATGACCAGCGCAAAGCGGCGGAGGAAATGATTCGCTTCGATACGGGCGTTTTGTCTGCGACCACCGCCTTCGGTAAAACCGTGTTGGCGGCGTGGATGATCGCCGAACGGGGTGTAAACACGCTGGTGCTGGTGCATCGCCGTCAACTGATGGACCAATGGGTGGAACGGCTCGTGGAATTTCTGGGTCTCGATGCCAAGGAGATCGGATGTTTGGGCGGCGGCCGTCGCAAGCTGAAGGGGAGGGTGGACATCGCTTTGTTGCAGAGCGTGGTTCGGAAGGGAGTGGTGGACGACCGGGTCGCGGACTATGGCCAGGTGATCGTGGATGAGTGTCATCACGTTTCCGCCCGGAATTTCGAACTCGCGGTGCGCCGGGCCAAAGCAAAATATGTGCTGGGACTCTCGGCCACGGTCACCCGTAAAGATGGGCACCATCCGATCGTGTTCATGCAGTGCGGACCGGTGCGCCACCGGGTGGAGGCAGTGACCCACGCAGGCACATCCTCCCTGGTTCGTCAAATCCTGGTCCGCCCCACCCGTTTTCAACTTCCCGCGTCGGAGGAGGAAACAGAGGTTCCCGACTTTACCCGGCTGATGGAGTTGCTGATGTACGACGAAGTGAGAAATCAGGTCATTTG
>JBBDRC010000112.1:2739-7251 GCA_040905625.1 Kiritimatiellia bacterium
GGAAAAGACAAGGTTCGGGTGTACGATTATGCGGACCTCGAGGTGCCCATGCTCGGTCGGATGTTCGACAAGCGGTGTAGGGCGTATGAGCGGTTGGGGTATACGATTCTGTTGCCGGCATCCGCCTTGCCGGGGTGGCCGACGGAGGTGCCGCTGCCGGTGGACGCGGGATGGAAACGGAAATATGCTGCCAGTGTGCAGCGACTGGTTCGGGACGGGGTGGATATCCCGCTGGCGGAATTGTTTGTGGATGTCACGGAAATGTGTGAATTGGGGAATGCCACAGGAGAAGAACGCGCCCGAAGCGCCAGTGAGGCTTTCCTGTATCGACGAATGCAGAGTCTGGAACCCACCCGGGATCGATTTGAACTGAATATGAAACTGCCAATTTCCTTTGCGGGTCACGGAACCATGGAGGTGGATTTTCTGCAACGTGGAGGAAAGTTGGTGCTGGAGCTGGACGGCCCTCACCATTTTCAGGACGCGGATGCCTATCGACTCGACCGCATGAAAGATGCCCGGCTTCAGGAGCACGGATACCGGGTGCTCCGGTTTTTGAGCGGGGATCTTGGCCCAAATTTAAACCACGTCCTGGACGAGATCCTCCGGGCACTGGCTTCGGTTGATCGAAGCCTCCCGATAACCTGCGGGACCGCAGACAGTCGCCCGGATTTTGAACGACAAAGAGTTTAACCATTTTATGAACGATGCAGTATTGACATACACAAATATGTAAAATACAATTTTATGTATGAAAACTATCGTGACAAGTACTCATTTGGTTCGGAACTTAGGCGATTGCCTTGCCAGAGTGAGATATCGTGGGGAGAGTTTTGCCATCAAGAAAAACGATGAGATTATCGCAGAGATGATTCCATCCGGTGGCTCTGGAGGAGGCACTTGGGTGGAACTGGCATCTGCTGTCGCGGCTTACCCGGCGGATGCTTCTTTCGCGGAGGATTTGGAGCGGGTAAATCGATTGGATTCGCTACCGGAGAATCCATGGGACTAATGCTTGACACCTCGGCCTTGGTTGCACTGGAGCGTTCCCCTTCGTTGTGGACATCCGAAAAAGTATCGCCAGGTGAGGTGGTGAGGATGCCCGCCATTGTCTGGGCCGAGGCCTTGACGGGTGTGAGACTCGCAGACAGTGCGCAACGTGCGGCCAGGAGGCTGGCACGCTTGGAGGCTGTTCGGCGGATAGCCGGGATTCAGCCTTTTACTGCGGAGATCGCCGAGCATTATGCGGATATTTTCTCGGAATTGAATAAAAGGGGATTGTTGATTCCTCAAAACGACATTCAGGTGGCGGCCACAGCTCGAGCATTTTCGTGCGCGGTATTGGTTGGTCAGCGGGATGAAGCACATTTCAGGAGGGTGGAGGGATTACACGTCCTCGTTTTATAAACCACATGTGAGGTTTAGGGATACGTCCAATTAATTTCAAAACCGGATCCCGCTTTGGTGAAAGTGAGTCGGATCTGCTGATCCTTCTCGTTCTTCTGCTCAAACGTCGCGTCCCGCATTTGCTCCACCAGTTTTTTAAATGCATGATAGGCGGGCCGGGGCCGCCAGCCGTTCGGATCGCGGTCGTCGATCAAGCCGAATCCGTGGGCGGCAAGATTCCACCAGTAAACCCGATCCGCCATTCCGCTGCAGAGGGCCAGCAGAAAATAGCGGCGCAAGTAATCGGCGTAGGTCGCTTCATCCACGCTGGGATCGTTGAAGCGGATTCCCGGACTTTGATAAGGGCTGCCCACCGGTGACCAGACTCCGGTGTCTTTGAGGGGCCAGTTGACCTCGGACACGATCAGCCGCTCGTCGCAGGCCGGGTGCACCCGCGCCATGGCCCTGGCCATCGCCAGCTTGGCCACGGTGTCGTAGCCGTTCTGCTCATTTTCGGGTGCGCCTCGTCGGTCCACGTACAGGTGATGTGAAAAGGCGGAGAGGCTCCCGGCGGGCCATTGATCCAGCAGCGGCAGCACCCGGGGGTACTCGAAATCAATGCCGGCGGGACCCAGCAGCGGAATCTGTGGGAAGCGTTGGTTCCAGTCTTTAAAAGGTGAGATGAGGCTGCGGTATTCCTCATAATTCCACACCCCCCACTTCACCCGGTTTATCGCGTGACCGACTTCGAAGCCTTCCACAAATCCACTCAGGGCTCCTCCCGCTTTTTCCACAAATGAATTCCAGGCGGCGGGGAATTGAATTGCCCGTCTGTCCTGAACCAACGCCACCGTGACCCGATGTCCCTCCGTTTGCAGCTTTCGAATGGCATCCAGGGCGTAGCGTTGGTTGGAGACACTTTCATGGTGATACAACCGAACCATCAGGGGCAGGTGACCCAGGGGGTCGAGCCAGCGGCGCTCTTTTTCAAAACGGTCCGGCTCCAGGTTGCAGCTTAGGCCGATACGCTCCTTCATGTCCACCGGTTGCGACCAGGCCTTCTGTTGAATGTCGGTATAGGCCGCCTTGATTTTGCGTCCGTGCCTGAGGGACGCCGCCGCCATCTCCAACAGATCCCGTTTGCGGTAGTGGGGGCGTTTATCCCGGCTGCGGAGCGCGGAAATCGCCTGACGCGAGCGGTCGTCCCAAATCCAGATATCTTTTTCCGGCGGATAGTCGCGGGCCGGGGGGATGCGC
The DNA here is from genome assembly GCA_040905625.1 of Kiritimatiellia bacterium. Lineage (GTDB taxonomy): Bacteria > Verrucomicrobiota > Kiritimatiellia > SS1-B-03-39 > UBA6053 > UBA6053. Next base: position 5,383 of record JBBDRC010000112.1, read on the forward strand.
TTTCGGAAGGGTTGCCGGAGTCGACGACAGCACCGGCGCCAAAGGTCCCGCTTGCGGGAGCGTCGCTCCGCTTTCCTGAATTTTGCGGAAACGGTTTCGGGTGCCGACTGCATTTCAAAAAAGATCCGGCGCAGATCGGAGGGCAGGGTGATGCGTCCATTGTCACGTCCCCGAACGCGGGGTGGGGAATTTTTCCGGATCTTTCCGCAGTGCGGATCCAATATGAACGCTTTTTTCCATTTCCCCTTCTCATCCCGGGAAACCAGAATATTCCCGTTTTCCAGGGCGCGATGTTCAAAATTTGTGTCATGCATCTTGCGGACCGCGTGTGCCGCAAGCTCCAGCAACTCCATCAGTTCCCGACAAAGAGGCTTTTCATAATAATGATGGAGCAGGGCTCCCCGCAGGGTGCAACTGTTCGGAATGCATTCCGTGACCAGGTATTGCTCGAGAATTCGGTGACCGGAGTGTACCTCCAGCCAGGCCACGGGGCGTGGGGTGGGCACGTTGTGTTCGAGCAGATGCAGTGCGTTCACAAATGCCTGGCGGGCAGGGCCGCCCCGTCCGGTCCATTCGTACAGGGCGGATTTCCATCGGGGGGGCGGGGTATATTTTTTCAGGGCCAGGGGGCAATACCCCACAGGGGGTTGCACGCTTCGCACATGGTCCCGTTCCGGGGAGAGCGCGTCGCCCTCCGGCACGTTGGGAAGCGAGGCCAGCCATTCCCGCATCCGGGGTGAATCGAATTCCGGGTGAATGCCACCCCGGAAGCGTCCTATGGATTCAGAAGTGGACACGTCTGGAGGAGGAGGAGGGGCTGCGGTACACCCATTCGATTCCTGACAGCAACAACAGAAGCGACAGTGTCAACAACCAGCCATCATCGAATTTAGAACTGTGACCTCCGATCCAAGGTTGATAGGAGATATCCAGGTTAAAGGTGCTTTGTTGGGTAAACCATCGGATACACCCGACGGCGGAGGCGTGCAGACCCACCGCGGCCCAGATATCCCCCCGGTAATACACGAGTCTGGACAGCACCAGTCCGAAAACCAGCAGATTGAGAAATTTGAGAGGAACCACCGGATTGGTAAATTCTGAAAACAGGGCGGAAGATAGAACCGCCCATACGCTTACATCAAAGCTGGCCGGGGTGGCTTCCATAAAATGCGCCCAGGCGAAGAGCAGACTGGAGACCCAGGCACCCACCCATGGTGTCCAGGCTTTTTCCATGGTTCGGTACAGCACCCCCCGGGTCAAGGTTTCCTCGATGATGCCCACCCCGATTCCGGTCACCAGAAAAGCTTTAAAGACTCCACCCAGCCAACGTGACAACGAAAACGCATGCCATTCGCGAATCCCTGTGGTAATCGAAACGGTGAAAATAACAGTCATGGTCAGAAAACCTAATCCATACCACAGCCAAAAATCCCGGTGCCGATCCGCACGGGACTGGTCCGAATTCCACCCCAGATCGCGAAAACCCCGCCAGCCCATTTTTTTGAGAATCCAGGGTGCCAGCAGGATCGCGAGCAGGGTTTGAAAACGCCTGAGAATCCGGGCCGGCCCGTGGGTTTCAATAAAGTCAAACCACCAGCCGGATTCAGCCTGCAACCCCAAGCGGATGAAAAAAGCACCCGCCAGCACCCCGCCGATAATGATCATCGTAAAATAGAGACCAAACCAAAATGCGGCACGACCGGGCGTGGTGCGTCGGGTAAGAGGAAGTGGATCCAGAAGAATACTCATAAGGTAGCTTATCCTCCACAAAAATCATGAAATGTAAAGAGAGGAAGCGTGAAACGAACAGCCCTTCACTCCACCTGCCGCAACGCCTCCAACCCCAACCAATCCCCCTTCATCTGGCGG
>JBBDRC010000113.1:0-7247 GCA_040905625.1 Kiritimatiellia bacterium
CGGCGATCACCAACGTCAGAAGCAGAAAACCGATCAAAATACCGAAAAAAGAAAATCCGCCCCGAAGCTGCAGCCAAATTAAACCGGCGGGAATGAAGCCGAAGAGGAGCAAGCATTCAAGAGACAGGTGGAGGCGGGAGTTCATGATGCACACATTCTGGGGGACAGTATAAAATGTAACCTGGCTGATTGACTCAACCAGTGATTTTTATTTACCACAGAAGGCACAAAAAACACAAAATTTGTATACATGAGTCAATCAGTCAGGCAGGAAATGTAATTAACCGAGCCGCTTCCGGGTCCACTCCGGAATGTCCAATTCCAACTCTTTTAGAAGTTTCTGCAGATCGCCCCAGGTGGCTTTTTTCCCCTGGATGTTCTCGATGAGGCTGGAGGGGGCGTAGGTGGACAGCATTTTCCCCTGCGGGGTTTGCTGCCACATTCCCCGGACGATTTTCAGATCCATTCCGGCGGGGCTGACCGCCTGCAGGGCGGGATTTCCCATCACCAGGATGCGCGCCCCTTTATCTGCGATTTCCCGGGGAGTCGTGAAATCTTCATGGCGGGAGGGGAGTTCATACCCGATGGCGTGGAGGATGTCCGCCAGCAATTTCTGATTGGCGCCTTCCAGTTCTCCGGCTTCGGTGACCAGAACGACCCGGGTGTTGTCGGGAGGGTGGGGATCCCCGCACTCGGGCACCCGATTCAAAACCGCCCAGATGAACCTCCGGGTGAGGGTGTCGGCGACGGCTTTGGGTGCGGGCGGATCCGGCAACACGGCCTTGGACGCGGGCGGTTCCTGAGGAGGGGCGGACGCAGGTTGTTGTCGGGGACGGGGAGCGGGGGTCGGCGGTGACACCGGTGCCTCGATGAAGGGAGCCGATAACGGCACGTGTTGGCATCCACTTTCCTCCAGGCCCTCGAGGTGGGAGCATACGGTATCAATAAAGGATAGAGGGGATGTCATAAGGCGGGGTATGGGGAAGCGGGTTAAAGGCGGGAAAGGTAGTTCACCATATCCTGTGGATACGGAGCTTCAAGCTCCAAAAGGGATCCGGTGTGCGGGTGGTGTATGGATAATCTGTGCGCATGAAGCATGATGCGGGGTGCGCGGGGCCAGGGGGATGGAGGATGAGACCGTTTTCCGCCGTAGGTGGTGTCACCGAGAACGGGATGTCCGATGTGAGCGAGGTGAACCCGTATTTGGTGGGTGCGGCCGGTTTCAATATTCACTTCAAGTAAAGCCGCGGTGCCGGACGCCAGTCCTTTCAGCACCCGGATGTGGCTGAGCGCGGGACGTGCGCCGTCTCCGTGGATGGCCCGTTTTTTCCGGTGAACCGGATGCCGGCCGATCGGCTGATCGATGCGTTGTGAAACGGGGTTGGGAATGGAATGACAAATGCAGTGGTAGGTTTTGGCGACGGTCCGCTCTTTGAATTGGGTCTGCAGAGCGGACAGGGCTTCGGGCGTGCGGGCAAACACCAGGATGCCGCTGGTCTCGATATCCAGGCGGTGCACCAGTCCCGGGCGCGCCGGATCGCCCGCCGTGCGCATCTCGGGAAAGTGATACAGCATGGCGTTCAGCACGGTGCCCCCGGCATGTCCCGGTGCGGGATGAACCACTTGGCCCGCGAATTTATTCACCACGACCAGTTGTTCATCCTCATGCAGAATCTCCAGTGGCAGGGATTCGGGTTCGGGCCGTGCGGAGTCGGAAGGGCGGTCCGGGACCTTCAACTGAAACCGCATACCCGCCTTTACCTTTGAACCCGGAGTCAGCCTGATCCGGTCGCAGGTGACATGACCGTTTCGAATCCATTTCTGCACTTCGGAGCGGGAGACCTCCGGAAATTCCCGCAGCAGCCATTTGTCCAGCCGCATTCCGGAAAGGGTATCGGATACGATTGTGGTTTGTTCGGTCTGAGAGAGTGGGTTCATGAAAAAAAACAGGCTGCAGGATTGTAACTCAGCACAAAAGCTTGCATATTCAGAGTCCTTATATCATGAACCCCACTTATACCACGAACACCAAATGAATCAGAACTCCAATTCCCTGGGGATTTTCACTGAATCCATCACCCATGTCGGCTGTCCAAGCTGTAACGCAGAGCTGGATGTCTCCGATTTTGACGTGTTTGAAGAAATATCCTGTCCCAGTTGCAATGAGAAATTCCGGGTGCCCGGCCGGTTGGGGGATTTTATTCTGATTGAAGAATTGGGGCGGGGGGCCATGGGCTGTGTGTATCTGGCGATGGATGAAAGTCTGAACCGATTGGTGGCATTGAAAGTCATCCGCAAAGAATTCGGTGAAGATCCCAAGATGCTGGAAACCGTGCAGCGTGAAGCCCAGGCGATGGCCACGTTAAACCATCGTAATATTGTGCAGGTGTACTCTTTCGGCCGGGTAAAAGAGCAACCCTACTTCGTGATGGAGTTATTGCAGGGGGAGCGATTGGATGAGATGATGGCGGACGGGGGAATCCTCACGGAAATTCGCGCACTGGAGATCGCGCTGGATGTGGCCAACGGATTGGATGCCGCGAATCAGGCGGGGTTGACGCACGGGGATATCAAACCGGCGAATATATTAATGAATGACCTGGGAGTCGCCAAGGTGGTGGACTTCGGACTGGCCAAATTCATGGAGCCCGGAGCTGAAATTGAAGTATGGGGAACCCCCTATTATATTGCTCCGGAAAAAGCCCGCAAGAAAGGCGAGGACAGCCGCAGTGACCAATACAGTCTCGGAGGAACCATTTTTCATTCCCTCGCGGGTCAGCCCCCCTTTGACGGCGAAAACCCCACAAAAGTGGTGGTGGCGGCACTGAAGGAGGAGACGCCTGTCCTCAAAGAGTATAATCCGAATATCACAGACAAAACCTCTGCGGTCATTCTGCGGATGATGGATAAAAATCCCAACCGTCGATATCCAACCTATGCCTCGTTGTTATCGGATCTCACGCTGGCATTGGCAGAAGCGAAAAGAGTGGAGGAAGAACGACTCCTTGATGAAAAACGGTTGAAAGAAAAAGAAAATAAAAAAGTAAACCCGCTGATTTGGATCGTAATGCTGGTGACGTTGACGGTGACATCCGTAATCGCTTTTTTGGTGTGGAAACAGACCCAAACCGCATCCGGAGGGGAGGTTATTCAATATGAAGGTCCGAAACGGGAGCTTCATGAACCCTTCAGCCGCGCGGAAATTCGAAACATAGAGCAGGCGGTGGCTGCCGTGAACGCGAAGGATTATCCCGAGACGCTCAAACGGCTTGCCGTGGCGAAAAACTTAATTCCTGAGAATCATTCCGCAATGGCCTGGCTTCATTTTCTTGAGGCGGGAATCTATTTTTACGCGCAATATCCGGATGAGGCGCGGTCCAGTCTGGAAAAGGCGGCCACGATGGATAATCCCATATTCGATACGGAAAAAAACCCGCCCGAAGATCCCCGAATCCTGGCGCGATATGCGTTGGGGCAACTGGACGATCGCGACCTTGAACGTGCTGTCCGCCGCTCGGAGCCGTATTTTGTTCACCTCTCTGAACTGGCCAAAGGGTATCGCCAATTAGTGAATAATCAGGCGAATCAGTCTGCCCGCCATTTCAGGTATTATTCTGAACGGCGCATAACGAATCTGGAGTGGCCGAACGTGTTGCATCCCATTACGCCCTTATTGCATCTGCCTCTTGAAAAATTGATTTCCGAGGAGCAACAACAGGAAGTGTTGGAACGAAAGGGCTTGGATATGATGGCCGGATTAGGGATCCGCACAACCGAAGGGTATCCCTTTTTTAAGATCGCGAACGTGAAAGACAACAAAGTGGAAGCCGGCAAGGTGAAAAACCCCGCCTGGACGGAAACGCCTATTGGCATGGCGGCAAAACTGGATGCGGGTTCGGTGTTGGTCAATGCCAGAGGCGTACAGCCCGGGAAGGGGCGCGCATTCAGCCTGGCGGCTCAACTTTCGACCCCCTCTTCGGATGCGCGCGCCGGAAATCAAAGTGACGTGCTTTTCCATTTCGGTTCCTTTGTGGATAAAGGAGGGAAGCAACCCGATGCGCAATCACCCGTAAAAGGAATGGTGATTGAGTTGCCGCCCGTCACCACCAATCCCCCTTCACTGCGGGTGCGCATCGGGGATGGAAAAGAAGAATTTTTATCACAATCACTTCCATCCGGACAGATTAAATTAGGAACCACCCAGGTGTTTTCAGTCAGTTGGGACGGGTACAGGCCCGACGGATCCACACCACGGAATCTATTAAGCCTGTTTGTGGACGGGTTTTCAGCGGGCTCAATTGATCTTTCCAAATCCGACTTTTTAAATCAAATTGATTCACATATGCTTTCCATAGGTTCCGGCATTGGAATTAAGCCTGAAACAGGCTGGGGAGGCGACAAAATTAACGTGCGTTCTGTATACATTTTTTCTGGTGTTACATCTGAAACTGAATTAAAACAGTTTCAGGCGGAGGTGCTGAACAAATAAGAGTGTGATGATATTTCTGGTATGACCATGTCGAAATCCATTTTGAAAATTGAAAAACTGGGACGAACCGCGTGTGTTCAATGTGGGGAAATACTGGAAGTTTCCGATTTTCACGTCTTTGAGGAAATTGAATGTCCTGTATGCGGGGGGCTCAACACGGTGCCGGGCCGGTTTGGCAATTACTTTTTGTTAAAGGAGCTGGGGCAGGGAGGCATGGGAACGGTGTTTTTGGCCCGTGATGCACAGTTGAACCGTCAGGTGGCATTAAAAGTTCTCAATCCTAAATTCGGTCAGGATCCCGCGTTTGTGGAAGCGCTGCTGAAAGAAGCCAAGGCGGCCGCGGCACTGAATCATAAAAATATCGTTCATATTTACAGCTTTGGTCAGGAAAATTCCCAACCGTATATCGTGATGGAACTGGTCGATGGTATCCGGCTGGATGAATGTATTGACCCGGAAACCCAGCAGGATGAAATCGGGTGGCTGGATGTATTGTATCAAATCGCCCAGGGGCTGGCCGATGCGGAAAAAAAAGGGGTGATACACGGCGATATCAAACCTGCGAACATCCTGATGAACGAGGACGGCAGCGCCAAACTTTCCGACTTCGGCATCGCCCGTGTCCGTGGGGACCGGGATGACCGTATACTGGGAACGCCCCTGTATATTGCACCGGAGAAATCGAAAGGGGCCCAAGTGGATTCGCGTTCGGATCAGTTTAGTTTAGGCGCCACATTCTGGCATATTTTATCCGGATATCCGCCGTTCCCCGGCAACACGTCCAAGGAAGTGGTGCTGCGTCGCTTTAATGATCCGGCACCCGACATCAGGCGGATTTCCCCCCATATTTCCTATCAAACCGGATTGCTGTTGCAGAAAATGATGGCGACGGAGCCGGAGGACCGGTTCCCGAATTTTGATGCGCTGACCGTGGAGATCGAGGAAATTCTGTTGGAATTGGAAGCGTATGCCTATGAAGAGGAGTCCCGCAGGGAACAACTTCAGGAACAGGCCTTTCAAATACAGCATCAGGAGAAAATCGCCCGGTTCATGATGGTGGGCGGAGTGATCCTGGTGCTGGTGATCGGGTTCATGTACCTTGCGTTTTACCGCTAGGGAGGTTAGTTTTTTCGTGTGGTTACCTTATCCAGGGTCGAAAGCAAAACTCCGGTATGGGTCAGGGTTTCCAGTCGGGCTCCGGGCTTAAGAGTTTCCGGTTTCTCAATGACGGTTCCATCGGCCGTACGGGTGATGCTGAATCCCCTGCGAAGCACCTGATAGGGATTGTACGCGTGCAATTGCTTCTGAAACTGGGCGAGTTGGTCACCGGTGTGCCGCATGCGCAGTTCCCGCAGTCGATGGAGGTTCTGATCAAGGTCGTCCACCCGCCGTTGGGCATCGTGGACCCGGTGTTCCATGTGATGACGAAGGAGCAATCGGTGTTCCGAAAGGGTGCGTTGCGGATCGGTCACCTGTCGGTACAGAGCCCGTTGAAACCGGTCCTGAAAGCGCTCCAGTTGTTGACGATAGCCGGACACCACATGCGCGGGCTCATGGAAAAGCTTGTGGGACTGCAAATCGGAAAGTCTGTGACGGAGAAAGAGGCGACGATGGTTCAAGGCACCCCGCAACCGCTGTTCCAGTCGTTGAACCTGTTGTTCGAAATCGGATTTGCGCCCGATCACCAGTTCCGCGGCTGCGGAGGGGGTGGGGGCCCGGAGATCCGCGACAAAATCGCTGATGGTGAAATCGATTTCATGTCCCACGGCGGATATCAGCGGGATTGTGCAGGCGAAAACAGCTCTCGCGACCACCTCTTCGTTAAACGCCCACAAATCCTCCAGACTTCCGCCACCCCTTCCGACGATGAGCACATCCACATTCTGGTTTTTCTGAAAGTAGTCAATTGCCCGGGCGATACTTGCCGCCGCGGCGTCTCCCTGCACCGGGACCGGAGCAATCAGCACCTGCCGATCCGGATACCGTCGGGCCAGCACATGCAGTATGTCCCGGATGGCGGCGCCGGTGGGGGAGGTGATGATGCCAATGCGTCGGGGAAGGAGAGGGAGGGGACGTTTGCTGGAGGCGTCGAACAATCCCTCTTTTTGCAGGGAATCTTTTAACTCGCTGAACCGTTTCTGCAAATCTCCAAGGCCCGCGTCCTCCGCGTCCTCAACCCGGATTTGGATTTGGCTGCTGCGTTCGTACGCGGTGATGAGACCGAATAAACGCACCTTCATGCCCTCCTTTGGCATCAACGCGTCGGGAGCGCGCCTTCCCTTGAACCATGCGGCCTGAATTTGACTGTTTTCATCCTTGAGGGTGAAATAGATGTGTCCGGAATTCGGAGTGGACACGTTGGAACACTCGCCTTCAATCCACACCCGCCCCATCTGCTGTTCCAACAGCATACGGACCCGCCGGGTCACTTCCGCGACCGACAGCACCTTGCGTTGATTTAGGGAGGTGTCAGGCATTCGCATTTATTTTGATCGAGTGTTTAATTATCACGGGGTTCAAGGTGACGTTGGATCATGGTTCTGAGTATTTTCGGTTGAAATTGAAAGTACGCATGACCCGTTAAAGGTCAACTTGAAAATAAATCAGGACTTCCCCCGTTTTTCGTTTATGAACCGGTGGGAGCAAGGCCCGCCGTAGCGGGGGCATCGGGGAGCGAAGGCGGAGGGCCGACCTGAGCCGCCAGAACTCAATTTAAAACGGTTGTTGGCTATGTTGTATCGCAGATTCAAATGCGATG
>JBBDRC010000114.1:0-7195 GCA_040905625.1 Kiritimatiellia bacterium
TTCCCATGCGCAATTTCGTATACGCGCCCCTGGACTGGGACCGCAAGGAACTGTACGGCAAACATGTGGAGCCGGTGCTGGCCACCACCGGGTTGGAGGACCTGCGTTCGAGTTTCGACCGGGTGGACCATTCGGTGGTGCCGGTGGTGGACGAGGCGGGGCGGTTGTTGGGCGCGGTGACCCGGGCGGCGGTGCAGGAGGCCATCGCCAAGCGCCAGGAAGAACAGTTAATGCAATTCGGAGGTCTGATCAGCGGGGAGGAATTGCGGATTCAGCCCTTTGGCTCCCGGTGTTTCAAGCGGCTGGCGTTTCTCCTCCCCAGTATCGTTCTTTCGTATCTGGCGGTCAGTGTCATCGCGCTCTACGAACCGGTGATTAAACAATTTTCCGCGCTGGCGGTGTTTTTGCCCATGGTGGCGAATTTGAGCGGCGCCGCCGGAAATCAGGCGGTGGCGGTGAGTATTCGTGAACTAACCCTTGGATTGATTGACAAACGGCATTTGGTCCGGGTGATTCAGAAGGAAATTCTGCTGGGATTGATCAATGGACTTGCCGTGGGGGGGATATTGGCGGTGTTGACCTATCTGATGCGCCCGCAATCGGATTGGCATCTGCCCATGGTCATTGGCGTGGCCTACGCCCTGAGTTCGGTGGTGGCGGTGTGCATCGGGGGAACCCTTCCTCTGCTCCTGAAACGGATCAAAGTCGATCCGGCCATGCTCTCCAGCCCGATGCTGACCACCCTCACCGACATGATCAGTTTTTTTCTGGTGCTCAGTCTGGCCGCCTGGTTGTTGATGGGGGGCTAGTTCTGAGTACTGGTTCTTTTGATTGACCTACATGTGTTTGCCGCTATACTTCCATCTATGCGAACTGCTCCGATTTTTCTCTACCTTTTTTTTATATGCCTGACTCACCGGCAGGTGGAAGCAAATGACCTGGGGAAATACCAACTGATTCTCGACAAGCAGCTGTTGGGCTCCGTACAAGTGGCTCCCCGGCCCGTCCCGCAACGTGAGGCTCAACCCGCGCCCCCCTCCTGGGCGCAGGAATACCGGATGACCATGATGACTCTGGATGAGGACCAAGTGCGGATCGGACTTCAACATGTGCAGAATCAGTCGGCGTTTTTGCTGATCGAAGGTGAAGATTCCCACAGTGAATTCACCCTGATTTCCGCCAACTACGAGCAGGGCAGCGCCGTGGTGCGCCACCGGGATATCGACCATCGCTTCGACTTGCAGACCGGACCGGTGGTGTCGGTCCGGGAGGAGCGGGGCGAACCTCCCGTCACCACCACCGTTCGGGGACGCGCCCGTCGCATCATTCGCCCGCCGGGGCCACGGCCTTTTCCTGAATCCAGTGAAAACAACGAACCGGGTATATCCATGGAACGCCGATTTGAATCTTCGGAGGAGTTGGAGGCGCACTTGAAGGAGCAGCAGTTGGACGCGATCCGTTCGGGGAAACCGCCGTTGCCGATCCCGCTGACCGAGGAAATGGATGATCAACTGGTGCGGGAGGGGGTTCTGCCTCCGAGGGGAGAATAGTCGATTATGGTCACCGTCCCCCCGCACAGCTTCCGTATTCTTGAACAAACCGGGTGTTTTACCCCGGAGGAGATTGCCTCCATGTTGCAGGCCCGTGAACAGGAGGGGGGGAGCTTTCTGCATCGATGCCTGGAGGTGGCGCAACTTTCCGAGGAGGTCTTTCTCCCCAAGCTGGCCTCGGCAATGGAACTGCCCTTTTTTCCGCTGGCCCGGGAAACGCCGGACGCGGAGGTGTTAAACCTCCTGCCCGCCAAAGTGGTGTATCACTATAAAGTTCTGCCGCTGCAGGTGGAGTCGGGTGTGCTCAGGGTGGCCACCCGCGACCCCTTCCGCAACGGACTGGTGGAGGCCCTGCAACTGGCCTCCGGCCACCGTATCCGGCTGGGGCTGGCGCCGCTGGCTGAAATCGAAAAAGCCATCAAGCGCTTGTACGGGGTGGGGGGCGAAACCATTGAACAGTTGCTTGAAGATGACAGCCGTCAGGATGTGGACGATCTGCTGGATGCGGATCCGAACGAACTGGACGAGGAGGCGTCGGTGGTGAAATTTGTGAATCAGATCATCTGGGAGGCGCATCAGGAGGGGGCGACGGATATTCATATGGAACCGATGGAGCGGGATCTGCGCATTCGCTATCGCATCGACGGCGTGTTGGTGTCCGTCCCTCTGCCGGCGCGGCTTAAACGGTTTCAGGCGGCGATTATTTCGCGTTTGAAAGTGATGTCGAACATGGACATCGCCGAAAAACGACTTCCCCAGGACGGACGAATCGGATTGCGGGTGCGGGGAGAGGAGATCGATATTCGCGTATCCACCATGCCCACGGTGTACGGGGAGAGTGTCAGTCTGCGTTTGCTGATGCGTCAATCCACCCTGCTGGGAATGGAAAAGCTGGGATTATCCGCGGTCGATACCCGAAAACTGGAAAAACTGATCACCCGTCCCCACGGAATTCTGATGGTGACAGGACCGACAGGGTCCGGTAAATCCACCTCGCTCTACACCTATCTCAACACCATCAATTCGGTGGACAAGCGGATATTGACCTGCGAGGATCCGATTGAATACGAAATTCCCGGCATCAATCAAATTCAGATGAAGCCCGAGATCGGGCTCACCTTCGCGGTGGGACTCCGGCATATCCTGCGGCAGGATCCGGACGTGATTATGATCGGCGAAATCCGCGACCGGGAAACCTCCGAGATCGCGGTTCAGGCGGCCCTGACCGGGCATCTGGTGTTCAGCACCCTGCATACCAACGACGCCGCGAGCGGATTCACCCGCCTGTTGGATATGGGAGTGGAGCCCTTTCTGGTCGCGTCGTCCATCGAGGCCCTGATCGCCCAGCGGCTGGTCCGCACCCTGTGTCCGGATTGCAAGGAGGAAACCGAATACGGCGCCGACTACCTTAAAGAAATTCAATTTCCGGTGGCGCGGTTGCCGGAAGCCTCCCTCTGCAAGGCCGCGGGCTGCGATGCCTGCCGCAACACCGGGTATCGGGGACGAACCGGGATTTATGAAATCCTGCCGGTGACCGAGGAAATCCGGCAGCACATCATTGGACGCGATCCGGCCTCCCGTATCAAGCACACCGCCATCCGGCAGGGGATGACCACCCTGCGGGATGACGGGTGGGACAAGGTCATCCGGGGAATAACCAGTGTGGAGGAAGTCCTGCGGGTCACCGAGGAAGAGGAGCCGGCAGAGGCCTGAAAAGGTCCGGAAAAAGACCTTGAATATTTATGCTTTTGGTCATTGCTTTCCCTATGGCGTCCAGATACATTTATTAAATCCTGTGGGACTTTTAATCCATAGGTTCAGTGTTTGTTCTTCTTGTGGCATCGAGAGCAGGTCTGATTATAACGATTGACGATGCCTTGGAATACCCCTGACGATGATAAATATATATGTAGGCAATCTGCCCTACTCCATGACTGATGGAGAACTCGAAGACCTGTTCACCGAATTCGGTGCAGTCCAATCCGCCAAAGTTATTTTTGACCGCGATACGAACCGCTCAAAAGGCTTTGGATTTGTGGAAATGGAAGATAACGAAGCTGGACAAACGGCTATCGACGCGATGAATGATCATGCAATTGATGGACGCCCGCTACGGGTGAACGAAGCCAAGCCCCGTGAAGACCGCGCCCCGGGTGGCGGCGGTGGATTCCGCGGTGGAAGTGGCGGCGGCGGCGGTGGATTCCGCGGCGGTGATCGTCGTGGCGGCGGCGGTGGTGGCGGTGGCGGCGGCGGTGGATTCCGCGGCGGCGACCGGCGTGGCGGCGGAAGCTTCCGGTAAATCCGGTCTTCCCCCCGCTTCCGATTGTCGGAAGCACCCCTGAAACCTTTTCCGAGCTTCGGAAAAGGTTTTTTTTTGTGTCGGGATTTCCGCTTTATTTGTTTTGTGTAAAATGAAAAGCGGGTCTTGCACAAGTCGATAGTCGTGGCATGTTACAGGCTATGCATACTACTTTCAGACTATCGGCTTTTCGGTTTTTTTCTTACTGGCTTTTGACGGCAGGCTGTCTGTTCAGCGTGTCCTGCGGCGGGGCGGAGCCCTATCCGGATATTCTTCCGATCGGGGAGGTGCGGGGACCGGTTCCGGATGCGGGGAATGCTTCCAGGTTCCGATCCAGGTTGAATCAGGAGACCGTGACCGTACGCGGAGTGCTGCATCAGATTCTGCGATGGCGGACGGGAGAAGGAAAGGATGTGTACGGGGTTCTGATCCAGAATCCACCCGGGGAAAGCGACGGGGATCCGGCATCCTCGGACGGGTTGTTTGTCTATGCGGGAGGCGCGCCGACGTTGCCTCTGAATCCGCAGGGGGAGTACTACGCCCGGGTGGGGGATCTGGTGACGTTGCGGGGGAAAGTGAATGAACGCTACGGGCAGACCGAACTGTCGGATGCAAAAGTGCTCACGGTGAAGACCGGTGGGGATGTGGATGATTTGATACAGCCGGTCTGGCTGGAGTTGCCGGAGCGGGCGGGGGAGCGCCGGCGGGTGTTGGAACGGGTGGAGGGAATGCGGGCGGGCATTCGCAAAGGGGGCGTGGCGGTAACCGGCACCCATCCGAATGAACGGACCCGGGACATGCAGCTCTGGGTGGTGCCCTCCGATCATCCGGTGGCGCAACGTGAAGATCCGTTGGCACGGCGTTTGTATCGATCCGCCCACCCGCTTTCGGATATCGACCCGGAGGTGAACATGGATGGCCACGGAAACTTTGTGGTCCTCGGCAGTCTGGGCCTGAAAGAGCGCCTCGAGGATCGGGACGCGCATCTGCCTCCCCTGTATGCGGGAAGTGTGATCGAAGGGGATTTAATCGGGGCGATTCAGTACAGTTGGGGCGAATACATCCTGCAAATCACCCATCTGCCGGAGATCACTGCGGCGGAAAAACCGGTTCAGACCCTGCCCGAACCCGATCCGGATCAACCGGGACTTCGTATCGCGGCCTACAATGTGGAGAATTTATACGACTACGTGAATGACCCCTTTCGGGACTGTGACTTTTTGGGGGATTCGGGTTGTCCCGGGGTGCGCGAGCCGTTTGACTACGTGCCCGCCTCGGATGAAATGTACCGCGCGCGGCTGCGGAATATGGCCCGCCAAATTGTGACCGAACTGGATTCACCGGATCTGTTGATGATCCAGGAAGTGGAGAATCAGGACATTGGAAAACGGGTGGACGGCTTGATGGTGTACGGAGCGGAGGACGATGCGGACGGACAAGTGGATGCACTCCAGGAGTTGGCTCTGGAAATTGTCGCCGGGGGAGGGCCGATGTATGAAGTGGCGGTGGACCGGGACGGGGGGGATATCCGCGGAATCACCTGTGCGTGGATGTACCTGCCGGAGAGAGTTCGGCCATTGGACCCGGAAGATCATGCGTATCTGCTGGGGAGCGATCCGGTGTTGCCGGAGCATCGTGAATGGATGCCGCTGGTGAATGAGGTGTCGAATCCGAAAGCGTTTAACGCGGTGTTCAGCGGAACGCTGGACAATGAGCCCGAATTGGAAACGGTGTATTCCAGGGCGATGCAGGTGTTTGTGGTGGAGGATCTGCACTCCGGAAAAACGGTGTGGATGTTCAACAACCACTTCAGTGCGGGCCCGGGCCATCGCGTGGACCGACGCAGGCAACAGGCCGCGGTGAACGCGGAACTGGTGAATTTGATTTTAAGACAGGACCCAGAAGCCGTGGTGGTTGTGGGCGGGGATTTGAATGTGTTTCCCCGTCCCGATGATCCGACGGATCCTCCGTCTGATCAGTTGGGTCCGCTGTATGAGGCCGGTCTGTACAACGTGGTGGAACGGGTTCTGCAGGAGTCACCCGCCACGGCCTACAGCTACAATTATCGGGGAGTGGTGAATGTGTTGGACCACTTCTTTCTCTCTCCGGCGGCGAAAGAGGCGTTGCGCGATGTGCGGTATCTGAAATTGAACGCCAGTGCCCCCCGGGCCTTTCCGGGTGAACCGCCGCAGCGGGCCAGTGACCATGACCCGTTATGGATGGAGCTGGCGTTTGATTCGGAGTAGGTGCCTTCTGATTGTAAACCAAAAATTTCAGGATGAATTCTGTTCAATTTTTTATTAAAAGCGGTATCGGATACACGCATAATCAGGATCGGAGATGCCATTATGAAAAATATAAACGCATGTGGTATGTTTGTTTATCTCTTCATCCCGAGGCGGAGGAGGGACTGTCCGAGGCCCGTGAATCGGAAATGGGGGCCCAAACCCGCTATATGCAGGCTGAACTGGAATTGGAGTTGATGCGGGGCACCTTCCTGAAGTTGTGCTCGGAGGATTGCGGAAAAGCTTCCGATCCGGGCGGCCCGAAACGCGGACCGCCGCCGCCACCACCGCCCTGCGTTTCGCCCAGGCCCACGCCGGCAAAAATGCCGGCCGACAACGCCGTCAGGTCCTCAAAACAGACCGATGGATCGACGAGTCTCTGGCCTTTGTTTCGCCTATGGATTAGTTTGCCCTCCTCATCGGCCTCGTCTCCGCCCTGTTTTACAAACGGTGTTTACCTGAAAACGTATTGTCGATTAGATGAAAATAAGGCAGAGTTTCGTATAGAGTGATTTCCATTTTATCACAATGAACGAAGCCGACACCTGCCGAACCTGTGTCGTCCCCCTGCTCCAGGCGGCGGGCCGGGACACCGCGCCGTTCAGCATCGCCGAACAACGATTTGTCCATACCGGAATGACTAAGAATCAGGTGGCGGAGTGGTAGGATTGCTTTTGGGTGACGCGGAGGACTTCGTCGACGGTGGTTTCGCCGCGGAGGACCCTTTTCCAGCCTTTCTGGCGGAGACTGGTGAGCCCGTTGCGGGTGGCGACTTCGCGGATGATGTTGGCGGGCCGGCTGGCAATGATTTCAGCGCGGATTTCGTCGTCGACCATCATAATTTCATGCAGGGCGGTGCGTCCGTGGTAGCCGGTGTAATTGCATTCGGCGCAGCCCGTACCCGTGCGGATGCCGGAGAGGTCGAGTCCGGTGCCGAATTGGGCTTCGAGTTCGGGAATCAGCGGAGGGTCCAGGGGAGCCGATTCGGCGCATTTCGGACAGATTCGGCGCACCAGACGCTGGGCGATCACCCCTTCCAGACAGGAACTGACCAGATAGGG
>JBBDRC010000115.1:0-7180 GCA_040905625.1 Kiritimatiellia bacterium
AGTCATGACAGAGATTCCGGCGCAGGATGCGCCCCCTCCATACTGACAGGCCGTTCACTCCACCAGCGACAGCGCTTCATCGGACACGGGATCGGCCACAGGCGAGGCTTCCGCGGATTGTTCCATTTTCAGCGACCCGCCAATATCATCCAGGTTCATGCGTTGAAGCGGCTTTAAGCCGAAAGGAGCAATCTGCTTCCTCAGTTCGACAGCGAAGTCCTGTGCAAGCTGCACCGTCTCCTCAATCGACCCCTGCTCCGGCACGTAGATTCCGATCGAATATTGATACCGACTGTAATCTTTGGGACGGTTCCAGGACCGCACCATGTGTTTGACCCGGTTGAAATATCCTTTTTCCGTATCCACGAATTCGTCCAGCGCCAGCTCCATACCCGCACGCGTGGGGTGATTATCAATAAACTCATTCATAAACATCACCACTTCGTCCCGGTTGTACCAATACAACACCATTTGCCGGCTCTGATCGTTCCGATAGAGTCGGGAATACAGGACTTCATATGGATCCTGAAGCGATTCCGGCACTTCCACCCGTTGTTCAATCTCCCAACCCGCATCGCGGAAACATACATCCGGCGAATGGGGAAACGCCCAGGAGGATCCGTTGAATCCAATAACCGGCTCCCAAAAGTTAATGATCAGGTTGACATGGCGATCATCGGGAGTGGTGTACCACGCCACGTAGCTTTCAGACGGCTTGAGAATCCTCAGGGCGACTTCGGGAAGTTCCCCCCAGTAAATTCGACGGAATTTCCCGACATTGCCGGGAAACATGTCAAGGGAAAGCCGCTGTTGGGCAATCTCAAACTGCACCCGGTTTCGAATCGCATAGCGTTGAAAGAGCACCAACTGCGAAAGCAACATCACCAGAAGCAGGGCAATCACCGAAAGACGAACCCGGCTGATTTTCGAGAAAAAGGATTCACGTTGTTCTTCGGCGGAAACAAACTCATGGTCCTCTTCACCCGCCTCGGGATCGTTGTCCGCGTGATAAGCCGCAGAGGAGGATCCTCCCCCGTAGCCGTAGCCCGCGGAAACACCGTAGGATCCATACACGCCATAGGAAGCGTAGGAGCCGACCGCTTCAATTTTCTTAGGCAATGGGGGCGCAAGTATGCGGGCCAATACGATCATGATGATCGATGACAGAAAAAACGAAGCGCCGCCGACAATGTCATGTTTGGTGCCACTGGCCCAACTCATGCCGAACCAGTCGCAAAGCAACGCGGTAGCCACCACCCGGATCACATTCTGGAAAATGGCCAGAAACACGCCCAACGGCATAAACAGAGCGATCAGAAAAGGCCGCAGCCGTAAAAACCAGGCGGCGGCGGGAGCGACCGCCAGCATCGCCCACAGGGAGCGGATTCCGCTGCAGGCATCCGCGATGCCCAACACCACCCCTGGGATCTCCAACACATTTTTCTCAACAAAAACACTATATCCAAATCGTTCCAACACCCAGGCGGAACTGTTCGTGACATTATTCCGAAGCGCGCTTTTCAGCCAGATCTCGGGGGGACCCGGCAGACCCGGAATCATGAACAACAGGTAGAGGAGCGGGAACCAGAACATTTTGATGGCGGCCACCCCGAAAAAGGAAATGAAAATCCCCCAAATGGAGAGTACCAGCCCAATACTGGTAAAGTATTCACTGACAATACCACCCGCCACCAATCCAATTTCGTACCACATGGCCACGAATTGAATGACCAGTCCCAAAAAAAGGACCGGCAATCCCCGAAAATCACCGGTTACCTGAACTTTGGTTTCGGAGAGTGAAACGATTCGCCACGCCGCCGCGCCCGCGATCACCGGAACCAGAATCGCGTGTGAATAATCTTCAAAATTCAAGTAAAACTTGAATAAACTGATGATCATGAAGGCATTCGCCAGCAACATCAGGCCTCCGATGACCACCAGGTCGATCAGGGTCAGATGCGGCACCCGCACCGGAAGAATCCCGCCATAATAGCCATACTCCCTGCGGAGATTGGTTTGATTCCTGTTGGAGGAGGAGGAGGAGGCAGAGCCGCCTTTTTTCCAAAACTGCAAAAAACGAAAATCGATCATGACTCTCCTGAAGTCAGTTGTTTAAACAATTCCCGGGCTTCATCCGCCTCCGGGAAATCCGGGTTCATCATGAGAACCGCCTCCAGTTGTCGTGCGGCATCCTGGTTTCTTTCCAGTGCAATCAGACTTTTTGCGTAATGAAAACGAATCGTGACATTCTCACCCGCCTTGGACAGCGCTTCCTCATACACGGGCAGTGCATCCTCATGCGCCCCTCTTGCCGCCAACACATAAGCAAACGTGTCCATAATGACCGGATTGTCCGCATGTTCTGCTTTCAGGGATTCCGCAATTTCCATCGCCCGGTCCAGTTCCTGACCGCTTCGGGCAAGCAGAAAGGCCAGATTATTGTTCAAGGCCGCGTTGTCAGGATATTTTTCCTGCAGGATACGGGTATCGGACAACGCATTCATCCAGTCCGTGCTTTGCATCAAAATCTCGATTTTACGCATTTTCAGCGCATCCTGATCCGGAAATTCCTCAATCAAAGACTCCAGCAGCTTCACCGCTTCACCATGTTGATCCTGACGCACCATGGTCTGGGTCAGAATATTCAGAGCCCGCAGGTCCTCGCGGTTGATAGCCATTGCGGCCTCCGCCTCCCGACGCGCCTCCGAAACCCGGTTCATCGCCAGGAGCTGTTGAGCCATAAACAAATGGATATTGGCTTCGTTGGGCGTGATGCGCAGGGTGCTGCGCGCGTGCTGAAGAGCCTCCTCATGCATACGCACCTGTGCATACATTTGGGCCAGCATCCAATTGGAGGCGCGCTCGTACTGAGGCACCCGGCTGGCTGTCAACTGTTGGGCAAGACTCTTGCCTTCGGACAGATTTCCTGATCGAAGCAATAATTCCGCATACCGCAGCCGCAGTCCCAAATCTCCTCCGAAACGGGTAAGTAAGCGATTGTACGAACGGATTCCCGCCGCCAATCCGAACCTGGACAGGATGATTTCGGATTGCAACCGCAGGGCCTGAATATTTTCAGGATCCAGAGACAGTACTTTTTCAATGGTGGCATCCACCCGGGCCAGATCCTGTTCCTGAACCAACACGGAGATGTGGGCGATTAAGGAGGGAATGTGATTCTCATCCATCTCCAATGAGCGTTCCAAACGGGCTTTGGCGGTCTCCACATCCTGAAACAAGGTTAATTCCAATCGACCCAGAAAGGCGAGCGTATTGGGATTATCCCCGTCCATGGCATACAGTTTATCCATCAGTTCACGCGTCAGTTCACGGTCACCCGTCGCGGCCCGAAGTCCGGCGTTCAGGCGAATGGCCTGCAGGTTGTCCGGTGCCAATGTCAATGCTTTTTCCGCGTTGGCAAGGGCTTCAGCCCGGTTCTCACGCCGCTCCATCAATTCCGCCAGTATTAAAAGCGCCTCCACATGATTTTCATCATATTCGAGGGTTTTCCGGACGCTGGCTTCCCCCTGCACGGTCTGCCCCATCGCCAGATACGCTTTGGCCAGATGAAAGTGAAGCTTGGGATCTGTAGGATTCGACTGGATGGCGATTTTAAAATCAACCTGCGCGGACGGAAATTTCTGTTGATCAAAAAACCGTAACCCCGAGAGAAAATAACGTTCCGCCCGTTCCGGGTTCAATTGGGAGTCCTGTTGTTCCAGAAAATCCGGATCCGAGTCGGCGTTGCCTAATGCGGCCGGACTGAAAAACGAGATAAAATTCCGGCCGAAATTTTTCGGATCCGAGGAAATGGAGGTCAGGATTCCGATCACCGCCACCCCCCAAAACAGATAGAGACCAAGGGTCAGATAAGGCACCCAAACAGGGGGGCGAACCATATCCCCTTCCGTCTTGCAGAATCCCATCACCCGTTTGTCCATTTTTCTAAAGTGGATGTAGGGGGCGATAAATTTCACCAGCCATTTATTCTGGTACTTGAGCACCGCGCGCACCGGATAGGGAGCGTCCTGATTCGATTCTCCCTGTAACAGGTGGCAATGCTGCACCTTCTGCTTGCGAATCAACCGATTGAGTGTGCGCCACGTGCTGATGGTGCCATCGATAGTGAGATAAATCAAATCAATGGGAAAAAAGATGACTTTTAAAAATAGCTGCTTCATGTATGAGTGGGATCTCGGGTTTGGGACAGGTTTTTTTGGGAAAGGGGTGGCGAACGCGTACTCAAAAAAAGTTACGTCTTTTTTGTGGTATTAAGGGATGAATTCAACAATAAACTACGCTCAATGACAAGAATTCAGACGTTTTAATTTTTTACGGCACTTTGAGATTTATGCAACTGTTTGATACGATTTTGTGGTTTTTCGCTTTCTGGACCCTGTTGGAGGGAGTGCTGGTCTTCACGCTCCCCTCCGTCTCCATACGGATTACCCGCGCCCTGTTTCCCAAATGGGGGGAGTTTCTCACCAACACGGATCCCGCCTACCTGCGGAAACTGGGCCTGATTGAGTTCACCTTCGGGTTGTTGCTTGCCGGGTATTTAGTGTGGAGTGTCTGAAATTATATCCAGTTTCCAAGTAACTTCTTCAATTTCACCTCCACATCCTGCTGCTCATAACGGCGGATTCGGGTTTCCTGACCCAGAAGCAGGTTTGACCGCAGGGGGCCCGGCCGTCCAATTCTCATCATCCAGGCCGCCAATTCATCGAAGAGCTTCTCTTTGAACAAAAATCCGGCACCATCCATGGTTTCCGGCACCGCGGAAGAGGCGTACGCCATCACCGGCAGTCCCGCCTGCATCGCCTCCAGCAGCGGAATGCCGAAACCCTCATGCTCGCTCATGCATAAAAACAGATCGGACACCTGATAGTAGGCGCAAAGATCGGATTCGGGCACAGAGCCCACAAAATTCACATGCTCCAGTTTCAGTTCCCGTTTCAGCGACTGCAGCATCGCCAGATACGCCTCGGTTCCGGCAAAACTCCCCACATGAATCAGCCGACAATTCGGCGTGTGAAATTTCTGAAGATAATAAAAAGCGTACAACAAATCCTCGACGCGTTTATTGGGCACACACCGACCCACAAACAGGACGTTGAGTTTACCATCCCGATATTTTTCCAGTACTTCCTGATTGGGTTTTTCCTGCAACCGCTTCAGTTCCAAGGCCAGGGGCAGCACCTTCACATCAGCGTATCCCGCTTCGGTCAGTTCGGACGCATTGTACGCGCTGTCGGCAAGATTCAGATCCGCGACATCCTTCAAGGCGGCCATCTGCACCCGTCCTTTGGCCAGCAACCCCGCCAGATGCTCGTTGAGTGCCCGGAAATACTCGGAGGGCGTGACGTTGTGATACCGGACAATTTTGATGCCCGGGCATTTTGGAAACAAATCGTTCACATCCGATCCGATGGATAAATGCAGCAGCACCAGATCATCGGGCCCCGTTTCGGTCAGCAGTTGACTGATATCCCGCGAATCTTTCCGCAGTTCCGGCAGAATCCGTGCGGCTTCACAATAAATTTCGCTGTCAAACCCCCAGCGTCGAAACCAGGTTCGCAGGGTCCGCGCCTCGTTGGAAATCGCGTCCCCGTTGCTGTACCCCGCGACCAGTTGGTGAATGGCCCGTTTGCTCATCGCGGTTATCCCAGTCCGCCGGAGCGGCGGACCAATTCGAAAAAACGATCCTGATACTGATCAAAGACCTGACGTTGCTGAAGTTTCTTGTGCAAATAGGGAATCCGGGCGGGATCCCGTTTCGCCGCCAGAAAATCCTCCTCGATCTCCTGTTGGCCGAGGTTCGGATTGGGCAATAAATTCCGCCCCTGCATTTCCTTCACATGCTGAGGCAGGGATTTTTCCACCAAATCCACCATCAGTTTCAGCAGACACACCTCCCAGGGCTGCTCCACCCCGCGCAGAACCGCAGAAAAGCCCTGATTATGCCGTGCCACCTCCGCCAACACATTTTCCTCCACCACCTCCGGGGTTTCATACAACACACTGTCTTTCACATCGGTTTTGCTGATGGTGAAGCCGTAATTCAGAAATCGCAGATCCGGTTTGTGCTCACGCAACCAGGACATGAATGCCTCGCTCTGCTCGTCCTTAAATCCGTCAATCGGATTTTTGGTCATATGATCCGGCATCAGAATTTGGGGTTGGGCCGCGTTCAACACCCCTTCCCTCACCCGCACCTGATCCACGGCATCCATCACCTCCGTGATCAAGTGATACTTCACCCGGGTGGTTCCGAAGGTTTCAAGGGCCTTTGCGGGCCCCTGAATCAGACGGGTGTTCTCAAGCGCATACCAGAAATCAAATTGAGGGGAATCAGACATCCCGTACCTTTACTTGGAAAAAAGAGCACTGGCAAGGTAGGAGTGCGTGAGGATTTTTGGTCCGTAGGATCCCGACTAAGTCGGTTTGGAGTTTCAAATCGAGATCACCAGCACAATTCTCAGAACGGAAACGCGAACGCCTGTCCGTTTACTAGACGCCACCGTCCCTGGATCTTCTGAATTCGTCACGATCTGCAGCATGTGCAAAAAAATCAGGATCCACCCGGACGATCCATTAAACTGCGGGGCGTAACGGTTGCGTTTGCGGTCGAGTGTAGTCGGGTCGATGCCGCCCCGCTTTAATCCTCACCCCTTCCGATACGCCCGGACATCCTCCGTGCCGTAATAGGTGAGCAGGTAGGCTCCGGGTTTGGCCATGCGGTCAAAGAGATCGAACAGTTCAAGTTCCTGGTCCGGCCAGGGATACACATAGAGCAAATCCGCGCTGTGGCAGATCTCCTCCAGCTTTTCCACCGCCGATTTGTCCTGCGGAAAAAAACTACCTGTGAGGAAAGTGGCGGGAATATCGAACATTCTGGAGATGGATCGACTCTCCCGCACCAGTCCCGGTTGAAGTTCAATTCCGCGGGCCATCCATCCCAGCGAGGCCGCCAGCATCGTCACGACTCCCAGGCCGCTTCCCCATTCAAGAAAGTGCGGCTTTGGCACCGGCATCCGGGGACGCATCGCACACAGGGCATCGAACACCAATACATAATCCGCCGGGACAAAGGTGTGGTTGTCCCGGTTTCCCTGCCAATCCTCCATGGCTTCCGCTGTCTGCTGCAACAGGATCTCCAGATGATGAGGCAGGTGGACAG
>JBBDRC010000116.1:0-7123 GCA_040905625.1 Kiritimatiellia bacterium
ACACTCATGCGGGGATTCAGCTGTGAACTGATTTCAAAACGGGGAGAAAGACACCACATCCGGGTGGTGTGGACGGGGGGCTATGGCTGTGAACTGATTTCAAAACGGGGAGAAAGACACCCCAGCTCACTCAGCCCCACCTGGCCCCACCGCTGTGAACTGATTTCAAAACGGGGAGAAAGACACCATGCCGACCCGCTTCTTGAAGAGCTTGACCGCTGTGAACTGATTTCAAAACGGGGAGAAAGACACCAGGTGGACCGGGTGGGATACTTCAGCGGCAGCTGTGAACTGATTTCAAAACGGGGAGAAAGACACCGAACAACGGCTACAGTGTCATGACCACTTGGCTGTGAACTGATTTCAAAACGGGGAGAAAGACACCGCGCAGCCGCGGCGGGATGGATTTGACTAAGCTGTGAACTGATTTCAAAACGGGGAGAAAGACACCCGCAAGCAAGGACGAGATCCGCCGCGCCCTGCTGTGAACTGATTTCAAAACGGGGAGAAAGACACCCCAGCAAAATATCACTGTCCGTGTATTGCGGCTGTGAACTGATTTCAAAACGGGGAGAAAGACACCGCCCCCCTGTCAGCTTCACCACCTCATCATGCTGTGAACTGATTTCAAAACGGGGAGAAAGACACCGATCGGCAAAACAAGAGCCGCCGAGGAATAGCTGTGAACTGATTTCAAAACGGGGAGAAAGACACCTGCAGCGCTGCGCGCAGCAAGGAGGGCAGGGCTGTGAACTGATTTCAAAACGGGGAGAAAGACACCAATCACGCTACGCAGGCTACCGCGGTATATGCTGTGAACTGATTTCAAAACGGGGAGAAAGACACCCGCCTCCATAAATTCGTCTCTCTGCTCCCGGCTGTGAACTGATTTCAAAACGGGGAGAAAGACACCCGGCCCGCCGCTGTCGCGTTTAACCTGCGAGCTGTGAACTGATTTCAAAACGGGGAGAAAGACACCTTTCAGCCGCTCCTCGCGCACCGGCTCATAGCTGTGAACTGATTTCAAAACGGGGAGAAAGACACCCAGCCGCGCCCAAGCACACATCGAGCGGTGGCTGTGAACTGATTTCAAAACGGGGAGAAAGACACCCCTCCCCGCATGTCTCGACCTATGGCACCCGCTGTGAACTGATTTCAAAACGGGGAGAAAGACACCCGCCCTCCTCGTCATACGCCTGCGGCAGAAGCTGTGAACTGATTTCAAAACGGGGAGAAAGACACCCACTCTCAACTTAGCCGTCGATCACCTGAAGCTGTGAACTGATTTCAAAACGGGGAGAAAGACACCGCGCTCCTGCATAGGCAATGCCAGCAATTGGCTGTGAACTGATTTCAAAACGGGGAGAAAGACACCAAAAACCCCACCCGCCTGCAGCGGAGCCAGGCTGTGAACTGATTTCAAAACGGGGAGAAAGACACCTACCCCGGAAGGCACCTGCCACCATCCTATGCTGTGAACTGATTTCAAAACGGGGAGAAAGACACCGAGGAAATGCACCATCACCTTCGCCGCATAGCTGTGAACTGAATTCAAAACGCGCACCAACCCACACGACAATACACATAAGCCCAGTGCCTACTAAGCTGTGAACTGATTTCAAAACGGGGAGAAAGACACCCCGGAGATTTGAGAAGCATCCGGGTCAACGGCTGTGAACTGATTTCAAAACGGGGAGAAAGACACCCCGCCAGCCGGTACTGAGCCGTCAACTGCTGCTGTGAACTGATTTCAAAACGGGGAGAAAGACACCGGTCATCCTCCACATAATCCACCCGGAACAGCTGTGAACTGATTTCAAAACGGGGAGAAAGGCACCAATCGACACCTCCCGCCGTTCCCTGCTGGTGCTGTGAACTGATTTCAAAACGGGGAGAAACGTAGCGGGGGAACGTTTTGATCACAGGGTGGATTTGTCTGGATATCCGGTGAGAATCATCAGCCTGGATTTAAACCAGTCCTGGGAGGGTATTCACAGGGATTTGATTCAGCTTCTGGAAGAGATCCTCATGGCGCATGTGACGAGTTCAGCGAATATTCTCACCGTCACTACGCGACGGGTTTTGTGTTCCGCGTCCAGTCCCGTGTATTCACCAGCCGATGCGTCTGAGGAGAGGGACTGCATCGAAATGTTTGTCCTTCGAAAGAACCGGCAGGTTAAAACACCGGGCCTGTGCCGCAATCCATATATCGTGCCAAGGGATGGGCGTTCCATTGGTCTTCAATTCTCTTCGAATGTCCGCATAGGTTTTTGCCACCCGGTCATCCAAGGGCAAAACATCGATTTCGTCCAGAAGATCCTCGAGTACTTTTTCATACTTTGAACGATGCCGCGAGGCCGCAATCCCGAATCGATACTCCCCAAGCACGATTGGCGACAGATAAAGTTTACGGATGTCCTCCAGCACAGGCTGAATAAGGGGGGCACCATCCAGCCAGGCGGACAGGGCGTTGGTATCCAGAATCACTTCCATTCCGAGGCGTCCACCTGTCCGAATTCGGACTCGATTTCTTTGAGAATCATCCGGTTTTCTTCATGCAAATTAGACAAGGCTCCATAATACTTGAACGCGGTTTGGCTCTGAGGTTTGTCCGGTGCCCGGAGTTTATCCTCAAGCGCTTCGGTAAATAACGTTTTCAAAGTAATGCCTCGTTTGGCTGCCGTGAATTTGGCGTCCCTGAACAATTCCTGAGGGATTTCGAGTGTGGTCTTCATATACCCATAAAACCATATTTTATCAAAAAGTCAAGGGATGGACTTCTCATATTGACGGATTGTGGGTTGTCGGTTGTGGGAAGACGGGGTGCGGTCGGCCAAGGTTCAGCATCGCCCCTCCGGGTATTTTGTACCCGTCCGCCCCGAAGTCGCTCACATCTCTTTTTTCAATTTTCGGTCAAAGGTTTCAAGCTTCACCCCCATGGCCTCCGCATGGCCCCAAATCAGGTAGTCGTCGAAGTCGGCCTTTCCGTTGCGGTATCGGTCCAAGGTTTTCCAGAGCCGGGAGGAATCGTCAAACCGGAATGCGGGATCCCGCAGTAACTGCGTGAGGATTAAGTTATATCCGATTCCGGATGGCCTGCTTGATCCGCTCATCGGTCAGCAGGGCTCCGCCCGACTTCACAAGCGCCTTTGCGCAACCCGCCGAGGTGTCCGGCCTAAGAAATCAAGTATTTCCTGAACGGACCCTTAGTGCCTGTGCTTTACAGTCCTGACATTCTAAGAAGTTGAGTCGCTTTTGCCCAACAACTCCCGGAGACAGGGTTCCAGAGCGGAGAAGTTGAACTGAAATTTGTGTTTTTCCAGGGCGGAGGGGAGGGCGCGGGTGCTGGAGAGGAGCAGGGATTCGCCCATTTCGCCCAGCAGCAGTTTGATCGCGAAGGCGGGGGCGGGCAGCAGGGCGGGTCGGTGGAGGATTTGACCCAGGGTTCGGGTGAATTCCGCATTCCGCACCGGATGGGGGGCGGTGAGGTTGAAGACACCTTTCAGTTCGGAATGTTCGAGGCCAAACACGAAGGCCCGCGCGGCATCCTCCACATGAATCCAGCTCATCCACATGCGTCCATTTCCCAGACGACCTCCCAGACCGAGCTTGAATACGGGCAGCATTTTGGCCAGGGCGCCACCTTCGGTTGACAGAACGACCCCCAGACGCAGATGCAGCACCCGTATGCCGGCTTCGCGGGCGGGGGCGGCCGCCGCCTCCCATTCCGCGACCACCTCCGGCAGAAATCCGGTTCCTTTTCCGGAAATTTCGGTGAGGGTTTCCTCTCCCCGGTCCCCGTAGTAGCCGACAGCACTGGCGCAGATCAGGGTGCGGGGCATGGAGTCGCAGGCGGCCATGGCCTCCGCAACCGCCCGGGTTCCTTCGGTGCGGGAAAGCCGAATTCGTTGTTTTTGTTCCTCGTTCCATCGTCTGGCGGCGATGGGTTCTCCGGCGAGATGAATCACCGCCGCGCAGCCTTCCAGCAGGGCCGGATCGCAAATGCCCTGGTTGGGTTTCCAGCCGGGATCCCCGTGATGGATCGCTTTCCAGGGGAGTTGACGCTGATCCAGAAGGGCGGTGATATGGCGAGCGAGCAGCCCGGAGGCGCCGGTAAGGAGAATCGGGGAATTCGTTTGTGTTACCATGTCAGGAGTATACGTGAAAACACATGCAGAATCAACTCTATACCCCTCCGCAAGGGCCGCCTCAAATCTCCGCTCCCTCCTTGTATGAAAAAATTGGACTGGACCGCTTATACGAAATGGCATGGATCCAGTATCAGGCATTGGGAGAGTCCCGCATCGCGGGATTGTTTCCAACGGAAAAGGCGGCGTTGAAAGCGGCATCTGAAAAGCAGGCCGAATTTCTGTGCGGGGTGATGGGTGGACCTAAGGTCTACATCGGGAAGCACGGGCCTCCCCGCATGAGGGCCCGGCATCTCCCCTTCGCCATCGATGAAAATGCACGGCAGGAATGGCTGCGCTGTCTCCGTCTGGCCTTTGACCAGTGTGGACAACTGGGTCTGGATGAATCGGATCAGGTCCTGCTGCTGGACTGGATCGGGGTGTTCAGCGCTTGGATGGTCAATCGGGCGGAGTAGTGGTCCGGAACACCGTGTTCTGAAGGTATTTCCACCTGCCCTCCCAATTCTGCGGGACCATCCCCCATATTGATTGCGCAACCGCCGGGTTCATACGCACACCTCACTGATCAAACGAACCCCGGGGGCCTCATCCTCTTCTATGCCCGGAAAACGCCCGATATCCCCGCGCACAAACACGTTGTCAGTGGCATCATCATTGGCGGTGGAGACCTCGCCGATAATGGTGTCATCCTCCCCCGCCCAGAATTCGTGATACACTCCCGGCACCAGACAGACCCGCTCCCCCGCCTCCAGAGTCAACACATCTCCGTTTGTATGGGAGCGCGGTTCGCCATTCACATTTAACTCAAAACATTCCGCCGAATCCGCATCGTCGGGGCAGCCCTGCCATAACCGTAGGCACAGCCGCCCGTGTCGGCAAATGATATCTTCTTTTTTTACCCGATGGGTATGCGCGGGAGTACGCTGATTTTTTCGGGCATACATCAGTTTTTCGCAGTACTCCGGCTCCTCCGCGAGGTTGATGAGCACCAGCCCGAAATGCTCAAAATCATCCAAACCAAAGTCGGTGATGTCCCAGCGTGGTTTCGGCGGCAGGGCCCAGCCGTGACGGAGAAAACAGGCGGTGGCCTCGCGGAAAATACAGTTGATTTCAGATCGTTTCATGGGTCAGGAATAGCTTTGTTTGTTGGCTTGAAGAGTGAGATCCTCCTCCAGAGAACGATGGGCTGGAATTCCGGCTGTATGTAACTCGCTGTGATACGCCTTCACCGCCTCCACAGGATCAATCTCCCCCAGGGTGATCCGCCTTAAATACTGAATGAAAGCCAACGGATACTCTGAGAGATTGATTTTACGTCCATAAAGCGCGACTTTTGCCCCGTATTTCTGAGCATCGTGAATCAACTGAAACGCATCCAGGGTTGTCCCCGCACTGCCCCCGAGAATCCCCACAACCAAGGAGGAATCATAGGAGACCAGTTCCTCCAGCGGTCCGGGTCCGTTATAAGGAATTTTCAGGAACACCGGACGCCCCGCTTGCGTCACCCCCGCCAGACAGCGGATAATATTGTCATTCAGAAATGCCCCCACCTCTTTGGGGTCAAATCCGGGATTCACGTTGGGATTGAACACCTCCAGAAAGTAGCGGAATTTCTTTTTCTCGGCCTCGATCCGGAAATCATGGAAGGCCTCCAGCGCGGCGTAGTCCCAGTCCAGATCGTTGGTGAAGGTGATGGAATACAGGCCCAGGTCGGCGCCGATGTGGGGACGCTGGTGGTTGGCTTCCAAACGTCCGTACTTGATATGGTCCAGGGTGGCGGTTCGGAAATGGCGCGAGGGATGAACGGGATATTTTCCACCCCGAACCGCCCATACATCCGTGGTGTCATTCGCCCTGGCGGCGGGGGTAATCGGTGAATTCTGAAACAGCTTCTCCTGCATGGCCAAACGTTCCAGGTTGGAGGCGGAGAGCAGAACAATGTCCACCAACTGCTGTTTGATCACCGCACGGATCTGTTTCAGGTAATCGTCCAGTGTCTTGTAACAGCCCTGCCGGATATCGAAGCCATGCGGGCAGCTTCCCACCAGATTGGGACCCGGTGCCATAATACCAAAGGCCATATCGGCATCCTTGGCATCGGCAATAATGAAGTCTCTGCGGGTGTCTTTACCCGCATGAATACGGTCCAGTTTTTGATCCAGGCTTTTTTTGGAGTTTATCATGACGCACCCAGTAAATGTGATCGCTTTTAAGCGAATATGATCGATATTTCAATATTTAATTGTTCAAACACCCATGCCTTTCGATGGCCGGAGGAGAAAAGCTCCTCCAGTGGATGGGAACCGGATGGGCGATGCTGCTGGCGAAAGCACGCCTTAGGCGTGTAGCGGGTTATGACGGGATGAACGCTTATCAGGTGCGGTGCGGGGCGGCTGTGGAACCGCGTGCGATGTATTCCGGCATGATCAGCGTCCGGCGGGGGACAACGGGTAAATCGCTGTCGTTGTGTTTTTTATCCAAACGGTCCAAAAGGAGCTTTGCCGCCTCGGTGCCGATTTTACCCGGGAAATGTTCAAAGGTGGACAGTTCAGGTGACAACAGCCGGCTGATGGAGAGGTTGCTGCATCCGATAACGGAAAGATCGCCGGGGATGTGAAGGTTCATTTGGAGGGCCACCTGATAGGTTTGTGAGGCCAGAACATCGTTGGCGGCGAAAACGGCGGTGGGGCGGTCCGGGGATGCGAGAAGGTCGGGAATGACCTCCAACCCTTCATCGAATTTTGGAGAGATAATGGTTCTGCAGCTCAGGCCCGCTTTTTCCACGGCGCGTTCGAAACCGCGCCGTCGCCGCCGGCCGGTCGTCACGGCGTCGGGGCCTGCAATCTGACCCAGCCGGGTGTGGCCGAGCCGGATGAGTTCTTCGGCGGCCATTTCCCCGATGCGCTCGTCGTCGGTGCCAACGAAATCGGCATGGGCGTGTTCCAGTTCGCGGTCGACAGAGATAAGGGGAATCT
>JBBDRC010000117.1:0-1358 GCA_040905625.1 Kiritimatiellia bacterium
TGGGAACCCATTTTTCTGGGCAGTGACCTGGACTATTTAAACGAACTCATCGAGGCCATGCCCCACGCCTGTGGCTGCATGCAGTCTCTGAAAGCCGAACCGGACCTCCCCAAGCTTTATCCCGCCACCATGGTCAAGGGCCTGATCACCCAGATCGTGGACTACCTGGCCCGCTACTCCATCTTCACCCAGCAGCAGTCCAGTTGGCCCAAGAGCTTTCTCGGGGATCCCGGAACCGAGTTCGACAGCATGCACGACCACTGGCTGAACGCATTGGTCACCGAAGAACCCTTTTTGCCCGACGACAAAGACGATCTCGAGGAACTCTATCGGCAAGTCCGGCAGTGGCGCAAACCGATCTCCCTCTCCACCAACACCCCCTTCCGGCTCTGTCTGAAGCTGAACGAGCCGCCGCCCCTGAAAGCGGGTGAAAATTCGGACGGTGCCACCTGGAAGATCGAGTATTTTCTGCAATCCTATAACGACCCGGAATTGTTGATCCCCTCCGAACATGTCTGGAGTCCCAGCGAAGCCGAGGCCAAGGTCCTCAATACGGAGTACTTCGACGCCAAGGAATTCCTGCTCTCCTCCCTTGGAATCGCCAGCACTATTTGTCCCCGGATCGAAGCCAGCCTTCACCAGGATGCCCCCACGGGCTATGAAGTCGACACGGATGGCGCCTACGAATTTCTGACCGACCGCACTCTGGCGCTGGAACAGGCCGGATTCGGCGCGCTTACCCCCGCGTGGTGGACGCCCCGCGGCACCCGCCAACGTCTGGGAACGAAAGCGATTCTGACGGGCGTGAGCACCGCCAAAGGCAAAAAGCTCAGTTCGTTCAGCCTCGATCATGTGCTCGATTTCGACTGGCAGGTCACCCTTGGCGGCGAAAAAGTCACCCGCGAGGAACTGGCTTCCCTGGCCAAATCGCAGATTCCGCTGGTGCAAATGCGCGGACACTGGATTCAACTCGGCGAAAAGGAAATCGACCGCGCCCTCAATCTCACCTCCAACGAGCACAAAGCCAAAGCCACTTTGCGCGACGTGGTGCAGATGGCGCTGGGTTCCGCGAAATCACCGGAGGATTTCAAGTTCGACGGGATCGAAGCCTCCGGTTGGGTCTCCGACTTCCTGGATCAGCTCCAGGGCTCCTCCAGTTTCGAGGAACTCGACGCACCCAAGGGGCTGAAAGGTGAACTTCGTCCCTACCAGTTGCGCGGCTTCTCCTGGCTCGCCTTCCTCAAAAAATGGGGACTCGGGGCCTGCCTCGCCGACGATATGGGTCTGGGAAAAACCGTGCAGGCCCTCACCCTCATTCAGCAGGACTGGGAAAACGGCAACCGCAAACCCTACCTCAT
>JBBDRC010000117.1:1458-7092 GCA_040905625.1 Kiritimatiellia bacterium
CCCTCACCCTCATTCAGCAGGACTGGGAAAACGGCAACCGCAAACCCTACCTCATTATCTGCCCCACCTCCCTCACCGGAAACTGGCAGAAAGAAGCCGCCCGCTTCACCCCCGATCTTCCCGCTCTCGTTCACCACGGGGTCAATCGGAATAAAGGCGCCGCCTTCAAAAAAGATGCGGAAAATTTCGCCATCGTCATCAGCAGCTACTCGCTGTTGCACCGGGATATTGAAATTCTCAAGACCATCGACTGGGCCGGAACCATTTTGGACGAGGCGCAGAACATTAAAAATCCGAAAACCAAACAGGCCCGCTCCGCACGTTCCATCAAATCGGAATATCGCATTGCCCTTACCGGTACCCCCATCGAAAACAATGTGGGCGACCTCTGGTCCATCATGGAATTTCTCAACCGCGGGTTCCTCGGCACCCAGACCGACTTCAAAAAGAACTTTCTGCTGCCCATCCAGGCCAATCGGGACGAGGATGTCATCGACCGCCTGAAAAAACTGAGCGGCCCCTTCATTCTCCGCCGCCTCAAGAGCGACAAGAGCATCATCAAGGATCTTCCCAACAAAATGGAAATGAAGGTGTACTGCAACCTCACCAAGGAGCAGGCCGCCCTTTACCAGAATCTGGTCACCGATGTGGAAACCGCCCTCGACTCCTCCGACGGCATTCAACGCAAAGGTCTGGTGCTGGCCACTCTCACCAAACTCAAGCAAATTTGCAATCACCCCGCCCAGTACCTCAGCGAGAAGTCCAACTACAGCAACCGCAGCGGGAAACTCGCGCGTCTCACCGAGATGCTCGAGGAAATTATCGAACTGGACGAACGCGCCCTTATCTTCACCCAGTTTGTGGAAATGGGGAAAATCATGCAGCAGCACCTGCAGGAAACCTTCGGACAGGAAGTCATCTTCCTGCACGGCGGCGCCACCAAAAAAGCGCGGGACAACATGATCGAACGCTTCCAGGAGGACCCCAACGGCCCCCACATCTTTGTGCTCTCGCTCAAAGCCGGCGGCACCGGTCTCAACCTCACCCGCGCGAACCACGTGTTCCACTACGACCGCTGGTGGAACCCCGCGGTGGAGGACCAGGCCACCGACCGGGTCTACCGTATCGGCCAGACCAAAAACGTGCAGATTCACAAATTCCTCTGCACCGGCACCCTGGAAGAGCGGATCGATGAAATGATCGACCACAAAAAAGGCGTGGCCGACAGCATCGTCGGCAGCGACGAAGGCTGGCTCACCGAACTCTCCACCGATGATCTGCGCAGCCTCTTCCAACTGCAGAAAGACGCTATCGGCGAATAATCCTATTTATCCATAAACGAAACGGAACAGAATCATGTCAGAAACACAATCACGGGGCTCCAGACCCCTCACCGCCCACGGAGGCATCCGTGCCCAGACCAAAAGCCGGAAAGTCGGCAAAAACTGGTGGACCAAACGGTGGATGGCCGTGCTTGAAAACCACTACATGGGAGCCGAACTCCCCCGTGGACGCGCCTACGCCCAGGCCGGACAGGTCCTCGCCCTCAAAATCGAGAGCGGAACCGTATCCGCCGTGGTGCAGGGCTCCCGCGAAAAACCGCATAAAGTCGAAATCAAATTCAAGCCCGCCCCCGAAAAACAGTGGGGCAAACTGTCCAAAATTCTCTCCAGCCAGGCCATTTTCGCAGCCAAACTCCTCTCCGGGCAAATGCCGGAATCCATAGAGGAAGTGTTTGAAGAACAGGGCATCGGCCTGTTCCCCAAAAACATTGAAGACCTTGAAACCTCCTGCACCTGCGGCGGAAACGGACTGTGTCGGCACATTATCTCCGTGTATTACATCCTGGCCGAGGAATTCGACAGGGACCCCTTCCTTTTTATGCGCCTGCGCGGACTCGAACGCGAAAAACTGATCTGCGAAATCGGATCCAGCCTTAAACGGACTTCTAAAAAGAAAGCCCCCTACCTCGAGTTGGAGCTGCACAGCGGTCCCCGCGAAGTCGGACGCGCCTTCACGCAGGAAGTCACCCATTTCTGGAACGGCGGCAATGTCAACGAGGACAACCTCGGCGACATCCGCATCCCCCCCAGCCCCGGGGCCCTCTCCAAACACCTCGGACATTTTCCCATGTGGCGGGGCGAGGAACGCTTTCTCGACGCCCTCGAACTCGTCTACAAAAAAGCCTCCACCAACGGCATGAACGTGTTTATGGGGGATTGGTGATTTAGTTGATGGTTGATAGTTGTTAGGTGTTAGGCACCAATTTTCCATTTTTCCCAAATCCCAAATTTCCGATTTCCAAATTCCCCACCCAACCACTTAACTACTCAACCACCCACCCACCCAACCACTCAACCAAATCCCCAATTCCCCAATTCCCCAATTCCCCAATCAACCACTCAACCAAATCCCCAATTCCCCACTCAACCACTCAACCACTCAACAAATGACCATCTCCGGCTTCCACCACACCGCCATCAAAGTCGTCGACTTTGATCTCTGCCTCGCCTTTTATGCCAAGCTCGGCATCCACACCGCACGCAGTTGGCACGAGGTCCCCAAACGCGCGGCCATGCTTGATGTCGGCGACGGCAACTACCTCGAAGTCTTCGAGGGCGGAGACGCCGATGCCCCCTCCGAAGGCCGCATCATCCACATCGCCCTCCGCACCGACGATTGCGACGGCATTCACGCCCTGGCACTCGACGCAGGCGCCACCGAACGTATGGCCCCGAAAGATGCCGAGATCAACACGCACCAGGGCCCCGTCCCCGTCCGCATCTCCTTTGTCAACTGCCCCTGCGGCGAAATCCTCGAATTCTTCCAAAACCAGATTTTGTAAAGGTGGATGGCCTTTGCGGTTTCTTCACTTCCTGTTTCGAAACAGGACAGTATGTGCAGTGAAATTCCATCCTTTCAATTGAAAGGATGGGGAATGTCCCGGTTGCATTCAACTTGACTATAGCGGCGGAAATGGGCAAAAGTACCGCTTCATATGATTAATTCCTTTACCATCCCCCGGTTTATCTGTTTTCTTGTGTTTCTGTGTGTGTTCTGCCTGACGGGATGCCGTCATTCCCCGGATTCCGAAGTCGACATGCCGCCTCCCCCTCCCCCGCATAAAATCCAGTCCGAGCTGTTTCCCCCGGAATCCAACCCTGCGACCGCACCCGCGCCTTCGCCCGGGCCCTCCGCATCCGAAGGGATCACGCTGCGGCTGGAAGACAGGCAGGTGAACCTTGAAAATCTGGAACCCGCCTCCTCCCCCGGCGAACAAACCGTGGTGATCCGCGTCGATCCGGCAACGCCCTACAACGAGGTGGTTACGATCATGGAACAGATTCACGATCTGGGATACCTTATTCACTTTCAAAGCGAAAAGTAATCATGCAGAGCCCATCAACCAAACCCGTCAATCCTCAGGACCTGGAGATCAAGGATGCCCAGGTTATTTTCCGCACCGCCTGGGAGGGGCTTCTCGAGGAGTTCGGCATCGAACAACTCCGGTTTCCAAAAGAGCTGATTCTATTGGGGGGAGCACCCGGATCCGGTAAAGGCACCCAAACCCGTTTTATCAGCAATTTGCGCGGCCTCACCTGCGAGCCTATTGTGGTCAGCAGCCTGCTGACCAGTCCGCAGGCGGAAAAAGTCAAAAACCATGGCGGTATGGTGGGTGACCGCGAAGTGGTGGATATCGTCTTCCGCGAACTCCTCAAACCTGAATACCGGGACGGGGTCATTCTGGACGGGTTTCCCCGCACCACCGTGCAGGTGGAATGCCTCAAGCTGCTGACCCACCAGATGAACGAGCTTTGGCGGAGTCATCACACCACGCCCCTGGCCAGACAATTCCGCAAACCGACCATTCATGTGGTGATTCTGTTTGTGGAGGAGGCGGTCAGCGTGGAACGGCAAATTCAGAGGGGAAAAGATATTCTCAGGCACAACGAGGAGGTGCTGGCCTCCGGAATCGGGGACCTGTTGGAGGTGCGCGCCACCGACCTGGAGCAGGAAACCGCCCGCCGACGCTATCAGGTGTTCAAGGAGCAAACCTGGCAGGCTTTGACCTCCCTGAAGGAGAAATTCTTTTACCACTTCATCAATGCTCAGGGAACCATCCCCGAAGTGGAGGAGAACATCAAACGTGAATTGCAGTACCAGAGCTCGCTGGAACTCGATCCTCTCACCTTCGATCTGATGCGGAAAATCCCGCTGGCGCAGGAAATCGTGGTGCATGCCCGCCAGGAACTGGTCAACCGGTTGGATGCCTATGCCATGGATCATCCGGATCTGTTCAGGGAGGTCCTCGAATTCGCCGACCATAAACTGCTCCCCATCGTCAAACGGCACGCCATCACCGGTATGTCCTTTATCAACAGCGAGAACCCTTTACTGGACGACACTCTGGCCATGTCCATGCTGATTGACATTTTCTCGGAACGCGGCTATCGGGCGGTCATCGATTTACATCGCATTGAAATTCCGGAAAAGTTCGACCTGACGACCGGAATGATTCAGTGTCGCGAGAAAAAAGTGTACCGGATCCAAATCCGGTTCCTTGGTTCCGAAATTCGCAGAGGCTAACCCGATACTTCACAGGACCCTATTTTGATTTTCGACACCCACAGCTATTCACCGCACTGGTTTGAAAATTTTCCGCTCGGCCCCCTGTCGGGTGACCGTGCCGAAATCCTTCGCCACCGGTTTCAAACCCACAGCACCCACGGATCCCTGAAACCACGCGAAGGGAGTTGGAGATTTGAACCCGGATTGGGTGTGGATATCGAGGAGGAATCGATTTTACTCCTGCACTGCGGGTTTCAATTCACCTTTAACAACGGTCAAACCTACGACCTGCTCCACCTGGCCCCGGGGCTGGTGATCGGGAAAATCCCCGCACGGGCACGTCCTGAACTGTTCGCCGCCGACCGGACGGCTGAGCGGCACGGAGACGTGCAGATTCTAAGCTTCGAGGGGGATGTGGTCGGCCTCCGGCAACAGACCGTTGGCGACACTCTGTATTTTGTCCTGGGAATACAATCAGGAACCCCCGAATCGCTGGTGGCCCGCCTGGAGGAACATGCCGAACATGCGGGAAATCCGGAAAAACTGCTGCTCCCGGAATTTGAAAAGCGGACCCGGTGGATGGAACGGCTGCCAACGGAGTATCATGATCCCCGCACCGGCATCGCCATTGAACGGCTTCTGGATGTGATCGAACCCCCGGCGAGCCCCTTCACGGGTCCCTGGATTCGGGATGACGCACTGGAAACCCAAGGGGAAACCACGGGGGAAATTACGGGGGAAACCGGGGGGATGTCGATGGAACTGTGCTGCGCGGTGATTCCCGCTCTGTCGCTGTTCACACCGGAACTCGTGCCGGAACTGATTCAAACTCTCGTCACCCTTCCCCGGTCCGAACCCGGCGGCTGGCACGCCGTGTACCGGGTCGATTCCACTCCGGTATCCTCCACCGCCCCCGCCCTGCCCGTGATCGCGCACCATCTGTTGCGCTTACCGGTGCTGAAGGCAAATCCCGACCTTCAACGAAACCTGCGTGAACGGTGTCAGGCTCATCTCGAGGGGTTCCTGCCCGAAAAGGATGACCTTCCGGTTTGGCCGGATCCCGGC
>JBBDRC010000118.1:0-6988 GCA_040905625.1 Kiritimatiellia bacterium
GCAAAAAGGCGGGGAAACCGCTTCCGGTGGAGATCCCGGGGGTGGAGTCGCTGCGCGGGGTGGATTGTACAACGATTAGAAATTCGTAAAATTAGCAACTTAGCCTTGTACCCATATACGAAAAGAGTATCGAAATGAAAGTTTGTTGAAAAAGGAGGACCTATGTTTGGAATGTTTGGAATTGGACTGTTTGTTGGCTTGTTGCTCTACGGGCTGTACCGGGCATTGTTGTCCGGCTTTTACACGGTCCGCCCGAATGAACGCGCGGTGATCACCAGTTTTGGCCGGGCGCGACGGCTTCCCGGTGAACCTGAGGTGTCCACAACCCCCTCCTCCGAGGGGGATCCGGCCCGTTATGCCTACCCCGCCCTGCAGGTGATCGGCCCCGGCGGCCCGTATTTCAAATGGCCCTGGCAAAAAGTCCACAAAGTGGACATCGCCACCCAGGCCGTGGATCTCACCTGGGACCCGACCAAAGTCCAAAGCACCATTGAGGCGGTGACCAAGGATAATTTGACCACCGGAGTCAACGGACAAATCCGCTATCAGGTCAGCGAATCCAACCTCTATCCCTATCTGTTCGGGGTCAGCAGCCCGCTTGAAAATGTGATGGGGTATTTTGTTTCGGTGCTCCGGGAACGGATCGCCAATTTTGTCGATCCGAGAGGAAGTGACATTCTGGTCGCCACCACCGAGGGCGGCGAAGAGGAGGAAGTGAACACCAGCGGAACCGCCGTGGAGCTTTCAGAAGGGGTATCCATCAACGATCTGCGTAAGAACCTGCCGATGATCAACAGCTACATGGAAACCCAGTGCGAATCCACGGTTCAGCGCTATGGCATTCAACTGGATGCGGCTCTGATCACAGAAATCGATCCGCCCCCGGAGGTCGACCGCGCGCTTTCGGCCATCAACAGTACCCGGAATTTGGTCGCGGCGGATATCAGCACCGCCCGCGCGGATGCCGAGCAACAAATCACCATGAGCAAACGGGCTGTGGATATCGCCAGCAACAATGCCGAAGCCGAAGTGGCTCCTCTCCGCGAGCTGGCCTCCACCCTGCTCAAAGTGAAACAAACCGGCGGGTCCCCCGCCCTGCGGGCCTACATCCGCAATATGCGGGTTCCCCTGCTGGGACGAACCAAACGCATTGTACAAACGCTGGGGAACGAGAGTCTTAAAACGGAGGCATCACGATGAGCTTTATTCCCGGTTTTATTCTCGGTTTGGTTGCCATCCCCCTGTTTCTGAAAATCGCGAATCTCTTCGGCTTTTTCGCCATCGTGAATGAATGCGAAGCGCAGGTGTTCACCCTCTTCGGCAAAGTGGTGGGCACCCTCCAGGAACCCGGACTCCACATTCCCATGTTCAAGTTCGGGCCCAAGGCCCTGCTGTTTCCTTTCTTCGGCAAAAATTACAAAGTGGACACAGCCCTGCGTCAGCATTATTTACGCAAACTGATGGTGAACTCCGAGGAAGGCACCCCCATGGGCGTGGGAATTTGGTACGAAAAACAGGTCATGGACCCGGTCGCCTACCTGTTCACCAACAGCAATCCTGAAGCCTCCCTGGACGCGAATGTCACCAGTGCCACCATTTCAGTGCTGAGCAATCTGGAGATGGAAAAAATGCTTGAGGACCGCCACAGTCTCAGCCGCACCGTGCGGGAAACCGTCTCCCCACTCTCCGAAAAGTGGGGCTACCGCCTGGGCTCCGTGTATATCCGGAAAGTGGCCTTTACAGACGAGTTGATGGTGGAAAACATCACCGAAAAAGTGGTCAAGCGCCTGGTGCAGGTGACCAGCGCCATGAAACAGGACGGCGAAAACCGGGTGGGACTCATTCGAAGCGAAACCTCCAAAAAGGTTTCCACCAAAATGGCCGAGGCCAAGGCCGCCCGTCCCCGCATCGTGGGGGAGACCCTGAATACCATCGCCGCAGAGGATCCGGAAATCCTGGAGGCTGTGATGGATGTG
The DNA here is from genome assembly GCA_040905625.1 of Kiritimatiellia bacterium. Taxonomy (GTDB): domain Bacteria; phylum Verrucomicrobiota; class Kiritimatiellia; order SS1-B-03-39; family UBA6053; genus UBA6053. Next base: position 1,977 of record JBBDRC010000118.1, read on the forward strand.
ATGGAAACCGAGCAGCTTCTTTCCAGCAACGCCTCTCTGGAAATCATTCCCTCGAACGGCGCCAATGTCCTGATTCAATTAGGAGCGGACACCCCCGTATCTTCCAGTGGCCCCTCTTCTACCGCGCCGCCTCCAATTCCTTCGTGACCGCCTTGAATTTCTCTTCAAGCACTTCGTTTTCGAAGGGAAGCATGGCTGGCAAATGCATTCCCTGGAGAGTGTTTAATTCATTCATCAGTTGTTCAATCTGGGCCGCGAGGGCCGTGGAGACCCGGAGAGTGGCGTAGGAATTGGCGGCGATTTCGTGTCGGCGTTTTAATTTGTCCAGCCGCTCCGACACCTGCGTGCGCACCTGATCCAAATGCCCGCGGTAGGCCACCAAAGTGCGGGAGGTCAGTTCTTGCAACTGCCGGTTGCGCAGGAGGAGATCCTGCTCCTCCACGGTCGACCGGGAGATGAGTTTCTCCGTTTGCTCCATCAGTTGTCCGTTTTTCTGCTCCAGTTCCGACAGAGCGGTTAAATACTGCTGATCGATCTTCTCCACCATTTTTTCGTGTGCGTGCTTCATGGTCTCCAACAAAACCACATGCACGCCATAATAGCGGCGCGAGGACTCAAGATCTCCCGGATTGGCTTTAATCAGTTCCTCCAGTTGCCGGTTGATTTCACGGGTATGATGGAACAGCGAACTCATGGCCATGATATCATCTCCGGATATGCTGGAGAGGTAAAACAGGATCTGCTCCCGCTTCAACTCGATTCCCATTTCCGCATATTCGTTCTGTAGTTCGGTAACCCGCGTTTCCTGTTCACGCTCCAAGACCCGGATTTTCTCTTCGACCGCGGCAATGTCCTTATCGTAATCTTCCCGCGTTTTGGTGAACACCTGGTGTGCGGGCTTTTGATCCGGGGCACTGATCCGCCGTTCCCGTAATTCCCGAAGCTCAAGCCGCAGGGCTTCTTTTTCCCTTACCACCGCCTCATAGACATCGCGTTGCGTGGTCAGTTCAGACCGTTCCAGCACCTTCAGCAGCCTATCTTTGATTTTGTCCATTTCCCGATCCACTTTCCGCTGATCCCGTCCCATCCATTTGGATTCAGGCAGGGTGGCTTTCTCATTCCGCAACTCCACCAGCTCCGAAAGGGGTTCCCGGGAGTCACGCCAGACCTCCTGCGCGCACAGGCTTCCGAAGCCTCCCGCCCCCAGGCATCCGAGAACGAGGAGAGAGTAAAAGTAAATTTTTGCAGTCATGGAATCAGGATACCCTCTCCGGCCGGAATCTAAAATCACCAAACGCAACATTCTTTAAATCTCGCTTTGGGTTTTACAACCCACAGCGCGTGAATTAAATGTAACCCTCACAGGCGGAATTCATCCGCATCCGAACATCATTCCCACATCCTAATCGTAATCCTGCGCGTAATCGTAATCAAAAACACGAAACATGATTTCCGATTACGATTACGAGAACGATTAGGATTACGAATGATAAAACACCAGACCCTGTCATTTTATCCCACAAGACTCCAACCCCCCTCCCCCTTTCTCCTGCATGTCCACTTCCAAGCCCTCTTCCTGGTCCGAACGTCTTTATATCTTTTTCACCGGTGTCTGCATGGGAGCCGCCGACATTGTACCGGGGGTTTCCGGCGGCACCATGGCCTTTATTATGGGGATTTATCAGGACCTTCTTGATGCAATTAAATCCTTTGATGTCACCCTGGTCCGGAAAGTGCTTCGCTTTGACCTCAAAGCGGTGTTCGTCCAGATTCCCTGGCAGTTTCTGCTGTTGCTCGCCGCCGGGCTGGCCGCATCTGTGCTGTCTTTGGCCGGAGCCCTCCACCACGCCTACGAGCATCAGCGGCTCTTTCTGTACTCCTTCTTTTTCGGACTGGTCCTGGCTTCCGCCGTTCTGCTGGCACGCGATGTGCCCTGGACCCCGCGCCGTGCGGGCGGGCTGATCCTGGGCACTCTCATCGGCTACCTGGCGGTGACCGTGGCCCCCGTCGATCAACTGCCCTCCACCTTTTTAGTCCACACACTCTGCGGAGCTGTCGCTATTACCGCTATGATTCTTCCCGGCATTTCCGGATCATTTATCCTGCTGATTCTGGGCAAATACGACACCGCCATCGCCTCGGTCAAAGAACTGGATGTACTCACCCTCACCCCCTTCGCCCTCGGCGCGGTATTGGGTCTGCTGGCCTTCACCCGCCTGTTAAGCTGGCTGCTGCACCGCTGGCATCACCTGGCGGTGGCCACCCTGATCGGATTCATGATCGGCTCCCTGCGCAAGCTCTTTCCCTGGAAAGAGGCCACAAACATCATGGTGCGCGACGGCGAAATCCTCGTGCTCGAAGACAAACTGATCCTCCCGGAACTGAACCGCGATTTCGCGATCGCGCTCCTGCTGATGCTGGCGGGCATGCTGCTCATCGGGTTAATCGAATGGATTCGCAAACGCAGACTTTCCGGTGTCGAAAGTCGTTAAAGCGGTCTTCGTGTTAGATGTCAATGGTCAGGAGTCATTTGTCACTGGTAACACAATTTCCCAGTGACAAATGACTAAATGACGCAGCGAAGCTGCCCTTGACCGCCGACACAGGTCTCATTCGGTAAATTTGGAGTGCGCACGCCTGCTTGCGCTTTTGAGGTTCAGTCTCTTCCCTCATATTTCGACTCCGTCGTTGGCGGAGCTGGCCTCTGACTTCTGACTCCTATCTCACCATCTCCGATTTCTCCCCGCGCGTAGCGCGCCTCCGGCATTGACAATCCGCTGATCTTGCATAGCCAAGAATGTATGACGTTCAATGAGGATTCACGTGTCAAAATCCCCGCCCTGGTGCACCTCACCCGCCTGGGCTACACCTACGTTTCCTTAAAACATGAAAAATGGGACCGTGACACCAATATCTTTCCGGAGCTGTTTTCAGAAGCCATCCTGAAAATCAACCCGGACATCCCCCCGCCCCTGGTCCATGGGCTTAAACGGGAAATCAGCCTGCTCTTGGAAAACGAGGATCTCGGACGCGCCTTTTATGAACGGCTGATCCAACCCCACGGCCTCCGTCTGATTGATTTCGAAAATTTTGACAACAACAGCTTTCATGTGGTGACGGAATTGCCCTGCATCAACGGCAACGAGGAATTCCGCCCGGACATCACCCTGCTGATCAATGGAATACCCCTGGTGTTCATCGAAGTCAAAAAACCCAACAACCGGGACGGCATTCTGGCCGACACCAATCTCCACGCCCTCCACCACTCACCCGAATACGCCACCAACCTGGATCCCGACACTCCCACCAATCGGCTCAGCAGTTCCCTGTTCTGCCGGGAACGTCTCTGCTTCCTGCTCCGCTACGGCATCGCCTACGTGCGCAAAGAACACGGCTTCGAAAAGCATATCATGCGCTATCCCCAGCTCTTTGCCAGCCGGGCCATTGACCGCACCCTGGAGCGCGGGATCAAAAAAGGGATTATCTGGCACACCCAGGGCAGCGGCAAAACCGCCCTGGCCTTTTACAATGTGCGCTTCCTTACGGATCGGCTGCAGGCACGGGGGGTGATTCCCAAGTTTTATTTCATCGTGGACCGTATCGATCTGCTCGTTCAGGCCAGCCGTGAATTTGCCGGCCGGGGTTTGATTGTCCACCCCATCGACAGCCGCGAGCAGTTCGCCAAGGATATCAAATCCAACCGCGCTGTGCACAATCACGCAGGAAAACACGAAATCACCGTGGTCAATATCCAAAAATTTCAGGACGATCCCGATGTCACCCGCGCCCGGGATTACGACCTCAGCCTGCAGCGCATCTACTTTCTCGATGAAGTTCACCGCAGCTACAACCCTAAAGGCAGTTTCCTCGCCAATCTCGAAGAATCCGACCCCAACGCCATCAAAATCGGCCTCACCGGCACCCCTCTGCTCGGGAGCGATCATAATTCCCGCGCCCTTTTCGGGGATTATATTCACAAATACTATTACAACGCCTCCATCGCCGACGGCTACACCCTGCGTCTCCTCCGCGAGGAAATCGCCACCGAATACAAACTGACCCTTCAGCAGACCCTCGAACAAATTCAGGTATTGCAGGGCCGGGAAAACCGTGAAACCGTTTACGCCCACGAAAACTTTGTCCGCCCCATGCTGAACTACATTCTCAACGATTTCGAAAAGGCCCGCCGCACCCACAACGAGCCGGATATCGGGGCCCTGGTGATTTGTGATTCGGCCGCCCAGGCCCGCAAAATGGCTGAGCTTTTTTCCGCCCTGCATCCTGCCAAACCGGATTCCCAGCCGATTCCGTTTCCTTCTCTGGACCCGGCCCTGGACCTTGCCGCCGACAATCCCAATCCGGATTACCGACAAAGGCCCCGTGATTTCGCTCCCAAAACCGCCGCCCTCATCCTCCATGATGCCGGCACCAAAGACGAGCGGGACGAGTTGATCGAGGATTTCAAAGCCGGCCGAATTGATCTGCTCTTTGTCTACAACATGCTGCTCACCGGTTTCGATGCTCCCCGCCTGAAAAAACTCTACCTCGGCCGACTCATCCGCGCCCACAATCTGCTCCAGGCCCTCACCCGGGTGAACCGCACCTATAAAAATTTCCGCTACGGCTATGTGGTCGACTTCGCCGACATCCAGGCCGAATTCGATAAGACCAACAAAGCCTATTTCGACGAACTCCAGAGCGAACTCGGCGACGAACTCGAAAATTATTCCAATCTCTTCAAAAGCGTCGAAGAGATTGAAGCCGAAATCGAACAGATTCAGGACGCCCTCTTCCACTTCAACCTCGACAACGCCGAGGAATTTTCCCGACAGATCAGCCAAATTAAAGAACGCGGACACATGCTGGAGGTTGTCCGGGCCCTCGACAACGCCCGCGACCTGTACAACGTCATCCGCCAGGCCGGACACTACGATCTCCTCGACCGCCTCGACTTTAGACAGCTCACCACCCTGCGCACCGAAGCCCGCAATCACCTCGCGCTCATCAACCAG
>JBBDRC010000119.1:0-38715 GCA_040905625.1 Kiritimatiellia bacterium
TTCTGCGCTGCGTCATGTGGGTCAGGAGCGGCGGGGCCGCGTCATGGGCATCTGCGCTGCGTCATGGGTCAGGAGCGGCGGGGCCGCGTCATGGGCAACTGCGCTGCGTCATGAGTCAGGAGCGGCGGAGCCGCGTCAGAGGGCATTTGTGCTACATTTTCCCAATGACCCATGACGCAGCGAAGCTGCCCTTGACCGCCGCCACACGTCTCTGGTTGCACAGCTTGTCACGCGGAACGCGTGGTCGAATGGCCATCCGTGGCGGCGCTGACTTGACCTCCGACCTCCGGTTTCTTTTCCGGTCCCAATGATCCTCCCGGAGCGACAGACAAGAATGTCTATCTCACTCTCTGACCTCTGACTTCTGACTCTTAACCTCTGACCTCTGACCTCTGACTTCTGACTCTTCAACGAGAACGCCCCGCGGAAATGCGGGGCGTTTTTTCGTGGTTAAGGTGGAGTGAAAGCGTGTGCGTTTTCGAAAAAGCGGCTTCAGTTCACTTCGTGGGGGAGCAGTTCGCCGCCGATGATGGAGGCGCCACCGTCCACGTGGAGGGTCTGTCCGGTGATTTGCTTGGAATACGGACCCAGCAGGAAGGCCACCGCGCCGGCCACTTCACCCTGGGCTTTTTTGGGATCCCAGTTGAGGGGACTGGATTTTGCCCAGGTGTTTCCGAGTTCCTCGAATCCGGGAATGTGTTTGGCGGCAATGGTGAATACAGGTCCTGCGGACACCGCGTTCACGCGCACCTTGTCTTTGCCGTGGCGGCGGGCCAGTCCGCGAACCACCGCTTCCAGTGCGGCTTTGTTTACGCCCATCCAATTGTAAAACGCGAACGCGCGCTCGGAGGCGAAGGTCAGAGTCACCACGGAACCGCCTTCCGTCATTTTAGGTTGTGCGTAACGGGTCACTGTGGCCAGGGACACCGCGGAAATCTGAAACCCTTTCATCAGGTCGTCATAGGCGTCGGTGTGGAATTCCTCGCCCAGGCAGGTCTTGGGATTGCTGTAGGCAATGGAGTGCACCAAACCGGAAATGGAGCCGTCAATGCCGTCGAACAGTGTTTTCACTTCGTCATCATTGGTGACATCGCAAAAGCGAATGTCCAGGTAACTGCGGTCTTCTTCGGTAAGGGATTTGCTGCGGTCGAAGAAAATTTTCTTCATCCGCTCACTCTGCACGGTGAATATAACCTTGGCCCCAAAGGATTCAAGAGTTTTACCGATAGCGAAGGCGATCGAGTCCGCATCAAGCAGACCCATCACCACGTAGGTTTTTCCGGATTCAATCATAAAACAGTTTCCTAAAGACGGGCGTTGGGGCGGAGAACTTCAGTTGGAGGCGGCCACTTTGGCGGGGGCCTTGAGGATATCCCGCACTTCTTTCGGGTTCAGTTTCGCCACTTCGGCTTCATCCATGCCCAGACCAATCAGGCGTTTGCGCTGGGTGTTCTGACGGTTGATTTTGGCTGCGCCGCCTTTGCGGGGGCGGGTGATATTGGTTTTGTTGAATTTACGTCCGGTTCCCATAGGAAATCTCCAAAAGATCTTGAGTGGTTGTTGTTCCCGCAATCGGGGGAAAGAAAGTGGACTTCTATGCACACTAAAATTGGAAAGGGCAAGCATTTTTCCGCACTTTCGAATTCATGGCCGGGCTCATTCGTTCCCCGGCTTTTCTTCGGGGTGTTGAAGACTCCGGCCGCGGAACGAATAGTCGGAGAACCCCTGAAAAGCGTGCGTATCTCACTTCGATTTGGAAACCGCCTTGAAAAAACGTTCCGCCGGACAGAAGCCGGTGAAGGCGCTCTGGATCAGGTTGAGGCCGACAAACACGGCCAGCCACAGCCACAGCGGGTTCACAAACCGTCCCAGGGTAACCGAGATCAGGACCATCAGGGCCGCCACAATTCGTACTTTTCCTTCAACGCTCATATTCATTCTCCATTGAGTTGTTACAGGGTCAAAACCATCGCCGAATGGCGACATACAGATTGGAATTGTCTTCAAATTGTCCAAAAAAGGTGTGTTCTTTTTCGCCGGCAAACGCATTGGCGCCCAGAGTGGTCATCCACTGATCGCTCCAGGCATACTCCACGCTTCCGCGAAGATACATATCCTGATCCGTTGGCGAATAAAACACAAATCCGGAAAGCATCATTTTTTGATTCATCAGGTGTCGGGTCAGCCGCAGGGTGCCGAGCCGCCGCCACTCGTCGCGGGCGGGTTGCATTTCCGGTTGCGTTTCCGTGTAAGCGTCATAGTTCCGCATCCACTCCGCATAGCCCTGTACTCCCATGGTTAAATTCGTTTTCAATTCCCGGGTATAGCCCAGCAGGAAGCGGGCTTCGGAGTTGTTGACTCCCGGATTCGTTCCCTGCCGATCCTCCAGCGAATCGTAATAGGCGGTCTCCGCGTTCAACAGTCCGCCCGCCGCCGGAAACAGGACCGAGGCGCCCCACACCCGCAATTCCGGAAAGATTCCCCTCCCCTCCGCATCCATGCCTCCGGGCGATTTCCAATATCCCTCGTAGGCATACATCGCGGTCTCGACCGATCCTACATGCCGGGCCGCGCGCAGGGACCACTCCATGCCATCCGGCTCATCCACCGGCAGCGGATTGTCGGGAGTGTAGGTGCCGGGAAAAAACGAAATGCCGTCTCCGTCCAGATACCGATCCGAATTGAAACGCGGGGTCCACACCACATCCAGGGTCCAATCGCCCGGAAACACCGAGATCCAAACCGCATCGGAGGGCGCTTTGAGATACTCGAGATCGCGTCCATTGAAAAACGACTGCCAGTCTTTGGGAAATAAATCGTTGAGGAACAACAGGTCCCCCGTTCCCCAGGTCAGCACCTGTCGTCCCGCTTTCACATCCATCCACATCGTCGGTCGAAACGCCGCCGATGCCGTGCGCACATCCACCCAGCCCCCGCCGGTCCGTACATCGACCTGATTCCGGTATCCGTCCAAATCGTCGTACAGCAGATCCGCTTTGACCTCCAGTTCAAGGGGACCGGCATAGTGTGTTTTTCCAACCTGCAGACGCAGTTCCCGGATGGTGGCGCTGTCCTGTCCCGGATCGGATTGGAGCCGCCCTCCCAGCCGACCTTCCACGAACCCTTCCAAAGGCTGTGCGCTCAGCGGCAGGATCAACAGGGCGAAAAAAGTTCGCCACTGCAACTTCATTGCACCGCCTCCCGGGGGGGACGCCGCAGAAAGCGTTCGGAGAACAGGCGTTCATTGAGGCCCGCGTCGTAGTGGATATTGCTGAAGGTGTTAATGGTTTTACTGCTGCGGGACACATCCTCCACGGTGCTGCGGATCACGGTCGGATAGCCGTCGATGGTTTCAACCTCATCCGCGGTCACCCGGCGGTAGATTTCGCCGCGGGAATGGGTGTACTCCGCTTTGACCGGCAAAAAGGTCTCTTTGTCGATCCACACCTCGTAAAAGGCGAATTCCACGCTGCCGGGATCTTTGGGAACACTGCGGAGATGATAGTGGGTGTCCGTGGTTTCGACCCATTCGTGCGTGTCCGCCGCCGGGTCGCGCCCCGAGACATCTTCATAAACAAAGTCCGAGCCCACAAACGAGGTGCGTTTGTCACCGGGAGCGATTCGGTTCACTTTGCCGATGGCCGGCAGCCACAGCCAGCGGTCGTCCTCTTTGCCCCGCCCATGCTTCCACACCAGGTAGGCCATTCCCCGCACATCGCCGGGACTGCGGAAATAGACGTAAAATTTTTGCTGTCCGTCTTCGCCGTTCCAGCGCAGAATCCTGAAATCCCGCTCGCGGGTGCCGCCATTGGCGTCGTGAATGACCATTTTCACATCCGCGATGCCGTCCTTTCCCGCATAATATGCGGCCTGCTCGGCTTTGAGAATGATGTCGTCCACCGACAGCTCCGTCTGTGCAAACGCGAGGCTGCTTAGAAGCATTTGAATGAGAAGTAGTGTTTTCATGGGGGTCTCCAGGGGTTAGGCGGGTTCAGGGCGATCCGTAGAATCAGACGGATCAGTCGGATCGGTCTGATCAGTCGGATCGGTCTGATCAGACGGATCCGTCCGATCAGTCAGATCTTTCGCGAATAAAAACCGGGGCATCAGGGATATCAGCGCCGACAGAATAAACAGAGTTGCCAGCCAGGACAGGAACATGATGGTGGCCAGAAAGAAGCCCACGGTCCTGTAGGGAACCAATGGCGCCAGCAACAGAGGAGTGAAGCCTACGGCTATCACAATCGCGTTGCGGCTGATGGCCCGCGCGGGTTCGCGGAACATCAGGGGCGATGCCGCCTCCCAACTGCCGTGCTCCTTCACCAGTTCGCGGGCCCTCTGCAGGAAATGGATGGCGAAATCCACGCTCAACCCCAGGGTCAACGAGGACAAAATCGCCACCGGCATATCGTAGGCTTTGCCCATCCAGCCAATCAGGCCGTAGGTGAGGCCAATGGTCAGGGTGAGCGGAATCATGGACAGCAAGCCGAATTTCAGGGAGCGGAACAGAAACACCATCATCAGCAACACCACCACAAAACTGCCCGCCAGCGCCTCCAGCATCCCCCCCACCATGCGGGCCTGCCACACCACATTCAGATAGGTCAGTCCCGCCCATTCAAATCCGAGTGCCACCGGCGGCGGATTGGCTTCAATCCAGGATTCAATCTCCTCTTTGACCGCCAGCATGTTCTGATTGTCACCGGAGGTCAATTGCAGCCAGAGGTTCGCCTGCCGATAATCGCGTGAAACCAGATGGAACAGGCTGTCTTTCTTTTTCATTCCCTCCAGTTGCAGGAACACCTGACCCGCCGCCGAGGCGCTGTCGGGAACCGAATAGTACCGCATCTGCTCCGCATCGTCGCCTGTCCGGCGCAGTTCATAATAACCTTTTTTGAGCGCATCCACCGCCGAGGTGCTTTTGCCCACCCGATCCCCGGCCGCGAGATGATTCTGCAGAGCCTCCACCCAGCGCAGCACTGCGGGGTTCTTGAAAGCAGGCGCCTCCAGATTGGCACGGGTGAGACGCAATTTCTCCTCCCAACGCTCTCCGCCCGCCGCTTCCAGGTGTTCCAGCACTTGATCTTGTAAATCCGAACCGGTGAGGGACGACAACAGGGCCTCCCGCGCAAGCAGATCCGCGCGCAATTCCTCCGGCGTGCCCTCCAACAGGGTCTGCAATCGGGACCAGGTCAGGTTCTCCGGTTCCTCATACAGCACCGTATCCATCAACGCATCCCGGGCACTGAAACGCTCCCTGTCCCGTTCGGCGGCGAGAGCCAGCAATGCGTCCATGTCCGCACCGGCGGATGCCGCTTCACGGAGGGCCGCCCAATCTTCCCCTCCCGATGCGGCCTCCACAATGCGCCGGGAACTGATGTCCGCATGTTCCGGCCCCACCAGTTCCAGGTAGGCGGTGTAGGTGCCGCCAAAATGATCGTTGAGCACCCGGTCCGCCACCCGGATGCGGTGGGATTCCACAAACCACAGCACCGGATTGTCATTCACCTGAATCCGGGAAATCCCCACTCCCGCCAATGCGCTGAACACCACCAGCAAAACTAAAATAAATTTTCGGTGTTTCATCGACACCACCCCCACCCGGGTCAACAGTCCACTCATCACACCTCCTCTCTTTTGCGTGGATTCCGCGGGCGGCTGCAATCGGTCCAGGGTGCGTTGCGGCACCGCCAGCATGATGTAGGCCGGGATCAGCGTGACCGACAACAGCCAGGCCAGACCGACCCCGAACGCCACAAACATTCCGAACACCCGCACCGGCGGAATCGGGGTCAGGGCCAGGGAGGCGAATCCGGCGATGGTGGTCAAACTGGTGAACAGCATGGGGGAAAACAGGTGACCCATCACATGCTCCAGCGTTTTGCGTCTGTCGCCGAATTTGGCGTAGCTGTCAAAAAACTCGCTGAGAATATGCACGGAATCCGCCACCGCAATCGGCATCAGAAAAATCGCGATCATGGAACTCATGATGTGCACATCGAAGCCCATGCCGATCAACAGACCCATCGTGCACAGCACCGACACAACCGCAATCAGCATGGGGGCGAGAATCAGCGAGATGCGGCGGAAGAAAAACAGCAGCAACAAAAAAATCACCAGCCCCGCCAAGGGGGCGGACGTGGCCATTTGCACCAGCATTTCCTGTCCGAAGGTGTCCTCCGCCACCGGCAGACCGGTAATATACACCGCATCCTCCTCAGGCCACTCTGCGGTGAGGTTTTCCACCAGTTTCGCCAGGTTATACGAAAATTCCTTTTCGAGAATCGGCAAATACAGACCAATTGCCTCACGGTCACCCGACAACAGGGTGTCCCGATACAGCGGATTCGCCCACGCCTCCTCGAATAACGCATCCGCCTCTGCCTGGGTGGCGGGAGGTGTCTCCATCAAATACCGGATGTCCAGCGCCCCCTGCTCCAGTTGACGCAGGGTATCCACCACACTCGGAGCGATGATTTCACTGAAAATAATTCCCGGCTGGCCCTCATCCGTAAACAGGCGCTGGGCATCCTGCTGAAAGGCGGCGGCCAATAACCGGGGCCACCACCCTGTCGGATTCAATTCCGGCAACCGCTCCTCCCCGTCCACTGTCACCCGCACCCGACCCTCTTCGGTTTGCTCCAGACTCAGAAGCGACTCCGTCAATTGATGAATACGGCCCAGGGTTTCCGGATTCCAGGCCCCGCGTTCATGGGCGGTGTTCACCACGCCCACCACCACAAAATCATAGAGATCAAAGCGGTCCTTCACCTCCCGGTGAATCCGGCGGACCGGTTCGTCGTAGGCCAGCATGTTCTCGGGATTATTGTCAAAGTGGACCTTCGGAAACTGAAGGGTCAGCAAAACCGTGACCGCCAGGGTGAGCAACACCAACAGCCGGGGAAACCGAATACCAAAACGAGGCAGCATTAACGTCATAGAATTCCTTGATCAAATAGTGAGACCATTTATACATCGCACCTTCTCGATATGTCAATAGTTTATTTATCTATATTTGAAATAGGCTGAAAAGAATAAGGAATCGGCATGAATATCCCAATTTAAATTGTTAAATTCAGTAAATAAGATTAATACCTTAACCATGAACACGGATGTTGTCATCTTAATCTTCGAGGCCCTGATCGTTTATATTCTGGTCCTGTGGGCCCATTCCCTGCGTCATCGGTTCGGACCCGTACATTTTTACGCCCTGATCGGTGGACTCACGGCGGTGATGTCCTGGGTGACCGATGCGGGCATGAAAGTGACCACCGAGGGCGGAATCACGTTGTTTGTGGGCTCCACTGTATTCTATACCTCCCTGCTGCTGGGGGTGTTTGTGATTTATGTGTTCGACGGACCCAAAGTCACCCGGGTGATGATTTCCACCATCGTCGGGGTCTCCGCGATCGTTCCCCTTATCGCCATGGTGTTGCACATGCAGAACTCCCTGATCAGCGATATTCCTCTAAATGATGTGCCCATGCCCAGTTTGCGCATTAACACCTCATCCGTGTTCACCACTCTGGTGGATCTCATATTCCTCGCCATCGTCTGGGAATATTTGGGAAAGGCTCATTTAAAAATCAAACTGGGCCCCCGAACCTTCCTCACCCTGCTGGGGGTCATGTGGCTGGATGTGCTCCTGTTCAGCACCCTCGCTTTTGCCGGCACCCCCTATTATCTGTCCATCATGACCGGCACTCTGGTCACCCGTTTTATGGTTGCTGTGATGGCCTTTCCCATTTTATATTTTTATATCCGAATGCAAAGCCGCAGAGCGGATGTGAAGATTGAAGAACGCCCCGTGCTCGCCATTCTGCGTGAAATCGCTGAAATGGAGGAGGAACTGACCGAGGCCCAGGCGGAAATTCAGCGTCGCAAGGAAGCGGAGGAGGCTTTGCACAAGGCTCTTTCAGAAGTTAAAACGCTGCGCGGGATGATCCCCATTTGCGCCGGCTGTAAAAGCATTCGAAACGACAAAGGATACTGGGAACGAATCGAAGTCTACATTCAGGCCCACTCCGACGCGGAGTTCAGCCACGGCCTCTGCCCGGACTGCCAAAAAGAATATTTCCCGGATCTGAAACTCACGCAGTCACCTTCAGGATCCGAAGCCGGTTCCTGATCTCCGGCCCACTGCCGCCAACACCCTGTCATCACGATCCGTATCCGGTTTTCCACGGGAGGTCTGAGTCGTGGTTTTATATTTCTCTTTTGCTTGCATATCGGTAAAACCCGTGGCAGATTAGGATCAGTTCCGTAACAGTTTCTTGAAACGTAAACACCACGAATCGCCATTTAATCAGGAGTACAACATGAGACTACTTATTCAGAATTCCAACATTTTCCCATGCCTCGCCGCTTTCCTCCTCATCGGCTGGATCGGGAATCCGGCCTATTCACAGGGAACGGATGCATCCACAACAGCCTTGGTGGATTTTAACACTCTTGACCTGGAGTCCATCCGCACCCTGAATTCGGAAGCGGAACTGGTAACCGTGGATGGGAAACGGATGTTGGAAGCCACCCATGGATTTCAGAATCAATGGCCGCATGTGGCGATTTTGGGGAAATGGGATTTGTCTGATTTCAATCGGGTGGAGGCGGACATCACCAATTTAAGCGACCGATCGTTGCGGGTGGGCTGTCGGGTGGACAATCCGGGCGCCTCAGGTAAAAAAAATCAGAGTTCGGGTGGCGTAACCGTGGATCCGGGTGAAACCCGGACCGTGGTTGTGCATTTCAATCGCAGTTCCCCCCACAACTTTGAGGAGCGCCTGCCGGGGATGCAGGGCTATCCGGACGGAACCCGCTTCGGACCCAAACTCGATCCGTCGAATGTGGTGGCCATTCAGTTTTTCGGTCACCGACCAAGCAGTTCGCAACGTTTCCGGGTCTCGAATATTCGCGCCGCCGGGGAATTTGACCCGGAGCAATTCAACGCACCGCTTCCTGATCCTTTCATGCCTTTTATCGATGAGCTGGGGCAATATAAACACCGGGATTGGCCCGGAAAAACCCACGGTCCCGAAGATATGCGGCGTCAGCGGGAGTTGGAAGAGCGTGATCTGGCGGCTCATCCCGGGCCCGGGGGATGGAACCGCTGGGGCGGATGGCTGGAGGGACCGCAACTGGAAGCCACCGGACATTTCCGGGTGGAGCAGGTGGACGGACGCTGGTGGTTCGTGGATCCGGACGGATATCTGTTCTGGTCTTACGGTCCGGATTGCGTCCGGATGGGTGGGGATACCTTTGTGGAGGGCGGTGACCGTCCGCAGTGGTTTGAAAATCTTCCCGATCCCGGATCAAACGATCCTCTGGCCGCTTTTTACGATACGAAAAAACAGGCGCGCGGTGATTATGCAGGAGAAGAGTTGAAGACTTATTCCTTTGGCGCCGCCAATCTGTATCGAAAATACGGGGAGGACTGGGAGAATTACAGTGCGGAACTTGCCCATCGGCGTTTACGCAGTTGGGGTATGAACACCATGGGCCTCTGGTCAATTGGCAAACCGGTGGATCCTCCCAGGACGCCCTACGTGGACTGGGTGTTTTATTGGCACCGAAACATCCGGGCCTGGGGGATTACCCGCAAACCGTTTCCTGATTTCTTCCATGAGGACTTTGAGGCGGATTTGTTACAACGCGCCCAGGGATCCAAGGGACATTTAAACGAAGACCCCTACTGCATTGGTATTTTCATCGATAACGAACTGACCTGGGGAGGCGACACCGAAGTGGGGCGCAATGCTCTGCGCTCACCTGCGGATCAGCCCGCCCGCATCGTGCTGATGAATATGCTGAAGGAGAAATATGAAACGATTGACAAGTTGAATCAGGCATGGGGCAGTCAGTTTGCAGACTGGGCGGAAATGGAGAAACCCATTCAAAACGTTCCGCCCGGTGCGCGGGAAGATTTGGATGCATATCTGCGCCTGACCGCAGAGACCTATTTCTCCACAGTGCGGCGGGTGATGGATGAAGTGTTCCCGAATAAATTATACCTCGGCCCCCGCTTCGCCGACTACAATCCCATCGTGGTGGAGGTGGCGGACAAGTACGTGGATGTGCTTTCCTTCAATATTTACAGACACACGGTCGCTCACTGGCAGCCGCCCGTTCCGATCAGCAAACCGATGGTGATAGGAGAATTCCATTTTGGAGCCCTGGACCGCGGCACCTTCAGTCCGGGCCTGGTTCAGGTGGAAAATCAAACCGAACGGGGGCTGGCCCTGGAACGGTATCTCACCGGAGCCCTCAAGAATCCGCTGATTGTGGGTGCGCATTGGTTCCAATACCGGGATCAAGTCACCAGCGGACGCCCGCTGGACATGGAAAATCACCAAATCGGATTTGTGGATATCTGTGATGTTCCCTATGCGGAAACCGTCGCGGGAAGCCGTCGGGCGGGGTATTCTCTGTATGAAACCCGTACAAAGGGCCGCACCCTTTCCGCCAAACCGCAAACTGAATGAGATGAACATTTCGAGCAAAAAGAACCGGCGGCCCAATGTGCTGTTCATCCCGGTGGATGATCTGCGCACCCAGCTCCGGTGTTATGGCGAAACGCAAATGGTCACCCCCCATATCGATAAACTGGCGGAACAGGGCATGCTCTTCGAGCGGGCCTACTGTCAGGTGCCGGTGTGCGGAGCCTCCCGGGCCAGCCTGCTCAGCGGGATGTGCCCCACTCCCACTCGATTTCGATCCTTTAAATCGAGTGTGGATGAGGATGCTCCGGGAACGCTCACGCTTCCGGAGCATTTCCGGAATCACGGCTACACCGCCCTGGCAAACGGCAAAGTCTTTCACAACATCGAAGATACGGCCGAAAGGAGCTGGAACAGACCCGTCTGGCTCCCTCCCACCGGGGGGGATGTCACCTGGCGGAATTACGCCCTGCCGGAGCACCGCAGGCTGGATATCCTTAAACCCGGAAAGAACGGACCCGCGTTTGAATGTGTGGATGCGGGGGACGATATCTACTTCGACGGGAAAATTGCGGATCAAACGCTGGCGGATCTGAATCGGCTGGCGGAATCGGACAACCCGTTTTTTATGGCGGCCGGCTTTATCAAACCCCACCTGCCTTTCAATGCGCCCAAAAGATACTGGGACTATTACCGGGAGGGCGACATTCAACTGGCCGACAACCCCGAAATGCCCGAACACTCCCCCGAAGAGGCCTGGCACAACTGGGGGGAACTGCGGGCATATTGCAATATCCCCGGGGAAGGACCCGTACCGGATGATACCGCCCGTCAGTTGGTACACGGCTATCAGGCCGCCACCAGTTACTCCGATGAGCAGGTGGGCCGCTTACTCAGGGAACTGGATCGGCTGGGGATTCGCGGGCAGACCATCGTGGTGCTGTGGGGCGATAACGGCTGGCATCTGGGCGAACACGGATTGTGGTGCAAGCACACCAATTTTGATAAACTGATGCGGGTTCCGTTGATTATTCATGTCCCCTGGATGAAAGGCGCGCAACGGTGCTCTTCGCTGGTCGAGTTCATCGACCTCTACCCGACCCTGTGTGAACTAACCGGTCTGCCGATCGCCGATCATGTTCACGGCTCCAGCCTGCTGCCGGTTCTGGATGATCCTGCGGCCCCTTTCAAACATCAGGTTTTCAGTCGCTTCGGCGACGGAGAATCGATCATCACTGATCAGCACATCTATACCGAGTGGCTGAATGAAACCGAAGGCTGGATCAGCCATATGCTGTATGACCATGCCATTGATCCCGGGGAGAACACCAGCATTGCGGACCTGCCCGAACAACAGGAGCGGGTAAAGCACTTTCAACAGGAACTTCAAAAACACAGGGAAGAGGTATGATATGAAATCGAGAAACGCATTCACATTGATTGAGATGTTGGTGGTGATCGCCATCATCGCCATGTTGGCCTCTATATTGGTGCCGGCGGTCTCCGCATCGCTGGCCAGAGCGCGGGGAGTCCGCTGTATCAGCAATATCCGCTCCATCACTCAGGCTTCGTTTCTATGGGCTGTCGACAACGAGCCCAATGCCATGCCGGGAGAAATAAACAGTCCACCCAACAATGACCACTGGGTGGTGTTGATTCGGCCGTATTTGGGAACGGATAAGATCAAAACCGTTCAAAACCGCAGGGGATTTCATTGTCCGGAAACCGATGGCAGTCTATGGAATCTGGGCTACGCCATGAACGTGGTTCCCGGTTACCCGGAAGAAACCAAAGCCTTCCGCCCGGATCGGGGTTTCGGAAAATGGTACCGGCAATTTGATATCACTCATCCCTCCGACCGTATACGCTTTGTGGATTCACACGACTGGCAGGTCAATCACAATTATCTAACCATCGCGCCCCGACACCGGGACCGGGCCTCAGCATCCTTTTGGGACGGGAGTGTCCGATCGTTGACGATGGAACAGGCGGAAAAAGCCATTATCGACCCATAACGGCGGTAACCTTCAACCCGTCTTTGAGTTTGTGCAAAGGTAAAAGCGAGCCTTGAACCTCCCCGCCTGATTCCAAACGCAAGCAACGGACACCGTGTTCAAGTCCTTCGGGATTTTCGACCCGAATGTAAATCCGGGCACCCCGAAAAGACCGCTCCATCTCAAAACCCGTCCACTCGGGGGGGATGCAGGGGTCGATGCGCAACCCACCCGGTTCCGGGCGCAGTCCCAGGATATAGTGGGTGGCGCTGAAATAACTCCATGCGGCGGTGCCGCTAAGCCAGGGAAGCCTGCTGCGCCCCGGCTTTGGACTTTCGCGGGTATGTGTCCATTGTGCATACACATAGGGTTCAACCTGCCGAATCCCGGCCTGACTGTTTTGCGCGGCAGGCATGTACGCCCGATGATGCTGATAGGCGCGGGCACCATGACCCAAAAGACAATCCGCAATCACCGCCCAGCTTTGGGTGTGCTGAAAAATGCCACCGTTTTCTTTTGCGCCTTTCAGATAGAGAACGGCATGCATCAGATCCCAATCCGTATGCACGAAACAGGAATCATGCAAAGCAAGTCCGTATTCGCAGGACAGCCGATTTTCCACTTGATCCATCGCCGACTCCGCCTGCTCGGGGGTGGCGGCACCGCTGATGACGGCCCAGCTTTGCGGGTTTAAAAAAATCTGACCTTCCGGAGACTCTCTGGAACCAAACACCTCCCCTGATTCCGTAAAAGCGCGTTTAAACCACTTACCGTCCCAGCTGTGCTCCTTCAGGGCGCGGTCAAGTTTTTCAAGTTCCGCCTGTGCCCATCCGATGTCTTCAGGCCGATTCAGTTGAGTGGCAATCGTGCTGAAGGTCACCAAAGCCAGACGCAACTGAAAACTGACGAAAAGACTCTCCCCTCTAAATCCCAGAGTGATGCAGTCATTCCAATCCGCATGCAGTCCGCAGGCAAGCCCGCGTTCTCCGAGATGGTTCAGGTTAAACTCGATCGCTTTGCGCAAGTGCTGATAAACCGTGCCTTCCCCGTGATCCGCATACGGGATCACCTCATGGTAAAAATCGAGATCACCGGTTTCAGCCACATAGGCGGGAATCGTGTTAAAATACCACATACAGTCGTCCGCCCGCTGTTTGACAGGGTCGGTGAGGGGCATCTTTCCCGCTTTAAAAAAAACAGGATCCACCACAGGCTGAGCCCCTCCAAGCGATTCCTGACCGCTGAGCATTAATTTCAGGCGTTCCTTTGACAGGTCGGGGATGGAGGGCAAGACGCCTAAAATATCCTGCACGGTATCCCGATACCCGTATCCGTCCCGGTCCATTCCGGTATACACCAGGCTGCAGGAGCGACTCCATTCAAAGGTCATAAACGCATTGTAAGCTCCCCATACGTTCACCATACTGTTGAATGCTGCATCCGGGCTGTGCACGTGAATCGCCCCCAAACGTTGGCGCCAATGCGTTTTAAGTTTGAGCAGTTCTTCTTCAGCCCGTCCCACGCTTGCAAATTCCGCTCGAATCCGCTTTCCGGCCTGTTCCGCTTTTCCGGCACCCACGATGACCACCAGCGTTTTCATTTCTCCGGGCTGAAGTGTCAATCGACTTTGGAACACCCCGCTGGCCGTGTCTCCATACGCTTCAGAGTTGCGGCAGCTTCCGTTGCGCACCGCTTCAGGATTTGCGTAGCTTCCCGTATCCCCAAGAAATGTATCCCGCTCAAATTCATGCGCATGCGGCATCACATCCCCCCCCTGCAGCATATACCACCATCTGCTTTGATGACGCTCCCCGAAATCATCTTTCATCGGCATATGGGGCATATTGCCACCGTCAGCCATTCCGTCCCGCAAATGACAGACCGCAATTGCATTCGCATACTGCTGATTGAACTCGTCATGAAAAATATCCCAAACAGATGTGAATTCGGCATAACTGAAACAATCCAGCACCCGGGTCTCTTTGTCCTCATTCCGAACCTGCAGCACCCAATACTCGAATTCCTGTTCCAACGGCACAAAATAGGTGGTCTCGGTGGCGATTTTTCGGTAGCGGCTCTTGATACACATATACGCCGTGCCCATGTGGCAACGGGTCTCATACTCGGAGAGGGGCTTGGCGACCGGTCGCCAGGAAGACGACCAGAAATCACCATCCGCCGCATCACGAAGATAAAAATAACGGCCCGGTTGAGCCGCGGGGGGCAACACATATGAATAGCGAAGCAATCGGCCTTTGGATGGCGACCGGGTAAACGAATAGCCGGTGGCATGTTGAGTGTAAATCGCGCCGTATTTCCGGTCGCCACTGTACATGGACCACGGTTGGGGCGTATCCGGGCGGGTGAGAATGTATTCGTGAGCGGGGTCGTCAAAATATCCGTATGCGGTCACTGGCACAGCTCCAATTTCAAATGATTCAGGGAAAGATCTGTCGACTTCCATAGGTTTCAGCCCAGGCGGCTGGTTTCATGGACTCAAAATCCGTACCTGGCGCGGCGGTCTTTTTCACACTCGCAACTGTGATACGGGTCCCTGCGGGAGCTGTTTCCACCCAGGAGACGTAGTCAATCATATACGAAATCATATAGAGATCCGGAACAGATGACAGCTCTTGTCCGGTAAGGGATGAAATTGATATCAGGCTTGCGACCGGACCGTTTCCTGTACGCTCCCGCAACAATTGAGCAAACGCATCCGGCCCGAGCCCCACATCCGATATTCGGGGACGCAGCTCATCTGCCTGGACCGCATCCAAAGGATCGAGAGTGGTCAATGACCAGTTGGATCCATTCAATCCGTTTTTAAACCCCCTGAGTCTGGATTCGGCAATTTCCCGGGTGGAGTCATCCAGTTCCGGAAACAGAATCAGGGTGAGGGTTCCGCCGCCCTGATATTGCTGATTAATCGCATCACCCAACAGCCAGCCCAGCCCCTCCTCCTGAAGCAACATCCTGGAGGAGGTTCCGGTGGTTTGAGTGCCGCATCCCTGCAAAAGCAAAAGCGGAAGGCAAACCCACAGACATAACCTGTTCCTTGAGAAACCGTGTTTATCTTTCATGTGCAATCCCCTACCTGTTCTTAGTAACGGAAGCAATCTAAAATCGTTACTAATCCGCAACTGTTTTCTTAATCTTAGCAAAAATTCTGCTTGTTTCATTCCTGTTCCCTTATAGAAACATGATAAGAAACAGTTTCGCACCCCCAAATTCAAAAGGCATGTTCTAATGGCGACCGTTCGGAGTATTGCAAAAAAACTCAACATTTCAGGAACCACCGTGTCCCGGGCGTTAAACAACCGGTCAGGCATCAGTCCGGAAATGCGGGAGAAGGTGCTGAAAGCGGTGCAGGAGGAGGGTTATGACCGCCGGGTGGGACTGCGCACCAGCCGCTTTATCGGTTTTGTGTATCCCGCCCACAGTTTCAGAGGAAATTTCGGAGTGTACCACTCCGCTCTGTTTGGCGGGATTTTTGAATCCCTCACCCCGCATAACTACGATTTTGCCCTGGTGAATCTGGTCAACGATAAAAAAAGCAACGAGTCCTATCGCCAGTTTTTCGAGCGAAAGGAGTTGCGGGGAATTATCATGCAGGCGCACCCGGAGGATATGCCCATCGTGGAGGCCATTGCGGAGGAGGAATTTCCCATGGTGCTGGTGGCCTCCCACCCCACCGGAATCCGGAGCCATGTAAACTGGGTGGTCTGTGATTCAAAACAGCCTACGAAACAGGCGGTGGAGTACTTGCTGGGAATGGGACATCGCCGCATCGCCTTTGTGACCGGAAAATGGCAGGCCTCCGATTTGGAGGACCGGTATAACGGATATGTGGATGCGCTGTCAGAGGCGGGCATCGAACCGGATCCCTCGCTGATATTCAAAGTCGGTCCGGGTGTCATGAATGGTGTGAGTGTGATACGCCGGTTGATGGGATTCCCGAAGCCGCCCACGGCGGTGATTTGCACCACCCAGTATGTCACCATGGGGGCCATCCGGGCCTGCAGCGAAATGGGTGTGCGGGTGCCGGACGATCTTTCAATTATCGGTTTCGATGACGCGGACAACCGCTTTTTGGCCACCCCGGTGTATTCCTCGATTTGTCAGGAGGCCAGTCAACTGGGCTTCGAAGCCGGACACTCTCTGGTGAAGCTGATCGATGGCTCCGTGAAAGCCCCGATTCAGATCAGTCAAACCGCGGTGTTCGAGGTTCACGAAACCACGGCCCCCCCTCCCTCCACCAAATGGGTTCCCGGCAAACGGACCCGGTGAAGGGTTTATTCGATCCACCCCAGCGACACCAGAAAAGCATCCGCCGCCTGCAGCGTCTCACGAAAACGGGCTCCGTTAAAAAATCCGTGTCCCTGGTCCGGATAGAGCACCAACTCACTGCGAACCCCCGCGGCCTTCATTTTATCCCGGAAAGCTTCCGCCGTCGCCACCGGAATCAAACGGTCGGCGGTTCCCAGCATCACCAAGGTGGGCGGAGCGGATTCCCCCACCTGATGCAGAGGGGAAAACGCTTCCCAGTACGCTTTGACCTGCTTATAGCCAAAGCCCTCCTCACTGGTGTCCAGCACCGGATTAAACAACACCAGCGCATCGGGCCTCGCCGACACCGAGGTGTCCTCTCCCGGCTCATTGAATTCGTCAAACAGCGCGGTCGCAGCCGCCACATGCCCGCCTGCGGATCCGCCACCCGCGGCAATTTTTTCCGGATCGATTCCCAACTCTTTCGCATGTGCGCGTATCCACCGCATCGCCGATTTTCCGTCCTGCACACACACGGAAGGACGGGTGTTGTGCTGTCGGAACACCCGATAATCCGCACTCATCGCCACCATGCCGCGGTCCGCGAAATAGCGGCTCTGTCGAAAAAACTGTTGGGCGGAGCCATTCATCCACCCGCCCCCGAAAAAGAAGACAATGGCCGGACGTTGATCCGTTTTGGGATCATACCCCTCCGGCTCAAACACATGCAGATTTAATTCCACACCCTCCACGGATTTATACACCACTACCCGATCAGGTTGAGCGGGATCCTGCGCGAAAACCGCAGGAGTAAACAGGGGTAACATCAGCAATACAGGGATCAGTTTGTTCATAATTTTTCTCGTGTTAACGGTTGGGTTGGATGTCGGACAATTTTTGTTTTAAGATCCGGGCGAACCCGGAGACGCGGGTTTGGTGATCGGGATGAGAGGCCAGATTCACCGTTTCCTCCGGATCTGTTTCGTAATCGTATAATTCCTCCCAAACCGCATCCGCAAGGGGCGTGCCCGTCGGGCGATCACTTTTCAACCAGGCCGTATAGCGATATCGGCGGTCACGCAGTGAATAGCCCATGTAGTACTGCCCTTCCCAATTACGGGGAAATTGACTCAATTCAACCTTCTTCACTTCCGCCGCCGGATTGTCGAGTATCGGGCGCAGGCTGACCCCCTGCAGGGCATCGGGAATCGGCAGGCCCGCCAAATCGGAAAGGGTCGGAAACAGATCAATGAATCCCGTCACCGCATCGCTGCTCTCACCTTGCCCCGCCATTTCAGGAACCGCGATGATCAGAGGAGAACGAACCGCCTGCTCGTAGTTGCTGTGCTTGCACCACATGCCATGGTCGCCCAGGTGAAACCCGTGATCCCCGAAGAGCACAATAATCGTTTTTTCGGTCAGATCCAACTCGTCCAATTGATCCAGCAACCGCCCCACCTGTGTATCGATATAACTCACACAGGCATAGTATCCGTGAATCAATTCACGTTGCAGATCCTCCGGCAGAGGCCCGTCCGGAATGTCGGAATAGGTCCGAAGTTCCCAACTGTTCTGGAAAGCCAGATCCGGCGCTGTGGCGGGAAGTTCCCGAACTTCGGCAAGAGAAAAGGCCTCCCGGTCATATAACTCCCAGTATTTTTCAGGCGCCACAAAAGGGAGGTGCGGTTTATAGTAACCCACCGAAAGAAAAAACGGCTTTTCTTTCGTGGCCAATTCCTCCAGCAGTTTCAGCGCGATGACCGTATTCGCCCCGTCCACATAGGCCTGATCGGAAACGTCCAGTGATTCCGTGGGGGGCCGGGAACCGGGAGATTCCCCGAAAGGCCGGCGAATCGGTTCCAGGCCTTTCTCTTTCCGGTCCTCCATCATTCTCTCCACCTCCCGATATCGCTCCTGCGTCTCCGGCTCCTGATAATAGCCCTGCGGATAGGGGGCCGCCGGCTCAAACACCGGCGGCATATACCGCTCCCCGTAAGGAAGGGACCAGGACACGGCATCCATCCCCTCATCCACATTGCGCGAATCAAAGGTTTTGCCCACGCCGGCAGTGATGTATCCCTGTTCCCGGAAATACTGCGGCAGGGTGACCACATCCGGATTCACGTCCCGTATGTTCGTGTGCAGATCCACCACCCCGGTCACATCCGGGTACAGCCCGGTCAGCAAACTGGCCCGGGAGGCGGTGCAAATTGCCTGTTGACACTGCGCGTTCTGAAACAAACGTCCCCGCCGCGCCAACCGATCCAGATTCGGCGTGACCGCATGGGGATCCCCGTAGGCACGGGTCAGGGGTTTAAGATCGTCCACTGAGATCAACAACACGTTCAACCGCACCGCCTTTCGTTCCTCAGCCGTAACCAGCGGGATCAGAAAAAATAAAACCCACACCTTTGCCCATAATTTGTTCATGTGTTTTTTCATCCTGTTCTCAAGTAAAATTCCGTTCATCGTTTTCGCGCGGGGTGATGTCACAGGTCTCCATATACCAGGTGGCCAATCGCTCTTTCAGTTCAGCCAACACGTCCTGGCAGTCCGGCGCATCGATACGGTTCACCTGCTCCCCGGGATCCTCCACCAGATCATACAGTTCATCCTGCTCATACAACCGTTTCACATACTTATGGCGTTGCGTCCGGCACATGGCCGCTTTGGTGTGATACATGGGGTCCTCCATCCATTGCACCCGAACCCGCGGAGCATACAGGTCATGCACGCCTCCGCCGCTCTTGCCCTCCATTGCCTGGGTTTCTCCCCGCCTGCGTCCTCCCTCACAAAAAACCGCATCCCGGTGCGTCACCGCCCCGTCCGCCATCAACGGCAACAGACTTTTGCCAAAATGATCGTACCCGGGATTCACCCCGGCCAAATCATACACTGTGGCCGGAAAATCAATCAGCTCCACCAAAGCACTTCGGGTTCCCGGGATCACCGGCACCTCTTTCGGCGGTTTCACCAGAAAGGGTACACGGGTCAGACAATCCTCCATGGTGTTCTGCGTCTTTTCCACCAGTCCATAGTCGCCGGTGAAATCACCGTGATCGGAAAAGAAAAACACCGCGCTGTCATCGTAGCGGTTGGTCTCCCTCAGCGCCTCGGTGAGCAGATGGAACTGCTGATCCACCCGGGCGCACATGCCATAATAGACCGCACGCAATTCATCCCACTTTTCTTCCGTCCAACTTTGCAGCCCCTGATTTTTGTAAATCTGTTCAAGTATACCCGGTTTACCCGTCCAGTCATCCGGAGCCGGAATCCGGGGCGGAAGTGCCGATCGGTCAATCAAACTGTACCAGGGCTCCTCCACGCAATAGGGCGGATGCGGGTATTGCAGGGGTAAATACAGGCAAAGCGGTTGATCCCCCTGGTAGCTTCGCAAAAAATCAATGGCCCCCAGCACATTCGCCCAATCCCCGTCACAATAGCAGGGTTCCCCCCGGGTATCCAATTTGCCTTTGAGGAAGCTGAAAAAATGATCATCCCCCGGTTTCCCCCGCCAGGCCATGTCCCCTCCGTGCGTTCCCTCCCGCGGATGACAGCCCCAGCGCTTATAGTCCTCCGGCTGTGGTCGATAATGAATATCACAATGCCCCTCCCAGCCCTCCTGTCCCGGAAGCAGATCATTTTTCCCGCCCCACCACACCAGATAGCCGCTGTCTTTAAGCACTTTCAACAATGAGACCTCTCCCCGCCCTTCGTGCAGCATGTGATACATGGTGCGATGCCCGTTCACATGCGGATACCAGCCGGTCATGAAACTGCAACGGCTCGGGGTGCATACCGGATTTTGACAAAATGCCGAGCTGAACGATACCGCATCCTCACGCATCCACGCATCCAGATGCGGGGTCTGCGCCGCCGGATTGCCCGCATGCCCCATGACATCCCCCCGCCATTGATCCGGATTCATAATAATGATGTGGGGTCGTTTTTGCATGGAGCTGTCTCGATTCGTTACAGTTTCGTTACTAATTCTTTTTGCCTTGACTCTTCCGTGCAGTCAAGCTTGAATGTCGCCTGATTCACACGAGTACCCCACCGATAAACTGGAGCCGTTATGATAAAAGCGATTATTCTCTCTTTGGCCGTTCTTTTTCTGACCCCTCAACTTCCCGCCGATGACCCGGCCGGCCCGTTGACGGTCTCCCAATCCATTGATCTGATTTACGAGGGCGGTCAGATGGACGAATACGGAAACTATCTGCCCGCCATTCCCTATTTGGACAACCCCGTTCGCTCCGCGGACGATCTCAAAGCCGATTGGGAACGGGAACCAACCGCTGCTGAAGTCGATTCGGAACAACTGGACCGCTTCGGCGGCGTTATCGCCTACGGAAACCATGGGGGCACCGGCTTTTACCGGATCGAAACCGTGGAGGGAAAAACCTGGATTATCAGTCCGGAGGGACATCCCTATTTCTATAAAGCCATGTGCACAGTGCATCCCTACAGTTACTACCCGGCCTCCGCTTTTGCCACCTTGCCCGAACGCGGAGGTGAATTCGCGGACGCTTTCCATCCCGCCAACGGTAATTACTCCCCCCTCATCGCCAACCAAATCCGTAAACACGGTCCGGAGGAGTGGTACGTCAATTGGATTGCGCAAAGCGTCAACCGACTCCGCAACTGGGGGTTTAATGCGGTGGGCGACTGGTCCCTGCGCACCGTGAATGATCTGGGTATGCCGCATACCCTCACCCTGCAAACCCAGAATGCCCCCGCGGACAAAATAGACCGAAAACTGGTGGACCCCTTTGACCCCGCCCTGCGCCAATGGATCACCAACCAACTGAACTGGTTCAGCAGTGAGAGCATGAACCCCGGCCTGTTCGAAGATCCCAACCTGATCGCCTATGTGATCGGTAACGAAATGGAATGGGCGGGCTGGGGCAAAAACAAACGCTATTTACTGATCGAAAACATTCTCAACAAAGACGGAACCCTGCGGGCCAAACAGGATTTGGTTTCCTGGCTCAAAGACAGGTATGAGGGCGATTTTATGAAATTACAGCAGGTGTGGAACCTGAAGGTGACCGGTTTTGAAGAACTGCTGAACACCCCCGTTCGCCATCAGGGGGATCACGCCTCGGAGGCCTGTAAAGCCGATATGTCCCGCTACATCGAACGTTTTGCGGATCAATTTTTCCGGGTGTGCGTGGAGGCCATCCGGGAAAAGGACCCGAATCACATGATCTGGGGCCCACGCTTTACTTTCTGGCCCCCGGATAAAGTGGTCAAGGTGGCCGGGAACTATCTGGATGTGCTGGCCTGGGATATCTATTCCTACACCTTCTACACCGAGGTGTTTGACCGCTACTACGAAATCTCCGGCAACACCCCGTTTATGATTGCGGAATTCGGTTTTGAAACCCTGGATCTTCCCTGGTATTTTCCGCCCGACCATCGGCAGAATAAACCGGATGGACTCCGCATCCACGCGGCCATGGAAACGCCCGAACGACAGGGCGAAGCCTACGCCCACTACGTGGAAACGCTGGCAGGTATTCCGTATTTTGTCGGCTACAGCTACTTCCATCTGCACCGGGGATTAGCCACCGGAGTGGTGGACATGAATGACCGCTACCGGGAAGGGTTCACTCAACGCATGCGCCTCGCCAACGACCGCGTGGATGCCATTCATCAAGGCCTGCTCGACGACATCACCCCGGTCGCCTACCCCCGGGATCCCGCCATCCGAAGCCTCTACAAAATGCGGACCAAAATCCCCGGAGCAGATGACCGAATCCCCCAGGAAAGCGGCGAATTTCCAAACTTCATCGCGGATTAAGTTCGGGAAGATGCAGCCTTTTGAGGCACCATCTTTCAAAACAAACAACGCCCGCTGTAACAGCGGGCGTTGAGGTAATTGATATTGAACGGTTTATCTTTGAATTGTCGTCCGGCGTTTCCACAACAGACCAGCCAGTCCAACGATTAATAGAATGATGGACGCAGGTTCGGGAACCACAGACCCGGTCGTGTCAACCGTCAGTCCTGAGAAGGAAGCTTTGATACGGCTTCCTGAGAATTCCTCGTTGAAACCGTTACCCTGGAAATCAAATCCCAGGGTGTCAAAGGTGAAGGTTTGCACCGGAATGACATCATTAGCCACAGTACGGGTCGTGGAACTGAGGGTCGGGCTGCTGTAGCTCAGGCTGAGTTCGTCCGCGCCCGTGCGCTCCAACTTGAAGGTCATAGTGTGGTTGCTGGTGCCGAATGGCTGGTCCAGATTGTACTTCCCGAGATTGGTGTCATCCCCTTCCCCGAAGATTATCCCGTTCGCAGTGCTGGTGGGATTCAGACCAACATCGAAATCATAGGTGCTGTCCCAGCGCGTGCCCGTGGCGGATGCGGTGTTGCTGTCGGAAAAGGAAAGCGACACAGAGCTGGAGGTGTCCGTCATGACATTGTCCAGAGCAAGGCTCAACGTCATCGTCAGAGTGTCGCCGATATTCTCGAGCACGTAGGCATTCGGTAGAGAGGCATATAACGCGCTGTTTTTTGAGGTGTTCACCACCAAAGACCCTCCCCCGGCACTGTCCTCGGATGCCCCCCCCATATAAGAAAAGCTCAGGTCATCAATGCTGTTGACAATGGTGGCGGCATGTACTCCGGCAGTCAGGGACAATATAAGACTGCTCAATAGAATTGTCTGTATTTTTTTCATGGGGATCTCCAGGGTTTGGAATTTACGGTTTCGGAACTTCTTATGCAACACGTTACTGTTTCGTAACTGATAGTCTGCCCCTGTTTTAACAGGCTGTCAAAAGGAAAAATGACTTTTTCGGGTTAATTTTTTAACGGATTTTATGGGTTGGAGTCTGATTCGGCGGGAAGAATGCGGAAATTGTCCACATACACGGGCGAACGGGTGGCGGTGCCGTCGCCGGTATTGATAAACAGAGTGAGCTGCGACCACGGAGCGGTTTTCAAGGCTTCTTTGACCGGGGTCAAGTCCAGTTCAATCGCCATCTTGTTGTCCCGTCCGGGTTTGAGATCTTGCTGCGTCCGAATCGCCTGGTAGCCTCCGCCCTGCAGGGCCAACCCGATCACCGCCCAGTTGGTGGCAATCCCCTTGGTGGCCTCCGCCGGTACAAACACATCCACCCGCACCCGGGTGTTTTGAGGATGCTTGAGGGCATTCCACCAATTGCGGTCCTGATGATTGATCCTCATCAGGGGAACAAAGCCGCCCCCTGTTTTGGCGTGGCTGATTTTCAGGGCGTCCTCGCCATCTGTTACCGCTTCCGGCGGAACCCCCTCTCCGGCTTTCACCACCTCCAGCTTGGAAATCTCCTCCACAGACGACCACTGATGCGCCGTTCCTTCAAACGAATAGGTAAGTGCCTGAGCCGACACGCTGGATGCGGCCATTCCGATCATGAGAAGAAAGGGACTTCTGCTGAATTGACTTTTCATGGGGATTCCTTGTTAATGCTTGTAATAAAAACAGATTCGTAACTGTTTCTTATGCTAGGCCGTTCGCAACAGATTGTCAACGGATAATCACAAATAAAACAGAACCCCGATTGCAGGGCAAAACAGTCTTAAATCAAGACACTCTCCGGATGAAGAGCTGCGCCTATGCTCTTGGCCGCGACAGACATTTCTTTATCCAAGGTTAGCAGCAAAAGATCCGGCAGTTCTGAAAAAATCCGGTCGAAGACAAACAGATGTCCGGCATCTGCAGCCCTGAGTTTCAGCGCCCTGTTAAAAGAACACAGCGTCTCCAACTCGTGCACATCCAGTTCAACCCAGTTGACTTCTGTTTTGAGCAGATACCAGTTTCTCCAACATTCCGGAGAAGCCTGTCTCCGGGTTAAGGTGGCTTCCGTCTCCACCTTCATCCATTGCCATGCCCAGATTTCCGATGCGGTGAGTTTGATTTCCCACATACGCAGCGAAGCGCTTTCCTGAAGAATCAGAGGGATCCAGGCACTGGTGTCGTAATAAAGCTTCATTACCAGTCTTTTTCTTTTCGAATTTCCACCACACTGTTTTCCACTTGCTTCCCATCTCCGGGCTGACCAGGCTTCAGTCGCCTCGAGGTTACAAAGCCTGAACTCTGCAAAAGGATGCCTTTCCGTTTCAAACGATCAGCCAACTGACGATCGGCCTCCACGGACGGGGAAGACGCGGTGTTCGCTTTTGTTAGATAGGCAACGGTTTGTTCCCGCACACAAACTTCAATCGGTTCGCCACTCTCCCGTAGGGATTGCACATATTTGGAAAGATGTGTCTTCAGTTCGGCAATTTTTACTTTCATATAGTCAACATGGTCATTTAACATGACTATGTCAATATTTTATTTTTCAAACCCCAAACCGTTACGGCTGATTTTTCCAAGGACGGAAGTAACGCGCATGTAAACAGTTCCTTCCCAGGTTGATCAATCTTCATCTACTTTGGTAAGAATTCATCCCGCTGATCCCTTCGGGAGGACCGCAGATGTTTTTCCAGTCAAATCAATACAAAGTCGCAAAACAGAACTTAAAAATGTGGCTTTAGAGGGTCATTTTTCCAATCGTTCAAGAAATCGGCGGTCCCCCCGAAGGGATCAGCGGGTTTCTTTTTCCGATGCGGAAGGGTAATCTGATTTAGAAAACCTGTGTTAACCGGATAGGCATGGACCTAAGTTGTGGAAATTTCATCAATTCTGTTGCATCGCTTCAAGTTATTCACATTTTTGTCGTGACGGTCTCATACCTGCATCCTAAAGGACAACCGTGGACACATTTCGCATAGCTCTACTTCAACTAAACACCACGGTCGGGGCACTGGGCTCAAACCGGGAAAAAATTGTGAAATTCGCCGGATCGGCTCTGGAAAAGGGCGCACAACTCGCCTTGTTTCCCGAAATGACTCTGACAGGTTATCCTCCCGAGGATTTGATTCTGAAGCCGCATTTTATACGAGCCGCGGAGGCGGAACTCCAGCGGCTTTGTGCGGAGCTTCCCCGGGAACTGATTTGTGTGGTGGGATGTCCCGTTCAGGGTCCGGCACGTCCCCTCAACGCGGCGGTCGTGCTTCACCGGGGGAAAATCCTGGCGACCTACGCCAAACAACAATTGCCCAATTACGGGGTGTTTGATGAACGGCGTATTTTTGAACCGGGGGAGCGCCCGATGTGTCTGCAGATTGGCGGTGTCCGCATCGGCGTTCATATCTGTGAGGACTCCTGGATCCACGCGTCGCCGGATTTGCGCATATTATCCACATTGAATCTGACCGGCCTGATGAATCTGTCCGCTTCTCCGTTTCACCGGGGAAAACTTCCGGAACGGGAACGGATCCTGCATCAAACCAGCTCCGATGTGAAGGCGCCTCTGGTGTACTGCAATCTGGTGGGAGGACAGGACGAGCTGGTGTTTGACGGAGGCAGTCTGGTGATCAGCCCCAACGGGGAGCACCTGTGCCGTGCGGCCCGGTTCCGGGAGGATAGTCTCCTGGTGGATCTTCCGGTGCCCGCCGACAACGACCCTTCCCCTTCACCGCTTCACGATCAGGTGGATTGGGTGGTCATCGACCGTGATCGTCCCCCGAATCCGCCCCCCCTCATTTCTCCGCCGCCACTCGCACCCGTCATGTCCGACCTGGAGGAAATTTATGAAGCTCTCCGGCTGGGATTGCGGGATTACACCGACAAAAACGGATTCAACGAGGTTCTGGTTGCCATCAGCGGCGGAATCGATTCCGCCCTGGTGGCCGCACTGGCGGTCGATGCCCTGGGCGCCGACCGGGTCACCGGCATCAGCCTGCCCACCTGCTTCAGTTCCGAGGGCACCCGCACCGACGCGACCCGTCTGGCGGAAAATTTAAAAATTGACATGCCCATGTTGCCTATTCAAGATCTGGTGGACCGGTTTCTGGATCTCTTGAAACCCCAGTGGCCGGACCGGGGGGAGGACGTGACCGAAGAGAATCTGCAGGCCCGAATCCGGGGCACCCTGGTAATGGCGCTGTCCAATAAATTCGGACGGCTGGTGGTCGCCACCGGCAATAAGAGCGAAATGGCCACCGGCTATGCCACCCTGTACGGGGATATGTGCGGCGGGTATGCGTTGATTAAAGATGTTCCCAAAACCGTGGTCTTCGATCTCTGCCGCTGGTCGAATGAGCAACAGGGCTGTGATCGCATTCCCCAAAGTCTGATCGACCGCCCTCCCAGCGCGGAGCTGCGGGCGGATCAGCAGGACAGCGACAGCCTGCCTCCCTACGACATTCTTGACGCCATTCTCACCCGCTATATCGAACAGGATCAGGGGCGCGACGAGATTGTCGCCGAAGGATTCGACGCGGAACTCGTCACCCGGGTGATCCGCCTGGTCGATGGAAACGAGTACAAACGCCGTCAATCCCCCCCGGGGGTCAAAATTACCCCCAAAGCATTCGGCCGTGACCGCCGCATGCCCATCACCAATCACTTTAAACCCACCCCCCCCGCGCCTCCCTCGACATGACAACTCCACTCGACAAAAACAAAACCTATCAGGATCTTGAATTTATCCGTACCATTGCGGGCATTCTGGAACGCAGTCTCGATGTGCGTGAAATTGTGAACCCCATCATGGATGCCATGACCACGCACCTGGGTATGAAACACGCCACCATCACGCTGTTAAACCGCAAAACGAATGACATCCTGATTGACGCATCACACGGACTCACGCCCCAACAGGCCCAGCGGGGGCGCTACAAGCTGGGAGAAGGGGTCACCGGACAGGTCATTGAATCCGGCGAACCGATTTTGATTGAGAAAACGAGTGAATCACCGCTGTTCCTCAACCGGACCCAGCGAACCAGTCCCACCGATTCCAGCTTTATCTGCGTGCCCATCAAAACCGGAAAAACCGTGGTGGGCGCCCTGAGTGCGGACCGTCCGTACGACAAGACCGCGGATTTACAATCCAGCGTTTTCCTGATGGAACTGGTCGCCTCTCTGCTGGCACAATCGGTGCGGCTTCGGCGGAGCGCGCAGGAGCGGGGCGAAAAACTGCAGTCCGAAAACGAACGGCTGCGTGCGGAACTGAAAGACCGCTTCCGCCCCTCCAATATCATTGGCAATTCCCACGAAATGCAAATCGTGTACGATCAGGTGGCGCAGGTCTCCAAAAGTCAAACCAGTGTACTGATTGAAGGGGAGACAGGCACCGGGAAGGAACTGGTGGCCCACGCCATTCACTTCAACAGCGACCGGGCGGATAAACCCTTTATCAAGGCCCACTGCGCGGCTTTGCCTGAAAGCCTGATCGAAAGTGAATTGTTCGGACATGTCAAAGGCGCCTTCACCGGTGCCCACGGGGATCGAAAGGGACGTTTTCAACTTGCGGACGGCGGCACGCTGTTTCTGGACGAAATCGGAGAGATCCCCCCCGGCATCCAGATCAAGCTGCTGCGTGTGTTGCAGGAGCGGGAATTCGAACCGGTGGGCAGCACCAAAACCATAAAAGTCAATGTGCGCGTGGTGGCGGCGACCAACCAGAACCTCCAGAATATGGTGACGGAGGGCAATTTCCGGGAGGATTTGTTCTATCGTCTGAACGTGTTTCCGATTTGGGTGCCCCCGCTGCGGAAACGCAAAAGCGACATTCTCCAACTCTCGGATTTCTTTCTGGAGCGCTACAGCAAGCAGAATAATAAAAATGTGCGCCGTCTCTCCAGCCCTGTAATCGATATGCTTTATTCGTATCATTGGCCCGGTAATGTGCGTGAATTGGAGAACATCATGGAACGCGGTGTGGTGCTGGCGGAGGGCGATGCCCTCCATCCCCATCATCTCCCCCCCACCCTGCAGACCGCTGAACAGATCGGTTCTCCCAAAACGGGTTCGCTGAAGAATCAGGTGGAAATCTACGAAAAAGACCTGATTGCGGATGCTCTGAAATCCAATCGCGGCAACATGGCGGCGGCGGCGCGCGGCCTCGAAACCACTCAGCGTATATTCGGCTACAAGGTGCATAAGTACAATATCAACCCCAAACAATACGCGGGTTGAACCCTATGAAAGATCTCATCTACTACATACACGGGGTCACCCCTCAGCAAAATCCGGGCCCCCATCATTCCATTTACCGCCGGTTTCATCAGGCGGTGATGGCATTGAATCCTGACTGGCCGGCCCAGTTTGACGGGGCGGAATGGGGGTGGAACCCGGGAACCGATACCCCGGCGGAACAGGAATTGCTTTCCCAGGCCCAGCGCCAACTGGGCCATCGGATACTGCCGAATGTGACGGATGCGAAGGATTTCTCCCTGAATCCCAGTCGGCTGGCGTTGAATCAACTGCGGGAGATTATGTTTTACGGTTTCAGTGATATGTTTTATTATGTGTCGGAGACGGGCAAGGAGTCCATCCGGGCGGCAATTTGCCGTCAACTTCTGGCGTTTTTACAAAAGCAGGGTATTTCCGAATCCGAACCCAAACGAATCACCCTGATTGGTCACAGTGCCGGTGCCGTCATTGGGTTCGATTTGCTTTTTCACCTTTTTCATCCCTCCTATCCACCCTATATCAACCATTGCTTTGTGGATCACGACGCCAAAACCGAATCGTTGAAACTTCGGGAACTGGCGCAATCCGGTCAGTTGACGCTGCGCCGTCTGTTCACCCTGGGCAACCCCCTCACCGCCATGGCCCTGCGGCACAATCGGGTGGTGGAGGCCGTGGCCGCGGGTGAAAAACTGAATCCCGGGCATTACGGGTTTGTGCCCGACGCCGATCTGCCCGGGCCCAGGTGGCTGAACCTGTGGGATCTTGACGATGCGCTCTCCTGGCCGATTGAAGGTCTGATGGATACCGACACCCACATGGTCAAAGACGAGTATGTCAACGTCTCCAGTTGGATTTCCCGCGCCCACAATGCCTACTGGACTGCAAGCAACGCTCATAAAGTGATCGCCGAAAACTGGTAGCCGACTCCGGTCACCCGCAGTTCCTTTCCTGAAAAAGAGGCATTGTCCTGTTGCATCCCCCGCTCAAATGGATATGGGGAGATGCAACCTGAAAGGATCACTTTATGAAACGAACAAAAGCACTGATTGCACTGGAAGACGGCACCGTATTTGAAGGCCGGGCGTTTGCCGGACAAGGCGAAGTGGAAGGCGAATTGGTATTCAACACCTCCATGACCGGCTATCAGGAAATTCTTACCGACCCCTCCTATCGGGGTCAAATTGTGACCCTTTGTTATCCTCTCGTCGGCAATTACGGGATTAACCCCGTCGACATGGAATCCTACCGCCCCCATGCCGCCGGTTTGGTGATAGGCGAATGCAGCCGGATCCCCAGCAATTTCCGCTCCACGATTTCGTTACCGGATTATTTACAGGAAAACGGAATCCTGGGAATCGACGGTGTGGACACCCGCGCGATCACCCTGCACATCCGCGACAAAGGGGCCATGAAATGCGTCATGTCCTCCGAAGACCTCGATCCCCAAAGCCTGGTGGCCAAGGCCAAAGCCGGCAAAGGATTGGTGGGACGGGATTTGGCCAGCGAAGTCAGTGTGAAAGAACCCATGATCTGGGAACCGGAAAACCAGAAAAAGACGCTCAAACGGGTGGCCACCATCGATTGCGGCACCAAATACAATCAACTGCGCATCCTCCAGAATCTGGGCTGTGAAGTGCATGTCTTCCCCAATAACACTCCCGCATCCGACATTCTCGCGGTCAAACCCGATGGCCTGTTCCTCTCCAACGGACCCGGAGACCCCGAGGGTGTCAGCCAAACTGTGGACACGATTCGCGAACTCATCCACACCGGGATTCCCACATTCGGTATCTGTTTCGGCCATCAACTTACCGCCCTCGCGCTGGGTGGCAAAACGTTTAAACTGAAATTCGGACACCGCGGGGGAAATCAACCGGTCATGAACCTCGCCACCCGCGCGGTGGAAATTACGTCGCAAAACCACGGATTCTGCGTGGACAAGGACAGTCTGGATCCCGCGGAAGTGGAAACCACCCATATCAACTTAAATGACCAGACGTCCGAAGGGCTGCGTCACAGGAAACTCCCCCTCTTCACCGTGCAGTATCACCCCGAGGCCGCCCCCGGACCCCACGACTCCATGTATCTCTTCCACGACTTCATGAAGTCGATGGGAGGATAGTCGGAAGTCAGAAATGCTGTATTAACGTGTTCAAGCCGGTGCCTTCCAGGCGGAGATGGCCACCGGTTTCATACGCACATTCCGGGTCAGCAGCCAGGATTCCACCACAAGAAACCCCAGTCCCAGCAGGGCGAGCAGCGACGTGAACTCCACCCGGCTGTCGGAATCCGTCCTCCCCTCGCTGCGGTCTTCAAACACCTGTAGATTCAAAGGCCGCGCCCATTCCTCCAGTTCGGATATGGACAGGCGGTCGGCTTGATCCTCCTGTTCACTGCGGTTGAGCGCAAGCACCTGTTCCCCCCGACGAAACCGTCCGGTCGAGAGCCCCGCAACTTTATCGTCCCCGTCCAGCGATTCCCACTCCGATGAATCGGCAATCTTTACATCTTTAAGCCTCCGGGTTCCCGACATCCGACCCCCTTTCGCGCCCTCCGCCAACAGTCGCTGCATCATGGGAACCAGCACAAAACCCGCATCCAGATTGGAAATTTCCGGTTCGGGCAGGGTGGCCAGTTCATAGATCGCGCCCTGCCCCGACCTGCGGCGGGTCAGCAGGGGTTCCTCTCCTTCCAGCCTCGCCAGCACCCGGGTGTCAGGAGCTTCCGACTCCACTTCCGCGGTCCGATACACCCGCACTAAATCCATTCTCAGGGGATCACGCAACTCCGTCGCCAACACTCCCGTCTGCTCCTCCCAACTCAGAACACCCACACCCGCCTCTCCCTCGCCGCTGCCCTGCATCTCATTGAGTGCGGGCACCTGCACCATCACCCCGCCCGCTTCCACCCAGGCCTGTTCATCCTCCGTCATTTCCCGCCCCCGCTGCCGAATCCATAAGGAAATGTCCGCAGTGAGTCCGGCCATGGCCTTCACCACTTCCCGTTGGCCCTCGCGCGGCAGCAACGCCGCCGTGAATACCTGATTCGAGTAGGGCGTCCCCGCCTCCACCTTGGCCCGCACGGCTCCGAGATCCTCCCAACTCACCGCCACCTCGTTATCCGCCGGATTACTGTCTGCCGGGATCGAAAAGTATCCGTGAATCCGGCCCTGCCCCGGTTCAACCGACAGCCGCTGTTCCCAGGTGAATCGACGTCCCTCCACCATCAACTCTTCCCGAATCGAAAGCCCTCCGAATTCCACCTGTACCGGAACGGATTCGGGGCTTTCCGACTCCCGAAGCAGACGCAGGGTCACCACCAGCCCGTCACCCTCCATCACCGGATCCCCCGCCAGTTGCAGGCTGCGGTTTCCAGTGTCCGCCTGTACCTGCGCCACATCCAGTACCCGCAGGGTCACCGAGGTGTTCATTCCCGCCCAGTCAGTCCAATCCGGGGGATTCGCCCCGTTCGGCAGCCAGGCGGTGGTTTGCCGATCGGTGGGGATCCAGATTTCCGCCTTGCTCACCTCCGCG
Source organism: Kiritimatiellia bacterium (assembly GCA_040905625.1). GTDB lineage: Bacteria > Verrucomicrobiota > Kiritimatiellia > SS1-B-03-39 > UBA6053 > UBA6053. The sequence continues at coordinate 32,237 of JBBDRC010000119.1, forward strand.
CGGGCAATTTCCTGCAACGCCGCCCGCATCATCGCTCCCACATCCGTGTAGGTCGCGGTCGCCCCGGCCATCGGCAGCCGCTCAGGATCAATCCGGTTCGGCACCGGAATGGTTTCGCCGGTGGCGGAATCCATCCACAACACCCGTGATCCGGTTCCAAGCCCGCTCATTCCCTGATTGAGCATCGCAACAGCCCGTTCCCGGCCGCTCACCCCGCCGCGCAGTTGCTCCATACTCGCGGAGCGGTCGAACAGAATGATCACCAGATTCGATCCCGGATCAAAAAAACGGGCCAAACGACCCCGGGACTGCAAACGGGAAAGCGCCAACAGCACCATCAGCAACATCAGACAACGCGATGCCAGAATCAGCCACTGCCGTATTTTGGCCCGGCGGGAGGCGTCCCGGTCCGCGCTGCGCAGGAACATCATCGCCGCCCAGCGCACCGTCTGATACCGCAGCCGATTCAGCAAATGAATGATCACCGGCAGCAGTGCCAGCGGAATCAGCCACAGGAAAACCGATGACAAGGCATTCATTTCCGGCCGCCGCCTTTTTTACCGAACATCCCCGCGTGCCCCAGCAGATAGGAGGAAATCGCCTGTTCAAAGGACTGATCCGTCATTATACGCCGGTAATCGATCTGAAATTTCCGGCAGCCGTCCTTGAGCGTTTCCAGATGACGGTGAAATCCATGCAGATACGTGGACTGCATCACGCCCGGGTCCGCCACCAAATCCGCCCCGCCCTCCAAATCCACGAAACGGACCGGACGGGAGAAATCGAACTTCAGTTCCTTCGGATCCAGCAAATGAAAAAAGGACACTTCATGCCGGCAAAAGCAGAGATGCTGCAGGGCATCCAGCAGATCGGGCGCGGGCATGAACCCGTCCGTCAGCACCATCACCACCGCCCGCCGCTGCACCCGCTCTGCCAAACGGTGCAGGGCGTCCACCAGGGTGGATTCCCCCGAGGGCGCCACCCCTTCCATCAAATCAAAATAGGTGTGCAAATGCGAGGGGGCCTGACGTGCCGGCAGGTCCACTTGAGTCTCCTCTCCGCAACAATGCAACCCCACCGCGTCCCCCTGCCGCACCAGCAGATACGCCAGGTGCGCGGCGATGGAACGGGCAAAATCAAATCGGCTGCCTACTCCGGAGTCGTAGGCCATGGACCCGCTCGCATCCAGCACCATGTAGGCGCGCAGGTTGGTGTCCGCCTCGAATTCTTTGATGTAAAAGCGGTCCGACCTGGCGTACACCTGCCAGTCAATATGCTTGGGATCATCCCCCGGCACATATTTCCGATACTCCGCGAACTCCACGCTGGTTCCCCGGGTGGCGGAGCGGTGAATACCGGTAATCGAACCCAGCATCGGATTGTTTGCCGCCACCGCCATGCGCGAGAGGCGGGAGAGCACTCCCGCATCCAGAAAAGAACGGGAACTATGCGCCTTGTCCGCCACGAATCAGGATTCCAATAATTCCGCCTGCAGGCGGGCAATCACATCCGCGGAGGTAACCCCTTCCGACTGGGCATGGAAGTTGGTCAGGATCCGATGGGTCAGCACCGGTTCCGCCACCGCGTTCACATCTTCTATCTGCACCAGCATGCTGCCCCGCAACACCGCCCGGGCCTTCGCGCCCAGCACCAGATACTGCACCGCCCGCGGACCCGGCCCCCACATCACCATCTCCTCCACCCAGTCTGGACTGTCCGGCTGACCCGGCCTCGCCGCCCGCACCAGCCTCACCACATGTTCATACACATGATCCGCCACCGGCACCTGACGCACCACCTCCTGCGCCTTCAGAATCTCCGACCCCGTCAGGATCGGCTCCAGTTTCACCGATCCGCCGCCGGTGGTTTCCCTGGCAATGCGGAGTTCCTCGTCGTGACTCGGGTACTTCACATCAATCATGAACATAAACCGGTCCAACTGCGCTTCCGGCAGCGGATAGGTCCCCTCCTGCTCAATCGGATTCTGAGTGGCCAATACAAAAAACGGTTTCTCCAGATGAAAGGTGTGATTTCCCGCGTTCACCTGAAATTCCTGCATCGCCTGCAACAGGGCCGCCTGGGTTTTGGGCGGGGTGCGGTTGATCTCGTCCGCCAGCACAATATTCGCGAAAATGGGCCCTTTCATAAACTCGAAGGCCCGGTGCCCGTCCCCGGTCTCCTGCAGAATATCCGTCCCCGTGATATCAGAGGGCATCAGATCCGGCGTAAACTGAATACGGCTGAAATCCAGCGACATCAGGTCCGACAAGGATTGAATCAGCAGGGTTTTGGCCAGACCCGGCACACCCACCAGCAACGCGTGCCCGCGGGCCAGCAGGCAAATCAACAACTTTTCAATCACGTCGTCCTGGCCGATAATCACCCGGCCCAGCTCCGACTTCACGTTCGCCATTTGTTCCCGAAGTCTTTCGATCGCCGCGACATCATCCGCTTCCATTGTGTTTTCCTGAGACATACCTGTTCCTGACTGGAATTAATAAATTGATACTTGTACACTCTTCTTAAACACGTCGAAATCAAGAAAACAAATCTAAATCCGATTGCATATAGAGTCTTGGAAGTGAGATAGCCATTCCTGGCTGTCGGTCCGGGAGGCCCCCGGGAATGAAGGTTTGAAGAATCCAGTCCCGGCAGGGTTGTTAGCCGACAGGCAGGAATGCCTGTCTCACACTCAACCTCCCAACTCCCAAAAGGAGATCCTGCTGATCCCGAAAGTTTTCTCCTTGGTCAGAGTCCACCCGGGCACCGTCGGCAGGGGAACTCTCGATCCGGATTCCACCACCAGCCTTCCATCTTCACTCAACACATCCGCCGAGTGAATCGCGGTCAGCAGCGCGGCAAACGCCTCCTCTTTCTGAAGGTATGCATAGGGCGGATCCGCGAAAATCAGATCCACTTTCAATCCCGCCGGGTTTCGCAAAAAACGATACGCATCCAGGGTCAACACCCGAAAATCGGCGGTCACGCCCGCGGGAGCGAGTTTCAGGGCATTTTGTAAAATCAGGTTGGCGGTGGCCGCATGTTGTTCCACAAACACCACTGAGGCGGCTCCCCGGCTGGCGGCATCCAGCCCGAGCGCCCCGCTTCCGGCGAACAGATCCAGTACCCGTTTTCCCTGCACAAACGCTTGTAATCGTGAAAAAACGCTTTCCCGAATCCGGTCCGTGGTGGGACGGGTTCGATCGCCTTTCAGGACCTGTATCGGTATCCCGCCGGCAATGCCTCCGGTGATTTTCATCCTAATCCACAATCCGATATTTTATAATGCACCAGATGGCCCTGAATCCGTCTCTCCAGGTGATTTTTTTGCCTTCGTCGTAACTGCGCCCGTAATAATTAATGGGCACTTCATAAATGATCGCCCCGCTGCGGGCGATTTTAGCCGTCACCTCGACCTCGAAACCAAAGCGTTTTTCTTTCAGGTCCAACCCTTGTAAAAACTCACGTTTGAACACTTTGTAGCAGACCTCCATATCCGTCAGATTGATGTTGGTCATCATGTTGGAGAAGGTGGTCAGAAATTTATTTCCCACGGAATGCCAATAATACACCACCCGATGCGCCCCGCCGCCGATGAACCTCGATCCGTACACCACATCCGCATGCCCCTCAAGTATGGGCTGTAACAGGGTCGGGTAATCCTTGGGATCGTACTCCATGTCGGCATCCTGAATCAGCACCAAATCCCCGGTGGCCATGGCGAAACCGGTATGCAGCGCGGCGCCTTTTCCCTGATTGGCTTCGTGCAGGTTTATGCGGACATCCCCGTATTTCGCTTCCAAGGCCGGAAGCAATTCCCGGGTGCCGTCGGTGGAGCCGTCATCCACCAGCAGGATTTCCCGCTCCAGTCCGGTGTCCACGGATCTCACCAACTCCACAATCTCCTCCAGTGTGGTCACCTCGTTGTACACCGGGATTACAATGGACAACTTCACGGCGGACCTTTATTCCGCCTGTGGTTTCGGGACGATACGGATTTGATCTTTCAGCACTTCTATCCGTTCCACATGGGTTTTGATTTCCTCGCGGGATTCCTCGTCCTCCAGGAGATCCTCCATCAGATTCTCTTTGCTGATTTCCTCCATGAAGGATTTCGGAAGACTGAATTTACCCAGGCGCGCATTGATCAGACGGATATCCGGACCCGATTCGGTTTGTTCAACCGACACCTCGGCGGTGATCAGCCAGCGGGAACTTCCGGGGTCACCAATCCGCATTTCCGCTCCGATAAAGTTGGGCTCAAAATCCAGACGCACCGCGTCTGACAAATCATTTCCACTTCGGGAAATCCAGTAGTTGACTTCATTTTCCGTCAGCAGAATCCCGCCTTCAGGGAAGGTGAAATCTTCAGGAATCTTGCCGTCGGAATTGAGCATATTATAGGATGTCAACTTGGCTTCCGCAATGTCTTTTTCAACCGCGGTCATTTCCACCGGGCCGAAGGGGTCGACCATCAGGGAGCGCTTCAGCGACCAGAAGGCGATGCCAACGACCACAATCAGTAACAAGAAGGCGATCAGGCAGCCGCTGCAGCCCACCACCCAGCAGTTACGCCCCTTGTCAGGGTCGGCAGACTGGGCGGGCATCGGAGGAGGAAGTGGTTCTGTCATGAGGGGTCCCCTATCAATAGTCGTTCATGAAGTCCAGCATTTCTTTTACGGCGGCCGTCATCCCCACCATCAGCGCCCGTGCGATCAGACTGTGCCCGATATTCAGGGTGTGCAAACGGGGCACCGGAAACAGATCCCGGAGATTCTCCAGGTTCAATCCATGTCCGGCATTCACCTGAATTCCGGCGGCATGCGCCTGTTCCGCCGCCTGGATAAGATCCCGCACACAGGCCGCCCGTTCCGCACCCTCACATTCACAAAACGTGCCGGTATGCAGCTCAATCAGGGGAACCTTCAACGAGATCGCGGCCTCGATCTGGGCGGGATCGGGATCAATAAACAGACTGACCGCAATTCCCGCCTCCCGGAAACGGCGGCAGCTTTTCTCCAGGGCCTCGTAGTGCGTCACCGCATCCAACCCGCCTTCGGTGGTGACTTCCATGCGGTTTTCAGGCACCAGACACACTTCATCCGGAAGCACCCCGAGGGCGATCTCCACAATTTCCGGGGAGTTCCCCATCTCCAGATTCAACGGCAGCGGCTGCTCCGTGCGCATGGCCCAAACATCGGCATCCTGAATGTGACGACGATCCTCACGCAAATGCACCGTGATCCCGTGCGCACCCGCCGCCGCGGCCAGTCGGGCCGCCTCCACCGGATCCGGGTACACCGTTCCTCTGGCTTGGCGCACGGTCGCGACATGGTCCACATTCACTCCTAAAAACATGAGAGTCTCCTGATAGGTTTCATCAAAATGATTCCGGGGAGCCGACATCCGCCCCCTCCTCATGCGCCGCGGGTTCCATTCCCGGCGAGAAAGCCACACACAGCCCCCTGCCCTTCTTTTTGGCTTCCAGCAGCGCCCATCCGGCCCGGTCAAACAACATTTTCGGGTTGCGTCCGTCCCCGGGCATGGTGGCGATCCCAAAACCCGCGCTGAAGCGGATCTGTTTTTCTCCCGCCTGCAGCAGGGCCTCTTTAAGCTGTTCGCTCATTCGCCGGGCCGCCCGCACACTCTGTTCCGACGCGGCAGGCAGACAGAGCACGAATTCGTCCTCTTCGACCCGGCCAATCAAATCGGATTCCCGACAGGAGGCCATCAATACGTCCGCCACCGCTTTGAGCACCCGGTCACCCGCCTCCCGCCCCAGATTGCGGTTCATCTCGCCGAGTTGATCCACATCCACCCGAATCAGACTCATTTCCGTTCCCATCCGACGATGGGTGGCCAGCAGGCGACGAACCGCCCTGGAGACCCGATCCGGACGCAGCACCCCGGTCAGGGGATCCACCGAGGGGCCCGCCTCCACAATTTCCTTCTCATCCGCAGGCCAATTCTCCGGCAACACCGTCCACCCCCCTTTTTGATTCCCGTTCGGAGCCACAGTTTCACCGCGCTGAATCCAGGTGAAAATCGATTCGGTATTCAATTCCGGCATCGCCATCGAAAGGGTTCCTCTGGCCAATCCCGCGGATTTCAGAATCGCCACCACGCGAAACGCCACTTTGGGGAGCGCATTCTCAGGACAGTCCACCAGCACCAGATGAATTCCGCTTTGCAGCAGGCGGACCTGATCCGTTTCGCGGAGATGATCCCTCAACAGATAACGGATTTCCTGCGCCCGCTCAGGGGCATCCGTCTGAATGCGCAGGGCACCCACCGGCTTTTCCCGCACGGCCTCCAACACCAGCAGTGCAGCCCCGGACGGACTCATCCGGGTGGACGCCTCCTCCTCAACCTCCAATTGCATTTTTCGGTAGCGGAGGTTACTGACCAGAAACGCGAGGACGGCAAAAGAGCCCGCCGCCACCATCACCACCTGTAAAACGGAGATCAGAATGCTCAAA
>JBBDRC010000120.1:0-6962 GCA_040905625.1 Kiritimatiellia bacterium
GGATGAAGGAGGAGGGGATGAGGGGGGAGGGGATTTGGGAGGAGTTGGTGGGACTGGGATGTGTTCAGATTGCACAGGCTGGAATCAGACTTCGCCAAGGCTTCGTCGGACACGTGCCTGTGTCACACTTTATACTTGGCCTGACCGTTGGGACGGATCGGGGTGACGGTATGTTTCGTGGGTTTTCTCGGTTTCCATGTGCGTAATATGGCAACATCGCCGCGCAATGTCAAAGAAAGCGTTTTCCTTTTTATTTAATAGTATCCTCCCCGTTCCTCCTGCAGGAGACCGGGGCCGAGTTCAGAGATGAAGCGGGAGGGGGCGTAGAATATCATGCCGCCGTCCCGCTGGCGCCGCATCTGGGGCATACCGAGGACGAGTCGGTCTTTGGCGCGGGTGGTGGCAACGTAGAAGAGGCGGCGTTCTTCGGATTCCCCGCCGCTGTCGTCGTCGTCGAGGGAGCGTTTGGAGGGGAACATGCCGTCCGCGCACCACAGCACCGCCACCACCGGGAACTCGAGGCCTTTGGCCTGATGAATGGTGCCGAGGCGGATGACGTTCTGCTCTTCGCCGTCGGCGGTGACGGTTTCGTCGAGGTTGGTCTGCAGGGCCAGCTCGTTCATGAACGCGTCGAGATTTTCGTAATTCGCGCAGTCCTCGGCCATGCCGTGGATGTCCTCCAGACGTTGCGGGGCGTTGTCGAAGGTGTTGACGGCGTATTCCTCGTAAAAGGCCTCCAGGAAGAGAAACACCATTTCGCCCGGGTTGCGGGTGAGGTCTTCAGCCTCCATTTGCTCCAGGGCGGCGTGCACGGGTTCCCAGGAGGGTTTTCCGCGCTTCGGAAGCGCGGTCTGCAGCCGGTTCCGATCGTCGGAAGCGAGGGGGTTGAACTTGCGGCTGATTTTTCCCCAGCAGGTTTTCGCTCCTTTGTCGCCCACGCCCGGCAGCAGACAGAGCAGGCGCACAAAGGCGAGTTCGTCGCGCGGGTTCTGGGCCAGTCGCAGCAGGCAGAGCACATCTTTGATGTGGGCCTGTTCGAAGAAGCGGACACCGGAGGTGATGGTGTAGGGTATGCCCTCGCGGTTGAGTTCGAGTTGCAGTTCCATGGCGTGGTAATGGGCGCGGTAGAGGACGGCCATGTCTTTCCAGTCGTAGCCCGCCCGCCGCATCATGCGGAAGTGATTGGCCAGATACTGGGCCTGATGCCGACCGTCATTCACCCGGGCCAGAATGGGGAGGGGGCCGCCGGTGCGCACCGCCTGCAGTTCTTTCTGGAATTGTTCCGGGTTTCCGGCAATGCAGCGGTTGGCCACATTGAGAATGCCGGGGACGGAGCGGTAATTGGTGACCAGTTTAAAGATCTGGGTGTCGGGGAAGCGTTCGGGAAAATCGAGAATATTCCGATAATCCGCGCCCCGCCAGCCGTAGATGCTTTGAAAGTCGTCCCCGACCACCAGCAGATTATTTGTCCCGCCGGAAAGCAGGTTCACGAAGCGGGACTGCACCGGGTTGGTGTCCTGATATTCGTCCACCATCACGTAGCGGAATTTGTGCTGATAGTATTGTCGGGGGCCTTCGTGTTCACTGAGCAGGTTGACCGCTTCGATGAGCAAGTCATCGAAGTCGAAGGCGTTCAGTTCTTTTTTGCGGGCGCGGTAGCGCTGGAAGATGGAGAGGATCTGTTCCACATCGATATTGAAATCGGCGAAGCGATCCACAATCAGGTCCCGCGGATCCTCGTCTTTGTTCACGGCCAGGGAGAAGAGGCTGAGCAGGACCTGGGGTTTGGGAAACTCCTTGTCGCCTTTGAGTCCCATTTCGTCGTAAATGGTTTTCATCAGACTTTTCTGATCATCGGAGTCGATAATGGTGTAGTCCCGCTGATAGCCCACCTTGTCAGCGTGAAGGCGGAGGATGCGGTTGGCCACATGGTGAAAGGTGCCGCCCCACATGCCGTGGAGGGGATCGGCTCCCACCCGGTCCCGGGCGCGCTGCATCATTTCGGCGGCGGCTTTGTTGGTGAAGGTGAGCAGGAGGATGTTTTCGCCGCGCACCCCTTTTTCGACCAGCCAGGCCACCCGGTACACCAGAGTGCGGGTTTTGCCGGTTCCGGCGGCGGCGATAATCAACACCGGGCCGTCCTCCGCCCGCACCGCGGCCAGTTGCTCGCCGTTCAATTCGTCGGCATAGGCAATGGGGGTCATACCAGTCCTTTGGATGTGGCGAAAAACCAGGCGGCGATGGTTTTGCTGTCGGGGATCTCGTTTTCGCGGATGCGGCGGTTCAGTTCCTCCGACGTCAGTTCCTCCACGATCACCCGTTCATCATGATCCAGTTGCAGGTCGCCGGGGAGGGGTTCGGTTTCGGCAAAATAGAGTTCGACCACCTCGTCGGTGTAGCCGGGGGAGGCGTAGCAGCGACCGAGATGCCGCATGGAGACAGCCTGATATCCGGTTTCCTCCATCAGTTCCCGGCGTCCGGACGCCTCCGCGGTTTCGCCGGGCTCGCGCATTCCCGCCACGATTTCGATAATTTCGCTTTCGACCGCCTTGCGGAACTGCCGCACCAGCAAAAAAGTGCCGGAGGGGGAGCGGGCCAGGACGCCGACGCCACCCGCGTGACGCAGAATATCCCGGGTCGAGGTGGAGCCGTCGTTTAAGCGGACCCCCAGGCGGTCCACCCGGAATACGATGCCCTGCAGGATGACATCCGATGACAGTGTGGTTTCTTCAAATTTCATAGCCTGTCCATGACATACGGCGGAAGGGAAATCAATGGTGGAGTCAGGAGTCATTGGTCAAAGGTCAAGGTCATGGGCAGCTTCGCTGCGTCAGGGGTCAAGGGCAGCTGCGCTGCGTCAAGGGTCATGGGCAACTGCGTTGCGTCAAGGGTCAAGGGCAGCTGCGCTGCGTCAAGGGTCATGGGCAGCTTCGCTGCGTCATTAGGCAGAGGTCAAGGGCAACTGCGTTGCGTCAGGGGTCATGGGCAGCTTCGCTGCGTCATTAGGCAGAGGTCAAGGGCAACTGCGTTGCGTCAGGGGTCATGGGCAACTGCGTTGCGTCATTAGGCAGAGGTCAATGGCAACTGCGTTGCGTCAAGGGTCAGTAGTCATTTGTCATTGGTAATACTGATCCGCCTCCGCCAAGGCTATGGCGGGACAGGCAAGTGACTCCTGACGCGGCTCCGCCGCTCCTGACCCATGACGCAGCGCAGCTGCCAATGACCGCCGCCGAGTCTCATCCCTTCAAATTACGATTACCTTCGGCGGCGGCGCTGACCTCCGACCTCCGACCTACTCCGACTCCTCTGTGTCGGGTCCGGGGGAGGGGGTGGTGCCGGCGAGTTCGATATGGCGGATGAGGCGTTCGAAGATTTCGAGGTAGCCGGTGTAATAGTACATCACCCTGGGTTCCATGCGGGCCTGTTCCATGCGCACACTGAAGAGATCGCGGGATTTTTTTGTTTTGGTGAGAATTTTCTGGCGTTTGGCGTTCAACTCCTGTTCGGAAACCTCCTTTCCGGAACTTTCGAGATTCAAGCGCAGCATCTCCAGCATCTCGCGGGTTTCAGAGAAGAGTTTCATCAGTCGTTTATCGAGTTTTTTTCCGAATTTGATCCGTTCGGTTTCGTCGTGCTGCTCGTCTGAAAGCATATGGAGCTTCATCATATGATCGCCGATACGCTCCATCTGCACCACACAGCGAATCCAGTGATCCAGCCCCCGCAGATTTTCAAAAGATACCTCCGTGTGGTAGCCCAGATTCCGCAACTGTCGAACCAGAGTCGATTTGATGGTATTAAAAATTTCTTCATTCGCCCGGATTTTGCGTTTGAGGTCGTGACGGGGCTGCTCAAGGTGGTGGGTGATATGGTCAATACTCTCCAGGGCGAGACGGCTGAGACGGATCATTTCCATGCGCGCCGCCGGCAGCGCGGTGTCGATATGCGCCATGCGCTCAGGGGTCAGATAGCTGGAAGCTGACTCGCGGTCTCCGCCCGGAACCAGTTTGTGGACCACGACGGACAGGCCTTTGATCATCGGCAGCATCATCAGCGAGGCGACGAGCATGATCAGGGTGTGTAAATTGGCGGTTTGACGGGTCAGATTATCCGTTCCTGACTCGATAAATGCGATCAGCGGACCCTGAAAGATCAAGGCCAGTCCCACGTTGAACAGATTAAACAGGAGATGGCTGACCGCCAGACGGCGGGCGGGTTTCGGACTTCCCATGCTGGCCAGAAAGGCGGTGGCGCAGGTGCCGATATGCGCTCCAAGAATCACGGGCATTACCTGGATAAGCGAGGTGAAGATCCCCGCCTGGATAAGACTGAAGCACATCCCGATGGTGGCTCCGCTGCTTTGCATGATTCCGGTGATGGCAACCGCCAGCAGGATGCCTCCGATCATACCGGTCCAGGTGCTCCCGTCCAGATTTTCCAGAATGGGACGTAAATCCTCCCGGTAGGGGGTGATCCCTTCCTTCATGATGTGCATGCCCAGAAAGAGCAGCCCGAACCCGAAGAGCGCCCGGCCCGCCGATTGGATATTCACTTTGCGGTGAAAGGTGCCCGCCATGCCCAGGGCAATCGCCGGGTAACTCAGGGCGGTGAGGTTCAGCGAAATCGCCTGCATGCTCAAGGTGGTTCCCACGTTGGCCCCGAGCACCACCGGAATGGCCTGAAACAGGGAGAACAGGCCCGCGTTCACGAAACTGACCAGCATCACGGTGGTGCCGCTGCTGTGCAGGAGGAATCCAAGGGCGCAGCCCAACAGATATCCATAGGCACGGTTGCGGGTGGTGTATTCCAGAATCGCGCGCAGCCGCTCGCCCGCCAGGGATTTAAGTCCGCTGGAAAGCTGATTCAGTCCAAACAAAAAGAGGGCGAGCCCTCCGAGGACCTCTGTGAGTGCAAGAACGATAAACATGAACTTTACAGCGTATCACTTAATCCGAGTAAATCCAATACCCGGTCCAAATCGTCGTTTGAGTAGAAATCTATTTCCAGCTTGCCGCGTTCTTTTTTTCCGTTGGCCAAGGTGCGGGTGGGGGTCAGGCGGATGCTGGTGCCGAATTTCTGATGCAGCTTGTCAGTGAGAAATTGCACATGATCGGGCGGAATATCGTTTTTGGAGACGCTTCCCGCCGATTTTTTCGGAGGGGAGAGCCGTTTTTTGATCTGCCGTTCGGTTTCGCGCACGCTCCAGTTCTCTTTGACCGCCCGGGCGGCCATCAGGTCCTGTTCTTCGCGGATGTCGAGTCCCAGCAGCACTTTCGCGTGTCCGGCGCTGAGGCGATGATCCGCCACCATTTCCCTCACTTTAAGAGACAGGGCCAGCAGCCGCATGGCGTTGGCCACACTGGCGCGTGCTTTACCCACCCGTTTGGCGATGGCCTCCTGGGTGAGATCAAAATCATCGGCCAGACGCTGAAACCCCTCGGCCTCCTCAATGATGTTGAGGTCTCGGCGCTGCAGATTTTCCACCAGGGCGATTTCCAGAGCCTCCAGGTCGGTCAAGTCGCGGAGGATGACCGGAACTTTTTTCAACCCGGCCCGTTGCGCGGCCCGGAAGCGGCGTTCGCCCGCGATCAGTTGATAGCCGGAGCCGTCTTCTTTGCGCTGACGCACCAGCAGCGGACTGAGAATACCCATTTCGCGGATGGAGGCGGCCAGTTCCTCCAGGGCCTCCTCCTCAAAGCGTTCGCGCGGCTGAAAGGGATTGGCGGTGATCAAATGGATCGCCACCTCGGTCGGGCGTTCATTCGATGCCGGGCCGGGCGGGGGAGCGGTTCTCGATGTGGGGGTGGACGGCGGGGCGTCGTTGGATTGTTGAATCAACGCGTTCAATCCACGCCCCAGTCCTCTTTTCTTAGCAGCCATAAGCAAATTCCTTTTTCCACTCTGTCGAACGATTGGACAGAGTACTTGTTTTCAGTTAACCAATTGCAACTGATTACGCAATCTCTTGTTATCAACAAGATTTTCCGTTTGCATTTCAGTTCTTTCTGCATATATTCGTTTATCCGGAATTACTGATGGAAGCACAAACACACCTCTTATCAATCTACAAAGCACTCGGGGACGAGTGTCGTTTGCGCATTCTGCGCGCGGTGTCACAGGCGGAGTTGTCGGTGGCGGAACTGGTGCGGATTCTGGGATTGCCCCAGTCGACCGTGAGCCGCCACCTGAAACCTCTTCGCGAATCGGGTTTGTTGGAAACCCGGCGGAACGGCACCTCGGTGTTTTATCATCGGGGGCAGGCCTTCGCGGATCCGGATTTGAGTCAGGTGATTGACAACAGTTTGCTGGAAATTCCCGGCGCCACCGAGGATAAAGCGTCAGTGCGGCTGATGTTGGATCAGCGGATTTCCCGGAATCGGGATTTTTTCGATGATCTGGCCGGACGCTACGGATCGTTGACCGAGCCGGGAGGAGGCTGGTCGGCGATCGCCGCCGCGCTCGCGGCGGGTTTTCATGGTCAGCACGTGGCGGACCTGGGGGCCGGGGAGGGTGCACTCACCCTGTCGCTGGCACGGTTTTGCGCTGAAGTGGTGGCCGTGGATATGTCACCGAGAATGCTGATGACGCTCCGGGAGGCCGCCGAAGCCGCCGGCTTGAATGAAAAAGTGGTGACGAAAGAAGGCGATCTGGAACATCTGCCCCTTGACGACGGGGAAATGGATGCGGTGTTTATCAGTCAGGCGCTCCACCACGCGGCCCTGCCCGAGGCGGCGATCGCGGAGGCCGCCCGGGTGCTGCGTCCGGGAGGGCGCTTGATTCTATTGGATTTACTTTCCCACGACCAGGAATGGGTCCGCGAACAATACGCGGATGTGTGGCTGGGCTTCGACCCCTCACAACTGGACCTCTATTTACAACAGTCGGGACTGCGGATGGAGACCACCGCACGACTGCCGGGCGCCACTCCGGATCTGCCCGTGCTTTTAATGACCGCGATCAAA
>JBBDRC010000121.1:0-6952 GCA_040905625.1 Kiritimatiellia bacterium
TGCATGGCACGGTCAGTTGTCTGCCGGGATGTTTCTCCGCCTATCGCCGCGCCTGCGTGTTGCATGTGCTGGATGACTGGATGCACGAGAAGGTGTTTGGTCTGGAGGGGAATTACGGGGATGACCGCAGCCTGACCAATCTGGTGCTGCAGGACTATCAGATTCTGTACGATGATGAAGCGCTGGCCACCACGTTGGCTCCCGAAGACTGGGGCGTATACACCCGGCAGCAGGCCCGGTGGATGCGCTCATCCATCCGTGGAATTCTCGCCGGGGCCACCTTCCTCTGGCGGAAACACCCGGTGCCGGCTCTTTCCTGGTATTTGATGATGATACTTCCGATTGTGGAGCCGCTGATTATGGTGCAGGCCCTGATCGTCAATCCGATACGGCAGGGGGTGGTGACCGGATCTTATATATTCGGGGTGTTCGCGGTGACCCTGATCTGGTCGCTGTATCACTTGCAGAAAACCGGACGAACCCACTGGTGGGCGGGTTTTGTGTTCACCGCAACCTATATTCTGTTTTTCAGTTGGCAGATTTATTATGCATTGATTACCCTGGCTACACGGGGCTGGGGAACCCGAGGGAGTAAAACGTCATGAGTCCGGAATCCGATTACCACAGCTCCAGATCCTCCTATCAACCGTCGGACACCCCGCCGGACGTGACGGAAGGGGAGTCCCGCGGTTCATTCCGCCGGGAACCCCCGGTGGTTCCCGAACGGGTGGAGGTGCTGAAAGCCAACTACAAACAGGCCTGGCTGTACTTTCTATTGGGGGTATGTCTGCTGGTGGCCTGGGGAATCCCCATCCGGTACGCCCTGATTCGGGCGCTTTCCTTTCGGGAGGCGGACACCGGCCAACGCACCTCCATGGAGTTTGTCTCGATCGCCTATGAAGGGCTTTCGGATATGCCCGGAGAAGTGACGGCCGAGCGTTTCAAGGAACAGATCGGGTTGTTGAAGGAATCCGGATATAACGCCATCACCCTGAAGGATGTGAAAGCTCTGTACGAGGAGGGTACGCCCCTGCCTGAAAATTCCATTCTGCTCACCTTCGACCACTCCCGCAAGTCCTCGTATTTTGATGCCCGGCGTGTTCTGCAGCGCGCCGGATGGCGGGCGGTGATGTTTGTGTGGACGAAACCGATTGAGGATGAGGATCCCTCCGCCCTGCGGTGGCCGTATATCCGCGCCATGATTGGAACCGGCGCCTGGGAGGCGGGTGCGCAGAGCCACATGGGCTTTGAACGAATCGTTTCGGACAGTGAAGGCCGGCTGAAGAATTTTATGACCTCGCCCCGCTGGCTGGCGCGTCAGTCCCGCTATGAAACTCCCGATGAATACCGGGAACGGCTCAAGGAGGATCATCAGTTGGTCTATGACCGCATCCTGCGTGAAACCAAAGTGCCTCCTGCGGCATTCGCGTTTCCCTACGGGGACTTTGGTCAATTCGATGAACGGGCGTTGCTGACCCGGCGGCTTAACCTGAACCTGGTGTCCGAATTTTATGATCTGGCCTTTATTCACGGGAACGCGGCGTTGAACACCCGATATTCTGATCGGTACCGATTGAACCGTTTGCTGGTGGATTCTGATTGGTCCGCACAGGATCTGCTGGAGAGACTGGAGGCCGCCTGGCCTAAATCGGAGGGGCTTGAAAGCGAAGATGTGCTGGGCAGCCCGCTGGCATGGCAGGCGGACTGGGGCGGGTTCGGTTTGGGGGAGGGCCGGGCTGACTTTTATGCGCTCGAGGATAATACGGGTTCCAAAGTGTGGCTGAACGGAACGGATCTGTACCAGGATTTCCGTGGACGTTTCCACCTGAAGATCGATAAAGGTCAGGTTGGGTTTTTCCTCCGGGCCTCCAAGGACGGCGAGTCGCATCTCTATCTGGCCCTCGGCGAAAAGGGGGAAGTGTGGTTGCGGCAGAAAGTGGAGGGGCTCGAAGCGTTCACCCTGGGGACCGCCCGCTATACGCGGGAGGAAGACGGCACGGTCGAATTGGAGGTGTTCCTGAGAGGCAACCAGTTCTTCGCCAGCACCGGGGGGCAACCCATCTTCGATGAAATGATTACCACCCGCGGAGTTTCCGAGCCGGGAATGCTGGGATTGAGCGTGTGGGACCCCGATGTGGGGGAAGCCCGTTTCGAGTTGCTGGACTTTGAACTCCTGCCTTTCAACAGCCGGCTTTTCACCTTTGACCCCATTTCCTCGCAATATCCGTACCTCGCGGGCTGGATGTCACAAAACGCCTATCGGTTTACCCACTTCAGTCCACCCTGGCTGCATCTGGGCAATCAGGGCCGGGGCGAGTCGCTGGGCTGGGATCCGACGTTTTATTCAGAACTGGCCAACGTGTATAATCTGATTTTCACCCCGGCGATCCGGGTGGAACGTCTCGAACATGTGGATCCGGTGTTTATCGAAAATCTGGTGGAACGGGCGGTGGCCGCGGGAGCCGATGGCCTTTACTGCGACCTCGGCGGGCTGCGGGGCGCCCCCAATCTCACCCGGATCACCGGTTGGATTCAGAATATGGGTTCAGCACTTGAGGAAAAGGGATTGGACTTGATTGTCACATTGCCGGAGCCGCTTGTGCGCCCGAATACCGTCTCTTCGCTGTTTCAGGGGATTCCCAATCTGCAAATCACCATTGTGGATTCCGACAATCTTCGGGATGCGCTCCCCACGACGGATTTGCCCCGGCTGGTCGATTTCATACCCGTGACCATTGGTCAGCGTGACTATCCCTTATTCACCCAACTCACCCCGGGCGACACCCCGCGAGTAGCCTGGGCGACGGAGGTGAGGAGTCAAATTTTGTGGGAACGCGGGTTCGAGGCGTTTGGAGAAGGCGAGTTCGATCTGGCCATTGAATTGTGGACGCGATGGAGCGAGGTGGAACCCTACAGCGAAAAACCGCCGCGGTTTATCGGTGACGCGCATCTCACTCAAAAAAATTATGCCACCGCGATCGAGTTTTATCAGAAAAGTCTGGAATTGAATCCCGGGCAGGTGTCGCTGGTCGTAAACACGGCCCGATTGTTGGAGCAATTTGCCGGACGTCAAAGCGAATCGGCTCAAATGCTGAATTTGTATCAGCGTCTGTTTCCGGACAACACCGAAATCGCCCTGGCTCAGGCGGGACTGCTGCTTCGTCAAAACCGGCCCGTTGAAGCCGGTAAGCGTATTCAGGAGGTTGTGCAGCGTTCACCGGGGGATATCAGTGCCCTCGCCATGCTTCATCGACTTCTGCAATCCCCCGCCGAGCGGGTGGAAAACATGGAGAAGATTCTGGAGGTCGGGAAAAAACTGGGCATGTTCACTCATTTCGCGAACGCGGTGAAAGGGTACAATCTGCTGGTGTGGCCGGAGGCCTGGCGGTTGATGGGGCTTATTCAGGAACGCGCGGACATGGATCTGCCCGATGCAAAAATCTATCACTCCCTGTTGCCGCGTGAAACGGTGGTCCGTGAGAAATTTCAACTTGGACACGTGTCGGACAACTGGGACAATTCCAGTTATTTCGCGGATGATGAAATGGAGGGAAATCTGTTTCTGTCCGCCAGTCCCACCACCACAGAGGCCGCCCTGATTCTGAAACGGTCCGACACCCTTCGAAACGGGTTCATCGAAGCCGAACTCGAAATGGCGCGCGGGTATTTCTGGTTGTATGCCCGCCGTTCGGAAGGAAACATGATTCGATTCGGCTTTGAACCCGACGGCCGACTCTACATGCAGATCTGGCAGAACGAAGAGATCGTCACCAATATCACCCGGGAATGGAATCAGCCCACCTCCGGCGTGCGATTGGGCCTGGAGATCCGCGGAGACGCGGTGTTCGGGTACGTGGATGGCCGGCCCGCGTTCGGAGCCCCGATTGATATTCCCAAAAATATGAATCTGGGAAGTTGGGGGCTTGCGCCCTGGGCGCCGCAGTTCGGAGTGGCGGAAGCGGTCGTTCGTGAGGTGGCGGGTGGACCCAAACCCGTGCATATCGCCATCTTCAATGCGGTGGCCGATACCGCCGTGGATGAAACGCTCAGCGCGAAAATCAGGGCGAATACCCATGAACTCAGCATTGTGTCCCCTCCCTGGTTTTTTCAAAATGTTTCAGGGGATGTCCGCTCGGAACTTCCTGAACCGCTGACCACCCTTCAGTTGTTGTGCCGCTACTATAAAATCCGGTTGTATCCGATGATTCGGTCCGCCTCCGCGCGTACATTGGATGTGCAGCAGCTTGTGACCCTGGCCAAAGAAGTCGGGGTGTCTGGCTTTACACTTTCCTTTGCCCGGATGCCGGAAGAGGAGTGGTTTGAAGAGGTCGAGACCCAATTGGCGGGGACAAATCTGGGCCTGTTGGCCATGCAAATCGATCCCCGGGGCGGGATTGCCGAGGTCAGAGAACTGGGCGGACTTTCGGGATTCATCGCCGGACCCCGTGAAACACATTCGTTCCCCCTGATGGATCTGACGGAGCGGACGGAGCCCGTAATCGCGCAACTGGATCTGAGTTCCTCTCCTGTGGCCGTCATACAGGAATCCGTTCCGGAAAAGGAAATCCCTGAAACCGTTGCAGAACCGGAAAATCCCGAAACCGGCTTCGAAGCAGAAGACACCCCCCCCCTTGAGGCTGAATCCCCCGTGGGAAAAGCCCCTTCCCTGAAATCGGATCCGACTCCCAGTCGGGTGTTTCTGTTTTAACATCCGTCGTTCCCTTCGTCTTCAAAGTGAAAACAGAGGCAGATGTTAAACACGCACTAATTACGTAAGTGGACTCTATCGATTTCCCGCCACATAACGCCCGGTATACACTATGCTTTCACACGCTCAAGCAACGGCAGGCACCCGCATCGCCCTGCAGACGATCCTGCTCAATCTCCTGCTGTCCGCGGTGAAATTGGTGGCCGGGTTTGTCGGGAATTCGTATGCGCTGATCGCGGACGGCTATGAATCCATCCTGGATATTTTCACCACCTTCATTGTCTGGAGCGGACTGAAAGTGGCCGCGAGGCCGCCCGATCACAATCATCCCTACGGGCACGGCAAAGCGGAATCACTGGCGGGACTGTTCGTGGGGCTTTCCCTGGTGTTGGTTGCGGCCCTGCTGTCCCTCAACGCCCTTAAATCAATCCTGGTGCCTGCGGCCCGGCCGGAGGTGTGGACGCTGCCGGTGGTGTGCGGGGTCATCCTGATCAAAGAGGGCATGTATCGCCGGGTGAAAGCGGCGGGGCGCAGATTGCACAGCACGGCCCTGGAGTCGGATGCCTTGCATCAGCGATCCGACGCAGTCACCTCGGTGGTGGCGCTGGTGGGCATCACCCTGTCCCGGTACGGGGGCGGGCGGATGCTGGGCGCGGACGCCTGGGCGGCCTTGTTCGCCTGCGCCTTCATCGGCTACAATGCTGTCGGTGTCTTGCGAAAGTCCTTCGACGAAATGATGGATGCCTCCGCCCCGGATCTCTACCTGGAACAAGTCCGGGAAATCTCCCTTCGGCACCGGGAAGTCCTGGGGATTCACAAATGCAGAATGCGCAAAAGCGGGCTGGGATTGTGGATGGACATTCAACTGGTGGTGGACGGAAATTTAAGTGTCCGCGAAGGCCATCGCATCGCCCATGCCGTATCAGACGAACTCAAAAGCGGCGATCTCCCCATTCAGGACGTGGTCGTGCACGTGGAACCGGACGACGATCATCCCGGGCTGGTTTGAGTCGGGAACCAGTGGATCAGGGAGTTGAAATTTCAATCCGATTTTGTGCCAGTGTGTTGAAGTGAGCCAGGTTAAACGTGTAAATCCGGCGGCAAGTGGCGTTCAAGGCGGCGACAACATGCAACGCATCATAGATTTGTCCGCTGGTACGGCCTGAATCCGCGCAGAGATGCACAGCGGAAAGATAATCTTTAGTGGACAAATCAACGATACGCATGTTTTTCACAAAATTTCTTTCAATCAGGCGGGCGGCCTCGGGACCGGAAATTCGCCGGGGCAGGGGGAGCGCGGTCAGGGTCGCATAGCACTCCGCCAATGTGTGTGTGCTGCAACATGGCGGTTGCTTCCCGCCAAGTTCATTTACAAAACGTCTGTGCGAGGTGGTGTGGTTGGGTAGTTGCTCCGTAACAACGGGCACCAAAACCGAAGTGTCAAAAAATGCGCCACTCATTCTGTTTCCGTTGAAGTGGTGGATTTCAGCGCGATGGATTCACGCAGTTGATTCAAAAACGAGGTCGAATCAAAGTTTTCCAGTGGTTGCCCGCATTGTACGAGCACGCCTTCTTTTTCCACAAAGGAAGGTTCGTTGTGCGGCACACGGATACGCAAACCCTCCCCGTCCGCAACGATTTCAATCGGGGTTCCTCCCCGCAGATGATATGCGTCCCGCAATTTCTTGGGAACCACAATCCTTCCGGCAGTGTCTATAGTAGTTGTCATGGTATAATGGTATCAAAAATGGTATAAATGTCAAGGGTGCCAAGGCGCATATTAAATTATTTTCTCCGATCCGACATCCGCATGCTTGACCTGCGGGCTTAAAAGGTATATCGGATATCTTATATCCTGTTAAATTTTTTCGATCCTCCTTATGTCAACCTCAATCCAGGAAGCTCCCCCGGCGGCGGATGCGCCTTGTGTGCATTGTCAGACGCTGTGCGGTCACAGCGGTGTCACGGAACACGGCCAGCCGTTTTGCTGCCGTGGCTGTGCCATGGTCTACGGGATCCTGCAGGGGAGCGGCCTGGATAATTTTTACAAATTGGACGGGAATGCGGGAGTGAAGGCGGATCATCAGGCGGAGGCGGGGATGTATGATTTCCTGGCCGATCCGGAGGTGAAACGCAAAATCATCGATTTTACGGACGGGCGCATCACCCGGGTCACGTTTCATCTGCCACAGATTCATTGTGTGGCCTGTGTCTGGCTGCTGGAGCGTCTCTACAAGCTGAACG
>JBBDRC010000122.1:0-1172 GCA_040905625.1 Kiritimatiellia bacterium
GCTTCAGGATGGGTGGGGTCATAAAAGTGCATGGTCACTTCCCCATCGGGCCGGGTGTCCATGAAGGGATAGAGGGCGTCGCGTCCCCGGTCTGTTCTTAAAAGATATCCCCGGTCACGGAAGGGGCCGCAGTTGACACTGTTGGGGTTGAAACCGGGCCAAATCGAGATCATCACCCGGATACCCATTTTTTCCAGTTCTTCAACCATGGCGGTGGGATCGGGCCAGTCGACCGGATCAAAACAGAGGTCCCCCATCATGGGCCAGTGAAAGAAATCGATGACAATGACCGATAACGGTAATCCCCGCCGTTTGTGCTCACGTGCCACTTCCATCACTTCCGTCTGGTTCTTATAGCGGAGCTTACACTGCCAGAAACCGGCGGCCCACTCGGGCAGCATAGGTGGAAATCCGGTGGCGGCGGCATAGTGCCGAAGGATTTCTTTAGGGGAATCGCCGGCGGTGACCCAGTAGTCAAATTGCGGAGAGGCATCTGCCACCCAGCGGGTGAGTGTATGCCCCAGTTCCACCCTGCCCACCCCCGGATTGTGCCAGAGGAATCCATAGCCCCGGTTGGAGAGAGTAAAGGGAATGGCAATTTCACAGTTACTGTGGACCAGATCGATCACGCAGCCCTTCTGATCCAGTCGTCCATGTCGATGTTGCCCAAGACCGTAAA
This sequence comes from Kiritimatiellia bacterium, assembly GCA_040905625.1. Lineage (GTDB taxonomy): Bacteria > Verrucomicrobiota > Kiritimatiellia > SS1-B-03-39 > UBA6053 > UBA6053. Next base: position 680 of record JBBDRC010000122.1, read on the forward strand.
AGGACTCCCCTTCCTTGGCCAGAAAACGTGCCTCCAGCTGTTCCAGGTCTCCCTCGGCGTGTCGGTATTTCCTTCCGCTGGTATGAAGAATTTCGGTTAACGGCTCCTCCAGTAAAATCTCTCCGGTGGCACTGCGCAGGAATTCCAAACGCCCTGCATAACTGAGCCGTACCGTCAATTTTCCGTTTCTCAGTTCAACAGAATTCACGTTCCGGGTTATCTCAACTTCGGATTCCTCCTGGGGAAGAAGGGCTCCCGGCAGGTCGGTGAACGCCGCCAACCGGGTGGCGCGCACCCGGATGCTGTGAGGCCCCCAGGGTTCAATGCGAAGAGTTTCGTGACGACTGGTCCAGATCAGGGCGGAGCCCTCTTGTCTGGGAGGGGGAGAGGGTGGTGGATTGCTCATAATTTTTTTTAAAAGTTCTATATGGAGAGGATGTGTGAAGGGAAATAATGAGTCATAGCTGAGGGAATGGCGGGGGGGGGGGGGGGG
>JBBDRC010000123.1:0-6828 GCA_040905625.1 Kiritimatiellia bacterium
TTAAAACCACGGGTCGACGAAATACGGTCGGCTGACTCCTGTTTGCGTTCGTGACTGGGGGGATGTCCCCAGAATTTATGATAGGCGCGGGTGAAATAGTGGGGGTCGGCATAGCCGACACGGTCAGCGATTTCCTTGATGAAAAATTGGGTTTCCTTGAGGTAGTGCCGGGCGGTCCGCATCCGGAGCTGGGTGAGATATTGGTTGGGGGTTTGGTGAAGCTGTTTGTGAAACAGATCCCCAAAATAGTCGGGGTGCAGTTGTACACGATCCTGCATGTCACCGAGGGCGGTGGGTTCGATGAAATGGCTGCGCAGATAGTCACGGGCCAGTCGGACCTCGGAATGCAGCGTTTCGGTGGGCTGTTCGCGCATTTCCTGGAAGCGACGATCCACCAGCGGATCCGTAAAAAAACGGGCGAGCACCGCTTTAAGCTCTCCCTCCAAAAGGAGGGGGGACGGGGAGGGGGCCCGCCAAAGGGCAAGCAGATGCTCCATTTTTTCCCGGAGCACGGCAAAGGTGGAGGCCTTCAGCTCAAGATCATCATCCATGCCGCTGAAAATTCCCGGATCTGTTTGAAACACCACCCACAGCAGCTCCAACTTGCGGTGTACCTGCCAGGTGCGCCAGATCCAGGGAGGCACGAACACCGTCTGCCCAGCGGACAAACGTGAACTATGCTGTTCCACGGTGTAATCGACCGTTCCCCCGAGGATCATGATAAAGCGGCAACAAGGCACCACCTGTGATTTGGTCTGGAAGCCCTTGGGAAAATGCTCATGCCGAATCTGGGTAATATCCAGCCGGCTTTTGAGAAGTTCGCCAAGGATTTCATGGGACGAATTTTCAATCATGCCTTTTTTACTGACTATTTTTGGTTCGATTTCAAGCGGTGAATGCTGAAATCCAGGTTTTGTCCAGCTATTCTGTATTTTGGACCCTGGTGAGTTGGGGTTCCTTTTGGTATAAATAGACGTTGTTTAGATTATTTAACCCCATCCAATACCAAGGACTCCATAATGAATAAGAAACTGTTTATGACCCTGGTCGCATTAGTGGCCGCCACCGCCTCCCTTCAGGCGACGATCATCACTTCCGGAGATGAAACCTACATCCGTTCGGGTGCTGCGGACTCCAATCTGAATGGTGAGGACCGAATCCTGATCGGATTTCACAATTCGGGCCATCTCAAGGCAATGCGAGGCGTCTTTGAATTCGATCTGACTTCGGTGACCGAACCCATCGATTCCATTTCGCTGACGTTGAACCGCGAGAGTTTCACGAGTGGGGATCAAGAAAGCGGCCAGTTTGATTTGCTCTTGAAAAATCTGAACACCGACTTCGATGAAACAAGCGTGACCTGGAACACCTTTTCACCCTCCGGAGGCGATGTGTCTGGAACGACGCTTTCCACGGTGGACGCCTATAATGCGTCCACTATTACCAGCGCCACCTTCAATTCCACAACGGATTTTCTGAACGCCGCCAATGCATCTGCTGGAGGGATTTTTCGCGTGATCGTATATTCTCCCGGTGCGGAAGGGTTAGCCGGAACCGGAACCTCAAGCGACATCAAATCCTTTTACCGTTTTACGGATTCAGCCAGTTTGGAGTACTCCGTCATTCCGGAACCTTCATCGTTCGCCATGATCCTGATTGGTTTTGCCGCATGTATCATGGTCTATCGTCGCCGGGCCTGACCGGACCCGTGTGAATTTCCTTCAACCGGCCAGCCTTTCCAGGGCTGGCCGTTCCTTTTTACTTTATGATTCGTTCGCTCCTTCTTCTCATGACCGTTGCCTCTTTCGTAAATGCCGCTGAATTCATTAAGCGCGATGTTTGCGTCTATGGCGCCTCTCCCGCCGCGATGACCGCTGCCCTGCAGGTGCGGGCGCAGGGGCGCTCGGTGGCGCTGCTGGCGCCGGGCCAACATGTGGGCGGAATGCTGGTCGAAGGTTTGGGCAGCCAGGACGTCAACAAAAACGGCACCGACAACGAACAGGTGATCAGTGGCTTTTCCCGGGAATTTTATCAGCGCGTGGGCGCCAAATACGGGAAACCGGTGCAATACACCTTCGAGCCTCATGTCGCCGTCGAAGTGATCGAAGAATGGCTTGCGGAGGCGGGGGTGGAGGTTTTCCGCGACAACCGGCTGGCCGAACGTTTTGATGCCGTGCTGAAAGACGGTTCCAAAATCGTGGAGTTGGAAATGGAAAACGGCAACCGCTTTCGCGCCGACATGTTCATCGACGGAACGATTGAAGGGGATCTGATGAAATGGGCGGGGGTTTCCTACAGCGTCGGACGCGAGAGCAATGCGACCTATGGCGAAACGCTCAACGGCGTGCGGGGCACAAACACCTACCGACAGTTTGCGGTCAACGTCGATCCCTACATCGTGCCCGGCGACCCCTCCAGCGGGCTGATCGCCACGATCCAGGATGAATCGCTCGGAATACCCGGCGAGGCGGATGACGGGGTGATGGGCTTTTGTTTTCGACAGACGCTGACGAAAACGTCCGGCAACAAAATTCCCTTCACGCAGCCCGCCGACTACGATCCCGTCCACTACGAAATCTACCGACGTTACTTCGCCGCCGGCGGCTCGCTCTACAGTCCCAGCGCCAATCTGCCGAATGGCAAAACCGACCTCGGCAGTTGGCACGATCTTTCCGGCAATCTCTATGGTTACAGCAAAGGTTGGCCGGATGGGACCTACGCCGAAAGGGAAGCCATTTATACGTACCACCGCAACTTCATCCAGGGGCTTTACTGGTTTCTCGCCAACGATCCGGATGTGCCTATCTCGGTGCGCGATGAGTGGTCGAAATGGGGACTGGCGGCGGATGAGTTTCTGGACAACGGCGGCTGGCCGCGCTCCCTCTACATTCGCGCCGGACGCCGCATGGTTTCCGATGTTGTGATCACCGAAGCGCACACCAAGGGGGAGATCGTGGCGGCGGATTCGATTGGTGTCGCTTGGTGGCCGCCCGACATGCATCACGCCCGCCGGATTGTGAGGAACGGCTTCGCCTACAACGAGGGTTTTGTCTTCGCCAAAGACTATGTGCCCTTCCCGATCAGTTACGGTGCCATCGTGCCTAAAAGTGAAGAGTGCACCAACCTGCTGGTTCCGGCCGCCCTGTCCTCGAGTCACGTCGGCTACGGGGCGGTCCGGCTGGAGTGGGAGCAAATGGTCTGCGGTCAATCCGCGGGTGCCGCGGCCGTGGAGGCTTTGCGTACGGGGGTGGCGGTACAGGAAGTGGACTATGCCTCGCTTCGGGTGGCCCTTCTGGCCAGCGGGCTGGTGCTGGAGGTGCCGGGTATAGGCACCCAGGAGGGGAGTCTGATCATCGACAACAGTGACGCAAGCCAGTTTTCCGCCACCGGCGCATGGGTGCCCAGTACGACGATGTCGGGATTCATCGGCACGAATTATCTGCACGATGGAAATACAAATAAAGGCAGCCTTTCCGCGACCTTCACCCCGATCCTCAGCACGGCGGGAAGCTATCAGGTCTATGGCCGATGGTCCGCGGATGATAAACGCGACACGAACGTTCCTGTCCGCATCGTCCATGCCCAGGGTCAAAGCGATTTTACGGTGAACCAGCAACAGAACGGAAACCAATGGAACCTGTTGGGAACCTATGATTTTGTGGCGGGCGACAGCGGGTCGGTCACCTACCGCAATGAGGGTACTACGGGATATGTCATCGTCGATGCTATCCTCCTGGTTCCTGTGGATGGACCGCCAAACATCGTCAGCGTCACGCCGACTCAAGCTCGGACAGTGGAAGGCCACCCCACGGCCGCGACATTCTCCATTGTCCGCGAGGGCGATCTGAGCAGTGCCCTGGACGTGACCTATGAGATAGGTGGCGCCGCGATCAACGGCGTTGATTATGCTTTGGTCGCGGGCACTGTCCACTTGGAGGCGGGCGAGGCCGTGGCCGGCGTGGAGATTCTTGCCGCAGCCGACGAGATTGTGGAGGGTTCTGAAAGCGTCCTGCTCACCCTTCAGGCCGGCGACGGGTATTCCTTGGGGGATGCCCGTGTTGCCTCGGTCATTCTTTTGGACCGACCGGATCAGGATTGGCAATATACGCATTTCACGGCGGAGGAGCGTCAGGCAGGCATTATCAACTTGGCCGACGCAGACCCGGATGGAGACGGGCGCAAGAATCTCATCGAACGATTTTCAGGCAGCAACCCCCGCGTGGCGGAAGGTGAGGACATCCTGTATTTCACCACGGAGCCAGCTTCCGAAGGGAACACCCTCCTTTCGTTCTATTATTTGCAAGGTGAAAATGTCGGGGATCTGAGCGCAGATGTTGTGGCCACCGACGACCTGAGCGGAGCGTGGACGCATCCCGTTTCCGACCCGGTTCCTGTGGGGTGGGATGGTGGAACCGGGAATATCTGGATGCGATCCGATGCCGCGTTCCAGGACAAAGGCTTTATTCTTTTTCAAGTGCAGTCCTCTCGCTGAGTCTAGCGGCAAATCCAAAGGCATCGGAAGAGAAGAGTTTAACCACTGATGGACACTGATAAACACTGATAAATCGGAACAGATATATAAGGATGAATCCCAACAGATCGTTGGGTGTGCAGTGAAAATTCTACAATATAATCACAGGTTATCACCTTGGAACTATTCTGAATTACAAAAATCCAAAATTCGAAAGGGAGCTCGTCGGGCGATAACGATCAGTGTTAATCAGTGTCCATCAGTGGTTAAAAAAACATAACCCATCATCAATCGTACATTATTCCTTCATCGGCCCGGTGACCGCGCGGGCGGCTTCGATCAGGAGGCCGACATCGACGGCGTAGCACAGATAGCTCACGCCCAGGTCGCGGTAGCGTTTGGCGGTGTCCACGGATTCCACAAAGGTGCCCACGGGCAGTCCCTTTTTTTGGCATTTTTTGATAACTTCTTTGAGAGCATCGACCACTTCGGGGCGTTCCACCTGGCCGGTGAAGCCGAGGGATTGGGAGAGATCGTACACGCCGAGAAATATGACATCGATGCCGGGGACTTCGAGGATCTCGTCCAGGTTTTCCAGACCGGCTTTGCCTTCGACCTGGGCGATCACGGTGATGTCATTGGCGGTGGCGAAATAGTCGCTCTTTTCCTTGGCACTGTGATCGGCGGCGCGGACATAACGGCATACCCCGCGGTGTCCTTCGGGAGCAAAACGGGCGGCGGCAGTGGCGGCGCGGGCATCCGCCGCGCTGGAAATGTGGGGAATCTGCACGGCGGCGGCTCCTAAATCGAAGGCGCGGCCGATCTGATGGGTGTCGAGAATACGCACCACCGGGTACATGCCCGCGTGTTCGGCGGCACGGATGAGATTGCCCAGGTTGACGATGTCGTTGGGGCCGTGTTCGAGGTCGAGAATAATGAAATCAAAACCCCCGAAGCCGAGGGCTTCGACCATGTTGGGGTCACAGGTTTTGCTGAAGGGGCCGAGCAGAGAGTGGTCGCGGAGTCGATGATGAAGGGATTGTGTTTTCATAAGTTTATAATCGTTGGGTTGTTTACCCATCTGTGGGCATCAATACCACAGACCAGACGCAGAAGATAGGTCCGTTTTCGATGCGGACGAGTAAAGAGTTGTAGCCTTTGCGGAGGATGACGCGCCGGAAGCCTTCGCCCACCCGCCAGGGGGTGCCGCCGCGGTCTTCCCAGATCAGGGTGTCGTTGAGCCAGGCTTTGGCGGCGTCGTCGGTGGAGATGGTGATCAGCACCTCGCGGTCACGGTCGCTGTACAGCTCGGTGTAGGCGAAGTAGGTGGCGTTGTTGTACACCCGCAGCGGCTGACAGCGCACTTGATCGGACTGATAAAACTCCCATTTCAGCAATTCGTCCGGATGCCCGGTGACGTTGGCGAATTTCCCATCGGTGTAGGTGGCATCCAGATCCACGAAATCCTCGGGGGGACGGGAAATGTCGTGCCTCAAATTCCCCTGGTTTTCCCAGGGGCCGATCAGATACCAGGTGTCCACAAACATCCAGCCCCGGCGTTCGGAGTCGTCGGTGAATTTGCGTCCCGGCAGAGTGTCGCGGCCAAAGGCATCGGGGTTGACCCGTTTCACATCGGCCATCAGGGAGGGATCGCGCGGATCCCGAATGTAGGAACCTTGGAGATCCAGCAAGTCACCGCTTCCGGCGCCCATATCCAGACCCTGCTGACCACCCATGCCGCCTTCGCTTCCGCCGGTGAAGCCCCTGAAATCGATGACTTGTCCGTAGGTGCCGGTGCCGCGGGCCAGGCTTTGCATGGCCAGGGTGCGCTCGGCCAGTCCACCCGCCTGTTCGCTTCCGCCCGCCCGGGAAGAAGATGAGGGGGAAGCCGAGCCCGGTTGACCCCGCCCGGTCATGTTGTGGCCGCGCTGCACCATGTGTTGGGTCTCCACCAGAGCCCGGTCCAGATTGGCGCGGTGGCGGTCCAGATCGGCGACGGTTTCCAGGTTGGGATTGGCCAGCTCCGCGCTCAAGTCGGGACGGCGGGGGGTGTGCCCCGCCACCGCGTTTTTGGCGTCGGTCAAACTCATACCCCGGTCCAGGGCCATTTCCGCGGCCCGCGCCTGGTTGTGGGCCGCCTGCATGCGGGCCTCGTGGTCGACGGCCTGGGCGTAATCGCCGGCGGGACCCGGCGGGTCGTCACGCGCCCCCTCGTGGCCGCCTGCATCCGCGAAATCGGTATGGTTCTCCTCCGCCATGTTCAGTCCATCCGCCAGCGTGTCGGCCTGTTCCGCGACCTCCCGGAGGCTTTCCGCGGTGCGCACCAGGTGCGTGCGGTGAAAATGATTCTCCGGATC
>JBBDRC010000124.1:0-1156 GCA_040905625.1 Kiritimatiellia bacterium
GGTTCCTTTTGCGGACATGGGCTGGTATTGGCCCGGACCTACGGCCCGAAAACTGTGGTCCAACGCTTCCGTTTGCAAAATACAGGGTCAAAAAAACACTACATCTTGTGGCGAGTCCAGCGAAGTAAATACCCCTAATTCTTAAAACGCTTTAAGACATCGGTAAAAGGGTCAGAGTAGAATGGCAATACCGTCAGCCCCCAATTCATCCGTCCGCTGCCGGTGGAGCGGGCCCCGACCTGATCAACGTTCAAGCCTCCACCGGGACCCTGGCGGCTTCCAGCACCAAACCGGTATAAGCCGGAAGTTCAAACCGACCGCTCAGTTCTCCGCCCCGCAGCAGATCCTGATAGCAGGTTTCTCCTAAATCCAATTCCACAGACTCCCGGTTGAAACCCAGCAGAAAAATAAACTCACGCTCGCCGTCGGTGCGGATCTGGGCGGTGACGCCGTCGGGAAGATCCATGTCCAGGGCGCGGCGCAGGCCGAGTTCATCAATCAGACCGCGATAGAAATCGGCATGGAAGCGGGGTTCGTTGCGGCTGGCGATATAGTAGGCTTTGCCTTTGCCGAAGGGGTTCACGGTGAGAGCCGGACGGCCCGCGTAGAACTGATTCGCATAGGTGGCGAGCACTTCGGCACCTTCCTCTACATGGATCAGATCGCAGAACACTTCCGCACTGTAGTCGCCGGAAAGTCCGGGCATGGTACCGTTTTCGCTGATGTGCACATCGTCAGTCTCATACAACACATCGGTTTCCTCGGCCCACATCCCGAGCAGTTCCCGCAGGGGACCGGGAAAGCCGTTGAGGAAGCAGAGGTCGTTTTCATCCACCATGCCCGACAGATAGGTGGTGACCAGCACGCCGCCGTTGTGCACAAATTCTGTGATGCGTTCGGCCACGCCGGGCCGAACCATGTACAGCATGGGGGCGATGAGCAGTTTGTACCGGGAAAGGTCGCAGTCTTCGCTGATCACATCGCAGGCCACGCCGGCACTCCAGAAGGGGCGGTAGTGCGAGGTGCAGGTTTCGGGATAGTCTTTCCGTTCCCGATGCAACCCGGAAATTTCATCGATGGCCCAGCGGTTTTCCCAATCGAACAGTATCGCCACTTCGGCGGGGGTGGTGGTGCCGACCACGTCATCCAGTTTGGA
>JBBDRC010000125.1:0-1156 GCA_040905625.1 Kiritimatiellia bacterium
ATAAACATAATTGGGTTCGGTGACAGGTTGTGTCACACGGTTTAAAATAATGAAGGATCAAACCGCCAACCAACGGAAAATATTATGAGGGTTGTCTACCGGGCGACTGCCGCCATCACTCGCACCCATTGCGTGTCGGCGGAAGCGTCCAGGTAGCCGTTGATTGAATAATAGTAGGAATCATTCTCCTGCAAGGGGAAAAAATCTCATCACAGCCGGCATATTCCCCTTGCTTCCTAATGTGCTTCCAGCCAGTTTTCGGCGATCCCCATATCCACCTTCAGCGGTACATCCAGTTCCACAGCCGACTCCATCATGCTCCGGATCGTATCCGCCACCTCCCGTTCCTCCTCGTGAATTTCAAAGATCAGTTCGTCATGAACCTGGAGCAGCATGCGGGTTTTCAGATTATTGCCGAGCAGATAATCGTGGATCCCGATCATTGCCACTTTGATAATATCGGCAGCCGTTCCCTGGATAGGCATATTAATGGCAGTGCGTTCGGCGAAACTCCGGACATTCCAGTTCCGGGAACTGATTTCCGGGATGTAACGCCTCCGGCCCATCAGCGTTTTCACATACCCGTGTTCTTTGGCAAATGCTTTGGTTTGGTCTATATACTCCTGAACTCCGGGAAACCGGTTAAAATACTGATCAATCATCTCCTGTCCTTCGCTGTTGCTGATTCCAAGCCGCCGGGCCAATCCGTAAGCACTCACCCCGTAGGGAATGCCGAAATTCACTTCCTTGGCCTTCCGCCGCTGATCTGGCGTCACCTCATCCAGACTCTCCAGTCCGAAGATCTCTTTTGCCGTCCGGGCGTGAATGTCCTCCCCTTCCCTGAACGCCCGGCTCATATTCTCATCACCCGAAACAGAGGCGATGACCCTCAATTCTACCTGGGAGTAGTCGGCCGACAGGATTTTGAAACCTTCCTCAGCTATAAAGGCCTTGCGGATTTCCCGCCCCCGCTCGGTCCGAATCGGAATATTTTGCAAATTCGGATTCGAGGAGGAAAGCCGGCCGGTTGCCGCCACCGTTTGATTGAAACTGGTATGGACCCGTCCCGTGGTTTTGTCTGCAAGCTTCGGGAGGGCATCCGCATAGGTGGATTTCAATTTACTCAGGCTCCGGTAGTCCAGAACCAGCCCCGGCA
>JBBDRC010000126.1:0-6822 GCA_040905625.1 Kiritimatiellia bacterium
TCTTCCGTGATCCAGGGACACTCGGGCACCGCTTTCACAAACCAGCGGCCGTACCATTTGCTTTTAATGCGCGGATCCAGAATCACGATGCGCCCCTCGTCGTTCTGACTCCGGATCAGGCGGCCGATTCCCTGCTTGAAGCGCAGCACCGCCTCCGGCAGCGAATAGTCCTTGAAGGCGTTTCCACCGCCGGCGGTGACCTCCTCCATACGGGCCTCCACCAGGGGATGGTCCGGCACCGCGAAGGGAAGCCGGGTGATCATCACCGAGCGGAGCGCGTTCCCCGGCACATCCACCCCGGTCCAGAAGCTGTTGAGCCCGAACAGCACGCTGCGGTCATCCCGCTTAAACGAGGTCAGTAACTGATGCCGGGACTCGCCCCGTCCCTGCACCCACAGGGGATACCCCTCGTTCAGCAGATCCTTTTCCACCCGCTTGAGCACCTCCCTGAGCATCGCATTGGAGGTGAACAGCACAAACGCCCCGCCCCGGGTCTGGCGCACATGGATGAGTATTTGTTCCGCCAGCGCGTCGGGGAAGCCTTTCTGATTGGGTTCAGGCACGCCGGAGGGCAGATACACCCGCATTTGCCGGGCATAGTGAAACGGACTGCCCACCTGCAGTTCATGGGCCATGGTCGCTCCCACCCGCTTCCTGAAATAGTCCATCCCCCCGCCCACAGACAACGTGGCGCTGGTCATGATCACCGAATGCAGGCGGTCGAACAGCAGCTCCCGCAGCACCCCGCCCACGTTGATCGGAGATCCGCACAGCACCACCCGGCTGTTGGCACCGCGTTTATCCTCTTCGACCCAGTACACATAGGTCGGATCACGCTGTTCCAGAAAGCTGGTCAGTCCGGTGGCCAACTCACCGGCCCGCCGCCTCGCCAGCGCCACTTCCGCCCGCAGTTCCGAGTTTTCAACCTCCAGTTCCACTTCTTTCAATTTCTGACTGAACTGCAGCAACATGCGGGGCAGCGGAGTTTGCACATCCAGCGGCTCGCGGACCCGGATACAGCTTTTGCCGTCGCCCCGCTGAAACGCCCAGGCCTGCATCTGATCAAACAGTCGGTCCACATGCTGTTGCACCTGCCCCACCTCGTGCGCCAGATTCCCCTGCTTTAACACACTCAACAGCCCTTTTTTTGAATCCGCGTGATACAGACTCCGGGTCCAGCGAATGAAACTCCAGGGGGTCAACCGGATGCCCAGTGCCTGACCCGCGGCCTCCTCCATTTGATGCGCCTCATCCAGAATCGCCACATCGAATTCCGGCAACAATCCGCCACCGCCGGCCTGCCCCCGCATCGACAGATCAGCGAAAAACAGGGCGTGATTCACAATCAGAATATCCGCATCCTGCATTCGCGACCGGGCCTTGGTGAGGAAACAGTTCTGATGCTCCCGCTGGGAGGGATACACGCAGGTCCCCTCCTCCGCGCAGACCTGGGACCAGATCTCCGGCGGCGGGGTTTCGGGCAGGGACTGCAGGGAGCCGTCCTCCGTCCGCGTGGACCATTCCGTCAGCCGGTCCAGCCACTGCTGTTGATCCGGACGAAACATGTCGCCCCCCATGCGCCGGGCCAACTGCAACCGTCGTAAACAGAGATAATTGCTCCGTCCCTTCACCAGCACCGCCCGCACCTCGCGCCCCAGCGCCTTGCACAGCCGCGGCACATCCAGATTCATCAACTGCTCCTGCAGACTGATGGTGTAAGTGCTGACCACCACCTTTTGTCCGGTGGCGATCGCCGCCAACAGGGAGGGTACCAGATAGGCGAACGATTTTCCTACTCCGGTCCCGGCCTCCGCCACTAAATGACGGCCGTCATGTATGCTTTGCGCGATTGCCGCAGCCATTTCCACCTGTTGCGGACGGGACTCGTAGCCTTTCCCTTCCTCCTCGAACACCTCGGCCATGCGACCGTCCGCTCCCAGCATCCAACGGACCTGTTCCGCGCAGTCGGGGTAGAAGGGGCCCTGATTCTCATCGCCCACTTCCTCATCGGGTAGAAAAGGGGAAATCATTCCCCGAAATTGGATTCGATCAATTCCGTTAGCGCTTTGATGGCTTCCGCCGCCTGTCCACCGGAGGCTTCAATGGTCAGCGTGGAGCCCTGGTGGCCCTCCAGAGTGAGCAGCCCCATAATGCTTTTCCCGGAAACCGACATGCCGTCTTTCGCCACCGTGATTTCAGCGTCAAATTCATTGGCACATTTCACAAACAACGCGGCCGGACGGGCGTGCAGTCCGAATTCGTTGTTGATGGAAAATTCTTTGCTGTGAGTGTCGGTGGTCATGGACGTTTAAAATTATGGATGAACCGTATTCAATATTCGCTTCTTCTGCAAGGTGCGAATCAAATGCTCATCGAATTCTTTGGCCGCCTCGTGCCCCAAATAGGACAATTTCTGATTCATGGCGGCCACTTCAATCACTCCGGCCATATCACGGCCGGGGGCAACAGGCAATTCTACCAGTGGCACTTCAAGGTCAAGAATTTTCCGGGTTTTTTTGGTCAGCCCCGATCGGTCCCCTTCTTTCGAAGAGTCCGGAGGATAGAGGGACACGATCATATCCAGTCGTTTCTCCAGACTTACGGAAGCCATGCCGAAAATGCTGGGCACATGAATAATCCCCAACCCCCGGATTTCCATATGATACCGGGTCAGTTCGCTGGAGGTGCACATCAACTGGGCATGGGAATCCCGGTGGATAATGGTGACATCGTCCGCCACCAGGCTGAATCCTTTCTCGATCAGTCCCAGTGCGGCTTCGCTTTTACCGATACCAGGCGCTCCCTCCATCAGCACCCCCACCCCCATCACATCCATCATGGTCCCTGCGAAATGTTCCACCGGCGCCACCATTTGCTCCATGGCCAAAGTGGCGATGTTGATAAATCGGCCCGTGATCAGAGGTGAGCGCAGAACGGGAACCTTGTATTTCCGCGACATCCGCTCGATTTCGGGCAGGGCGGTCCGGTTGCGGGTCAGCACCACGCAGGGAATGTCCTGTTGAAACAAGTTTTCGATCCGCGTCTCGCGCTCCGATCGGTCCAGTGACTTCAGATAGGTCATTTCCGCCAATCCGAACACCTGAATCCGTTTATTGGCGAAATATTGGAAAAAATCGGCCAGGGCCAGGCCCGGCCGATTGATGGCCTCCTCCAGGATCTCGTTGCCAAGATATTCCTCCCCCGTCAACAGGGTCAGCGGCATCAGCGACCGGGCATAATCAAGGAAATCACCGACAGTGACGGTTTTGGAACTGGTTAACATAGGAACCCCCGGGCAACGAATTTACGCGAGACCCGCCTCGGCTTCGCCCAGACCCACGGTGTGTTTGTGATCCTGAATCTTGTCGCGCTGTCTGCGCAGTTGACGGTGCACTTTGTCCATGGCGGCATCAATGCTGGCATACATGTCCGAGGTGATTTCCGTGGCTTCGGCGTGCACATGGTTTTTGGCTTTCACCACGATTTCCGCCACATGATTGATTTTCCGTTGCACATCGAGGATCACGTGGACATCCTCCACCCGGGGGAATTCCGATAGCTTTTCCTCCACCCGACTCGTCGCGTGTTCGCGCAGGGCGTTACTCATTTCCATATGTCGGCAGGTTACGGTGATGTTCATATTCATCCTCCAGGGTTTGGGGTTTTTTGGTTACATGGAGAACCGGTCTCCAAGATAGAGTTCCCGGCTCACCGGGTCATTGATTAGAAAGTCCCGGGTACCTTCCCGGAGCACTTTCCCTTCAAAAATAATATAGGATCGGTCGGTCACGGTCAGGGTTTCCCGCACATTATGGTCGGTGATCAGTATCCCCAACCCCCGTTCCTTGAGTTCCAGAATGATTTCCTGCACATCGTGAACCGATTTGGGGTCCACCCCGCTGAAAGGTTCATCCAACAGCAGCACCGCCGGTTCCGTGACCAGCGCCCGGGCGATCTCCAGACGGCGACGCTCCCCCCCGCTCAAGGTAAACGCTTTCTGGCCGGCCAAATGGGTGATTTTCAAATCGTCCAGCAATTTGGCCAACCGCTCCCGTTGAGCGGCCTTGCTCAGAGGCAGCGTCTCCAGAATCGCTTTGATATTGTCCTCAACGGTTAACCGTCTGAAAATCGACGGTTCCTGGGCCAGATACCCCATACCCAGCCGCGCCCTTTCAAACATCGGCATGCGGGTAATCTCCGTATCATCGAAAAACACCTTTCCCGCATTCGGCTGAATCAGACCCGTAATCATGTAAAACGACGTGGTCTTGCCGGCACCGTTCGCGCCCAGCAACCCCACAATTTCATGACGGTTCACCCGGATATCCACTTCATTGACCACCCGTTTGCCCCCGTATATTTTCACCAGACCCTCGGTGCGGATCACCGGGTGCACAGTGGAATGCACCGTATCGGCGGATGCCTGGAGTTCTTCAATCATTTCCACTACGCTCATTTGTCCGCTTCCTGAAACATGATGACCCGGGCGCGGGGAAACGCTTCCAGTTTGTTTTCCAGACGCCAATACAGGATGCGTTCCGCCTGCAGGATCGATCCGTCCCTGGAAACCTGCGGTTGTTCCGTGAGCACCACTTTGCCGTCCGCCAGGGTATAAACCGCTTTGCCTGATTTGCTGTGCATGCCCTCCATTTTAATTTCCACGTTTTTCTCCGCGTCCAGCTTTTCGATTTCATCCTCCGCAGTCATGTACACCGTCAATTTTTCACTGGTCAGTTGCAGATCCGGATCGGTCACCACCACATTTCCGGTGAACACCGCGATTTTCCCTTCGTAATCAAAAAACAGTTTTTCACTGGTGATTTCGGTGATCCGTTCCTCTGGTTCCGCAAAAGCGGGGAACTGAATCAGGGCCGGGATGAGTATGCATGCAAGATTTCGTATGTTCATGGATGTTCCGTTTCAATCCGTTCCGTCGATTCCGTTTCAGGTTTAGACACCGGATCAGGTTTAAAGTTCAAATTCGAAAATGTTACTTTCACGTCCGACATCAGTTTCATCTGACTTTTGTTGGACTCGTAGACATACCCGACCCCCTCGATTGTAAACGTGTTCCCCACAATCAACACGGACTGGTCCGAGGTCGCCACGTTTCGGCGGGTGTCATAGGCGCAGCCGGGCGAGGTGATTTCCACGTTCACCGTCTGTCCGTCCTCCTCGAAAAACCGGACGGTCAGGTTGGTGATATCCATCGGTTTATCGGGATACATCCGGGCGCTTTCGCCAATCATCAGCGAGGTGAGCACACCCTGCCCGTTCACCTCCGGCACCCGGAATCCCCCCACATCGGTCTGTCCCGTGGCCACAAGTCCCGCGATCATTCCCCCGAAGAGTGAAACCCGGAATCCACAAGAAATCATTCGACCAAACGGATGCGATAGAACCATACCGCAATCCTAACACCACAAATCCGGTTTGTCCAAGCGAAATTCATCCGGACCTTCTCCAATTTTTCATCGAATCCTTCTCGCACTCCGGTCAGTTTTCTGTTTTATCTTCGGCATGAATTCTTCCGGATTATCACGCGGCCTGTTCAGCATTGCCGCATTTGTTATTGTTATCGCCGGTTTGCGGGCGGCGAGTAATATCATTATTCCGTTTTTATTGGCCTGCTTTATCGCCATCATCACCTCGCCCGCCATGGTCTGGCTGAAAAAAAGAGGGATCAGACCCGCATTCTCCGTTCTGATTATCATCATGTCGGTGGTGTGCATCCTGTGGATACTGGTGCAGATCGCCGGAGTGTCCATCAACCAGTTCGTCAGCGAATCCGAACTGTATCAACGGCGGCTGCGGGAAATCAGTATTGAGTGGGTGCAGTGGCTGGAATCCAAACGGATCGATGTTAATTCGGAAACCTTCAATTCCATGATCAATCCCGCCCGGGCCATGACTCTGGTGGTGGATACCCTGCGGCAATTTTTGACCGGGATGCTGAAAAACACTTTTTTGATCATGCTGACCGTGGTGTTTTTGCTGCTTGAACTGGCGGGATTCCCCAACAAACTGAAGATGGCCCTGGGAACGGATCATCCCAGTATACCGGCGTTAAACCGTTTTACGGAATCCCTCAACCGCTATCTGGCCATCAAAAGCTGGATCAGCCTCGCCACCGGCGTATTGGCCTATGTGTTGTGCAGGCTCATTGGGCTCAATTATGCTCTGTTATGGGGCCTCCTGGCCTTCCTGTTTAATTATGTTCCCAACATCGGCTCCATCCTCGCCGCCGCACCGCCGGTGATGCTGGCGCTGGTGGAATACGGCACCTCCAAAGCCCTGGTCTGCTTTTTCGGCTACCTGGCCATCAACATCATTTTCGGCAATCTGATTGAACCCCGGGTCATGGGCAGAGGCCTCGGACTCAGCACTCTGGTGGTGTGGATGTCCCTGATTTTCTGGGGCTGGGTCTTCGGGGCGGTGGGCATGCTGCTCTCGGTGCCCCTCACCATGATAATCAAAATCGCCATGGAATCAAAATCCGAAACCCAATGGATCGCCGTGCTCCTGGGCTCCGATCCCGGGGAGCAGGCGGTGGTCGAAAATATCATCCATATGGATGATAAAGGTAATTTTATATGACAGCTCCCGCACCTTCCCTGACCCGCTCCGATATTCCGGCTTTCCATGTGATGACCAAGCCGGTCGGCCCCATCTGCAATCTGAACTGCACCTACTGCTTTTATCTGGAAAAAGAGAAATTATTCGGGGAAACCGAGCAGTTCCGCATGCCCGACGATGTGCTGGAAAATTATATACAACAGTACATCGAACAGCAGGAAGTCCCGGAGATCTCCTTCGCCTGGC
>JBBDRC010000127.1:0-6680 GCA_040905625.1 Kiritimatiellia bacterium
ACATGACAGAGATTCCGGCGCAGGATGCGCCCCCTCCATACTATGGCACTCCCTGCATCTGCAGGAGTTTGCGGGAGACGGAGCGTTTGGCGGATCGAAGGTCGAAAAGTCCGATGGGGGCGTGGGTGTCGGGGTCGCGGAGAATGGTTTCCTCGGCCTCCATTTGCTCCATCAGGTTGAGGGCCTCCTCTAGAGGGGTGTCTGCGCGGAGGATGTCTTGCAGGGGCACCATGACATCCCCGGCCAGCATCCAACTCCAGATTTCCTGCTCGACAAACAGGGTTTTCAGGGATTCGAGAGAGATGACCCCGATGCAGGCTCCGTGAGGATTCACCACCGGGAAACTGAGCTGATCGGTTTGGGCGATGGTGTCGAACACGGTGGTGAGCAGTTCCTCTTCGCGCACGCAGACGGGGTCGGTCTGCATGACATCGGCCACCTGAAGGGTGGCGATGACATCCTCCTCGGTCACATTACAGCCGATTTCCCCGGTGCGGGTGATGGCGAGTTTGACGCAGGCGGGTCCGATCAACTGTACGATCAGAGTGGTGGCGGTGACCGCGCTCACCACCACCGCCCCGAGGTCCAGTCCGTCCGTCAGTTCAACTCCGGAGAGATGCTGCCCGGCCATCATGGACAGGCCCACCGCCACCCCGCCCTGGGCGAACAATCCCAATCCCAGATAGTTTTGCAGCAGGGGAGGGCTTCCGCTCCATTTCGCCCCCAGCCGTGCACCTCCGTATTTCCCGAGGGTGCGCCCGATCACATACACGGCCACAATGCCCCACAGCCAGATTGGCTGTGATCCCAGTTGCAGACGGGCACCGACCAGTACAAAAAACATCACGTAAATCGGAGCCGCAAACGCGCGCAGGGTGTGCAGCAGCGGTTTGCTTCGGTGAGGGGAGTGATTGATCAGGGTGGCACCCGCGGCCATGGCGCAGAGGATGACATCCAGATGCGCGGCCAGGCTGACCCCGGCGATCAGCAGCAGAGATCCGACCAGCAGGGTGAGGGAGCGGTCTCCGCTTTCGCTGTGTTTGAGCAGGAAACTCAGTCCAAACCCGCAGGCGATCCCGAGCAGAACGCTGCCGATGAGTTCAATGCCCAAACTGTGAAAAATTTCGATAAAGCTGAATTCGCCCCCCGCCAGCAGGCCCGCGAGGGTAGTGCCGAGGGCGTAGAGGGTGAGGGCAAGGGCATCATCGAGGGCCACCACCGAGATCAGGCTGGTGGTGAGCAGCCCTTTGGAGCGATATTCCCAGAGCACATCCACCGTGGAGGCGGGGTCGGTGGCGGAGGAGATTGCTCCGAACACCAATCCACCGGCGAGGGCGGCAGGGAGATTGCCGGAGACCCACCAGAGCAACACCCCGGAGGCGGCACCCACAATCAGGAACGCCCCCAGCCCCTCCCCGAGCATAATGCCGGTGAATTGGCGTCCATACTGTTTGAATATTTTCGCCTCCAGTTCTCCGCCCACCAGAAATCCGATGAAGGCGAGGGCCAGATAGCTGAAGGGGCGGAGGGTGGGAAGTTGAAGTTCGCCGATGATGCCGAAGCCGCTTTGGCCGATAATCAGGCCGATGGCGATATAGCCGATCACCTGCGGAATTCGGATTTTCTGAAAAAACCAGGCCCCCAGAATGCCTCCGAAGACTCCGATTCCCAGAATGAGCAGAATTCCGACTTCCATCAGTGGGGTCCCGGCAGCTTAGAGAGCTTTACGGATGGCGTCGTATACTTCATCGGAGGATCCGGCCTCGATGAGGGCACGGCGGTTCGACTCCTGTTTCACCACATGACTGAGCACGGCGAGGAGACGGACATAGTTGGACTGCTGATCGGGTCTTCCCGCCACCAGAAAGACGATTTGCACGGGCTGATTGTCAATGGATTCGTAGTCGTCCAGCGGCTGGTCGTTCACGGCGATCGCCATGACCATGCGGCGGATGGAGGAAATGCGGGCATGAGGAACTCCGATTCCGAGGCCGATACCGGTGCTCATGAGGCTTTCGCGCATAAAAATCGCGGCGCGGAGGGCCTCCTGATCGTCCACTTCGCCACATTGACCCATTTGGGAGATGAGGTGGCTGAGCAATTCCTCTTTTCCGCGAGCCCGGGTGAGGAAAATTCGTTGAGGCGACAGGGCCTCGTCCAAGAGATGACTTCCGGATTCGGCCATGGGATCAGTCCTCTTCCTGTTTGAGTGCAAGTTTCCATTCGGTTTCGGCAAGCAGGGCGATCACCTGTTCGCTGCCGGTGCACTTCATCAGTCGGTCAATCACTTTGGGTTTTGACAACAGTTTCGAGATTTTGGCCAGCAGACGCAAATGCACCATGTCGTCTTCTGAGCAAATAAGCAGGAACACCTTGGTTTTTTTCTTGTCTGTGGCTCCGAAATCAGTTCCCTCCGGGCAGATTCCGACAATCAATGCACTTTGTTTGAGCTGGGTATTGGCGGGAGTGCGGGCATGGGGAATGGCAACGTGAGGGGCGATGGCGGTGGAGTGAAGGTTCTCGCGATCCACCAACATTTGCAGATAGGCCTTGCTGTCCTCCACCAGATCATGGGTTTCCAGGGGGGCGGTCAATTGCGTGAGGACATCGGAAACCGAACCGGGTTTGATATCGAACAACATCAGCTCAGGAGAGACCAAACGGGAGACCGGCACCACTTCCGGGGCCATTTTCAGCAGTTCGAACAGGTTGGTGGGATTGACCGGCTGCATGCGGTTTTCCAGCCAGTTGTCCACCATACTGCGCATAAACCGCCATTGGCTGGCAACCTTGGTGCCGGGAATTTTACCTTCACGGGCCATGCGCACCACGGTTTTTTCGGCCACTTTCAGATAATTGGCCAATTCGGCCAAGGTCATAATTTCCTGTCTAGAATGAGCGTTCATAGTCACTTTGGTGAGGGTTTGTCCTTTATAGTCCTGTATAAGGCCTTGATTTGATGCTCCAAGGAAAATAATATGCAAGTCTAAACCTTCGTGAATTCGGATTAATCATTGCGCTTTTTGAGATTTCCCCTATAAGGATCGACCATTATCCCCAAACGTGCCGATTCGGTGTCGGTGCCGAACGTTTTATGGAAATACACATCCCCTTTTTGAATATCGAATGGATTCTCACCTGGTGGAAGGTGTGGGGGATCTGCGGTGCCCTGATGTTCACCGGGCGCTGGCTCGTGCAGATGCACTTTTCCCGCAGGGCGAAAAGACCCGTGCTGCCGATAGGGTATTGGCTGATGAGTCTGGCGGGGAGTTTTATGCTGCTGACGTATTTTATCTTCGGCAAAAACGATTCAGTGGGTATTCTAAGCAATTTATTCCCCTCCTTTGTGGCCGGCTACAATCTGTGGCTGGAACTCAAACATCGAAAAATGAACCCCGTGCCTTCCCATGTCTGACACCTCTGAACTTCACTATGAAACGATGGACGAGGGCGAATGGGTCCTGCGCGCCCAGCAGGGGGACATGGTGGCCTACGATCAGTTGGCGGCCGCCTATCAGGGCCGAATTTACGGTCTGCTGTACAACATGACCAGCAACAAGGAGGATGCGGAGGATCTGCTTCAGGAAGTGTTCCTGAAAGCCTACCGTGCCCTGCCCAAATTCAAGGGGAACTCCTCCTTTTACACCTGGATTTACCGGATCGCGGTGAACCGGGCCATCAATTTCGTGAAAAAGAGGAAACGGCGTCAGGCGTTGAGCCTGGATGATCTGGATATGGGAATCGAGCGGGATCCGGCTCTGGTGCAGATGTCCAGTTCGGATGGGCCGGACCGGGATATCCGGTTGAAAGAATTACAGGAAAAATTGAACAAGGCCCTGCAGACTCTGTCTGAAAAACACAGAACAGTTGTGGTGTTGCATGATATCCAGGGTCTGCCTCATCATGAGATCGGCAGGATCATGGGATGCTCGCCCGGAACCGTCCGCTCGAGACTCTTTTATGCCCGCCAACAACTACAGGCACAACTTGTTGATGACAGAACCTCATGAAAAACGCGAAACACATTCTACTTATGTATGCCGGGACCCCGGTGGACCGGTTACCCGAAGAGATTCGGAGCCGGGTGGAAGAAAACCCTGAATTGAAGGCCCGGTTGGAGTCACAGGCGCGGGTGGCGGGTTTGATGAAACTCAAAAACCATGAAATACCGGATGAGGCTCTGGAGGGGCGGGTACGGTACCGGGTGGGGATCCGCATTCGCAACGGAGAGCACCTGCGGACCGCCTCCACACTGGATGCATTGCCGGACTGGGCCCGGATGGTGGCGGTGGTGGTGGTGATGTTCGGGCTCAGTCTGTTGACCCACCGGGAAATGCTGGAGGACCCGCAGGTGGAGAACGATCTGCAGGCCGCCGCGCAGGTGGAGATCGTGGAACCCATTCCCACCGATACCGGCGGGCCTTACCTGTTTCAACCGGATTCCTTTTCCACTCTGGTCCTGAATCCGGATCCGGCCGGGGAAGTGTGGAACCTCACCCCCGAGCGCCGCCTCAAGATCGAGGAATCGCTGTTGGAACTGGGTCTGACCGAAACCAACCGGACCCAACAGGTGAACACCCTGCCGGTGATGTTTCAGTTTCCGTAGAGGGGCAGTTGACAGGTGATAGGTGTTGGTTGATAGGGGGCAGAGTGTAGAGGTCAGAGATTAGAAGAAGAGAAGTGGTCAGTGGGGAGAGGTCAGAGGATTGGGTCCTTCCCTTTGACCTCTTGTGTGAGATATCCTGATCCTAATCTTAATCGTAATCCTAATCCTAATCGAACTTGGCCATCGATTATGATTACGAGCACGATTACGATTAGGAGTGGGGAGTCTCATTCTTCAAATTTCAACGCCGCCGTTGGCGGCATACCCCTCTGACCTCTCTCCTCTTGTTAAGAGAGTGTTTTGGGGGATGCGGTGGCCGATGTTGGCCGGTTTGGGCACCCTGTGTCTGCTGACCTGGCCCCTGTTGCATTTTCTTTGGCCCTATATGGCCCTGCCCGCTGTGGAAGTGTCCGGCTTGCTGTCCGACTGTGGGTTGACGGGCGGCACAGCCTGGGTGTTCGCCCTCTATTCGGTGACGATTCACCCGATTCTGGAGGAAACCTTCTGGCGGGGGATGCTGCCGGATCATGCCCTGAGCGATGCGCTCTTCGCCGGTTTTCATGTGGTGGTGCTGGCTCCGCTGATTCATGCGGGATGGCTTCCGGTGGTGTTCGGGGTCCTGTGGACGGCCTCCGGGATTTGGCGATACTTGGCCCGCAGCACCGGAGGACTTCTGCTGCCGGTGCTTACGCACGCCATCGCCGATCTGGGGGTGCTCTTGGCGGTCCGGGCGCTGGCGGGATGAGGTCGGAGATAGGAGATAGGAGATAGGAGATTGAAGATTGGAGATTGGAAGCCGGCCAACCTCATAATCGTAATCGTAATCGTGATCGTAATCTTAATCGATGTGCATGAGGGTCGATTAAGATTACGATAAGGAGTACGATTAAGAGATCGCGATCTCCCATCTCCCATCTCCCATCTCCGAACTTCGATCTCCGACAACTGTAAAAACTTTTTTCATTTTCTGTCTCGCTTTTGCCGAAAAGTTTTCTATGTTCCCGCCCTCACGTCCGAAAGGAGGTGAAAAACGCTGCATCATTGATCGCAGATTGCCTTGCGCCGGAAACGGGACCGGGTGGTCGTAACAGCGGATGATGCTTGAACCTTTTGCCGTCCGGCCGGGGATGTTCCCTGTCCGGCATTTCCGACCACGAGGCTCGACCTATGGAAACGACATCTATTCTTAAATTTCAACGTATCTCCTCCCGTAAAGCGGTGGATATCGCCCGTGCCATTCAGGGCAAACCCATTGCGGACGCGCTCAATCTGACTCATTTCTCGGACCGCAAGGCGGCCACCCTGTTTGAGAAGGCGCTCAAGTCCGCCGTGGCCAACGCGGAGCACAATGAAGGCGCCGACGTGGAACGCCTGGTGGTGAAGCGAGCGGTTGCCGAGCAGGGACCCACCATGCGCCGTGGATTCTACGGAGCCCGCGGGATGTTCAAGCCCATCGCCAAGAGAACCAGTCACATCCGCGTCGTGCTCAGCGACGGGAAATAAGCCACCCTTTTATCATTCACACAGGAGAACCATTTTGGGACAAAAAGTAAATCCAATCTCTCTACGCCTCGCCGTCAACAAAGACTGGCGTTCACGCTGGTTCGCTTCCAAAAAAGATTTTGGCAAGCTGGTCGGTGAAGACATGAAGATCCGCGAGATCATCAAAACCCGTCTGAAAGACGCGGCCGTGCCGCAAGTGCTGATTGAGCGCTACGCCAACCGCGCCCGCGTGACCATTTACACCGCCCGTCCGGGTGTGGTGATCGGCCGTCGGGGAACCGACATTGAGCGGTTGCGCGAAGAATTGAACGCCCTGACCGACAAAGACATTTTCATTGAAATCAAAGAAGTGAAAGACCCCGATTTGAATGCACAGTTGGTGGCGGAAAACATCGCCCAACAGCTTGAGCGCCGGATTTCCTTCCGCCGGGCCATGAAGCGGGCCATGCAAATGGCCATGGAACTGGGTGCCGAAGGAATCCGGATTCAGTGCAGCGGCCGTCTGGGCGGAGCCGAGTTGTCCCGCACCGAAAAGTATATGCAGGGCTCCGTGCCGCTGCACACGCTGAAA
>JBBDRC010000128.1:0-6655 GCA_040905625.1 Kiritimatiellia bacterium
GATGGCACATACGTCTCAGGACTAAATGGCTTTTCGAACGGGGTCTAGCCTATGGGCTCCAATGCCTCCTGCCACCGGATCGGTGGCGGGAGGTGTTGGTTCACCTGTTTACAGGTTTGACTACCAACTGAAACGCACACCCAGATTCACTGCGAGATGATCGAGGTCGATTTCTTTCATATAGTCGTTTATTTGCGAGGACTCTTCCGAGCTGATATCCGCTTTGGAGCTGCGAAACTGCACTTCAAGAAAGCCCTGGGTTTTTTCGCCGCTCCGCACTCCCAACGCGCCGTACCACCCGTTTTCGTCTTCGAATTTTGCATCGGAAGTGAATTCATTCACCATGAATGTGCCGTCCGCCATCAGGTAGGTGAAGCCGGCATCGGCATAAACAACAGTGGTGGAATTCCCCAACGCGCCCTGCAATCCCAGGCCGATATCGATCGGGGTGAAATCCACATCCGCGAAGACGGGCACTTCCAGAGGGCCGAGTCTGGATGAGTATTCAGAGCCCGGATAATGGGCGACCCGGAGTATCACATACAGGTTTTGGCTTACCGGCACCTGCAACAAAGCGCCTCCGCCGTATACATTCTCAAGATCATCGGCATTGAAGTAGGATGCATAAGCGCCTATGGACTGTGCGTGTGCCGATGAGAAACCAACCAGTGCCAATACCAACAGACTACAAGTCTTGAATTTTTTCATAATGTTCCTTTGGGTGATATGAGTAAAAATGAATGGTAGCAGAAGTCGTTCACGGCGCAAGCACTCATTGCCGAATGTCCGGCTTTTCTTTTTTCCGCGTTGGGTATTACTCCAATGCTTTGAGCACGGCTTTGTCGGCGCCGGTCATTTTCATCCATCGCTTCTGCGAAAGGGCAAATGCGCACAGCAGCAGCATGGCCACCACATATCCGCCACCCAGCCACATGAAGATGACTCCCCGTTCCGTCAGGGTGCCGGGCAGAGTGAAAAACAGACCGACGTGAAACAATATGAACCCGGTGAATAAAAACAGATACAGGATGCAAAAGCCCAGGAGTCCCATCACAGAACAACGGGCGGCCTGCACGGCCTGCACATACAGGAGGGTGGCCTGGATGCGCAGGGGACGGGTGAGGCCCCGCTGTTGGCTTTTCAAAAGCCTGTACAGCATCAACCACATCACCTTGTCTTTTGAACTGCTCATATTCTCCGCCTATTTGAAATGGAAACGGGCACGTTTCAGTCCTTGCGCCCCAACAGGATGCCAATGGCGAAAGCGCCCACCACAGCCCAGCCGAAGGTTTTCCATGGGTCCTCGTGCACTTTCCGGTCCACTTGGACGGCGGCGGTTTTGGTTTGTTCGGATGCGGCCTCCCGAAGAGATTTCAGCCGTTCAAGACCTTCCTTTGCTTCGTCTCCGAGATTTGATTCGAGGTCAAGCACCGCTTTCTTCAGCTCGCTGAATTTGTCGGTCAGCAGACTGGTGAACTCCTCTTTCTGGCCGTGGGCGGCCTGGTTCAGCAATTCCAGCGCTTCATTGATTTTTTGTGCGTCTTGTTTGTTCATCGCGTCCTCCTGGAGGTCGTTTTTTTTTAAGGTTTAAATGGGTGGACTCTCCGCAGTGCGTGTTGGAGTGTGTGAAATGTGCAACACCCGGGAGTGGTTTCCCTGAACAGTCCCACAAATCTGTCGCAGGTGGCAAGAAGAAAAGACACACGGTTTTCACCATTGCGTTTGAGTCCGCCCTCCAGGAGAGGGGTGCGGAGGTGATTTGCGCGGACCTTCGTACGCGTAAGGGTATTGACCATGAAGCAGATTCTTTATTTATCATTCTCCATTGTGTCTTGAAGGATTGACACCGTTTACAGAGATCTACTTCTCTCCCGGGGGTTGGGAGATGAGGTTGAGGGTGCGGACTTGTTGATTGATGAACCAGGTGAGGATTTTTTTTTCGATGAGATTGAGTCCGCTGGTCTGCAGGTTGCCGCAGAAGGCGGTCATCCAGGTGGTGTAAAGAAGATCGGCGGGGTAGGTTTCGCGGATTCGACTGTCAAAGTCGTGCATGTGGGCCGCTCCGTAAAACACGGCCAGGGTTTGGCCGGGAGTTAACTGTTGAAGTTGATCATGAATGTCGGCCATCACCTTTTCGTTCCGTTTTTCAATCAGCACCCGCATGAGCACCCGAAGATGATCCGGCAGGCCGGTGTATTCGGACACGTTGCCGGTGACGTTACCGAGGATATTCACCATGCCCCAGCACATTCCTTTTGCCCAGCCGGGGCGGGTGTCCAGAAAGGCCAATACGGACGCGGCAATCCTGCCGCGCACGCCGGTTTGCTCCATGTTGTCGATCAGATTTTCCATTTGCGCGTGGGCGGCGGGGGCGGCCTCCGGCATCTCCTCCCCCTCGAACAGCGCCATCAGTTGAAGACTGGTGAGGTCGCTGTTGATGAAGTGCGCTTGGTTGTAATCGATGTGATGCAATTGAAACACCAGTCCCAGGGCCAGCGCGAGGTTGGATTGGAGGGTGTGGCGTTGTCTGCCCTCTTCACCGGAGGCCTGTTTGAAGGCAGGCTGATCTCCGTCCACTCCTTCAAACAGGATCACATCCGCTTTAGCCAGCAGTTCCTGAATTTCCTGAAAATAGGATTCGGTGCCGATGTGGGAGACTCCGACGAGCTGCAGGCGCACGGGTTCAGTTCCCCCGCCAATGGCGAACGTCCGCACCGCGACCTCGAGGCAGTCCGATTGTTCCGGGGTGGAGCGGATGCGCAGAAACCCGCTTTCGGCACGGAGGGGGGGCAGCCCTGTCAGCAGCAGGAGTAACAGTATAACGCGCATCAGGGAAGTTTGGGGAAGCGGTTAAAGTCGGGCGGGCGTTTTTCGTTGAAGGCGTTGCGGCCCTCCTGTCCCTCCTCGCTCATGTAGAACAACAGGGTGGCGTTTCCTGCCAGTTCCTGGAGCCCGGCCTGTCCGTCGCAGTCGGCGTTGAGCGCCGATTTCAGGCAGCGCAGGGCCATGGGGCTGTTGCAGAGCATTTCCCGGCACCATTTGACGGTTTCCGCCTCCAGATCCGCCAGCGGAACCACGGTGTTCACCAAACCCATGTCGAGGGCCTGTTGCGCGTTGTATTGACGGCAGAGGAACCAGATTTCGCGGGCTTTTTTCTGTCCCACGATGCGGGCCATGTAACTGGCTCCGTAGCCTCCGTCGAAGGAGCCCACTTTGGGGCCGGTCTGTCCGAAGCGCGCGTTGTCGGCGGCGATGGTGAGATCGCACATCATGTGCAGCACATGCCCGCCGCCGATGGCGTAGCCGGCGACCATGGCCACCACCGGTTTGGGGCAGACCCGGATGTCGCGCTGAAAATCGAGCACATTGAGGCGGTGCATGCCGTCGGCGTCCTTGTAGCCCTGATCCCCGCGGATTTTTTGATCCCCGCCCGAACAGAATGCCAAATCCCCGGCTCCGGTGAGAATAATGACCCCGATCTCCAGGTCGTCCCTGGCGTCGTTGAGGGCATGCCGCATTTCATGCACAGTCTGAGGGCGGAAGGCGTTGCGGATTTGGGGGCGGTTGATGGTGATTTTCGCGATACCCTCCGCTTTGTGAAAGAGGATGTCTTCGTAGGTTCCGGCGGAAATCCAATCGGGAATACGTTTCTGTGTCACGTTATTGATCCTGGGGTTGAGGGTCAGTTAAAAGAAGTTGAGGGTCCGTTAAAAGAAAGTGGCGGAGGGCATCGGCCCAGGCCGCCGGTTGTTGCCGGTGCGGGTTGTGTCCCGCGTCCAGAAGTACCGGAGAGTGCCGGGTATGCCGTTCCACCCATTGGGCCTGTTGAACATAACCCGGATCCCGGCTTCCGGCAAGCCAGAGTACCCGACAAGTTGTGGTGGAAAGCCACAGGCGCATATCCGGTTGATTTCCGGTGCTGAAGCGGGTGAGGGCGGCGGCCAGTCCGGGTTCGTCTCCGGTTGCGGGGGTGGAGGGGGTCCACCCTCCCCACATCTCCATCCGATACCATTTCTCGCGGAAGGCGGTGAGGCCGACCGCGATCAATTCGTCCGCGCGCTGCCGGTCCAGTTCGCGCCGCCGGGCCCGTTCATGGGGATCGGCGCAGCCGAGGGAGGCGGATTCGATCACCAGATCCCGGAAGGCTTCCGGGTGCTTGGCGGCGGCCATCATCAGCAGGCGCCCGCCCATGGAATAGCCTCCGGCCCAGGCGCAGTCGGAGGCGAGTTCCGCCAGTGCATCCAGGGTGTCTGCAAGGGTCCAACCGGAAACAGGGGTGGTGCCGTGTCCGGGAAGATCCGGACAGCACAGCCGGAATCCCGGACCCAGGGCGCGTTGCAGGTCAGCGCCCTGTTGACCGTCCCCCATGAAGCCGTGTATCCACAATCCGCGCGGGGCGTTGGCGGGGCCGAATTCGTGACAGGACATCCGCATGGTCACACGGGCAGTTTCACCAATTCGGCCAGGGCCGCGTGTTGCGCGACGTTTTCGGTGCGGTCGGTTTCGACTTCAATCAGACAGCTTTTGCGGGTGGCGAGGGCTTCCTCGTAGGCGGCTTCGAATTCCTCCATGTCCTTGAGGCAGGCATAGGGGAGTCCGAATTGAGCGGCGGCGCTTTCAAAATCCCATTCGTGCGGGGTCCCGAAGAATTTTTCGAACTCGGGGGAGTCGTCGGCCACGGGAAGAAAATGAAAAATGCCGCCGCCGTGGTTGTTCACCACGATCACGATCACCGGCACCCGTGAAGTGGCGACCATGGCCAGGCTGTTCAAGTCGTGCAGGGCGGCCAGGTCTCCCAGCAGCACGGTGACGCACTGATTGAGACCGCGGGCGAAGCCGGCGGCGGTGGCGAGGGTGCCGTCGATGCCGCTGGCGCCCCGGTTGCAGGCCACATGAATTTGCCGGGTGTTGCGCGCCGCGAATTGGTTCACGTCGCGCACCGGCATCGAGGCCCCCAGCACCAGCCCGTGCAGATTGGGCAGCAGGCGGGTCACCGCCCGTGCCACCGCGGGTTCGGAGAGGGTGTGGGCCGAATCCAACTGCCCGTGATAAATCCGCTCAACAGCGGTGTCCGCCCGCAACCAGGCCCGCTTCCAGCCGGGATCGGAAACAGGAAGGCCTTCCTGATGCCAAAGCAGGCAAAAACGGTCCATATCGGTGAAAAACCGGTGACTGACCTGATGAAGCGGGTCAAAACGACCTTCCCGGTTGGACACCTGAATCCAGGTGCGGGGCGGATGGGTTTTTAAGGCGGAAAGCAGGCGTTTGGAAAGAACGCGGCAGCCGAACTGCAGCACAATCTCCGGGACCAGAGCCTCAGGGAAGCCCCAGTCGCCCACCAATGCATCCACGTGGCGCACCACGCCGTTTCGGCGGGGACCGAAATGCAGACCGGAGCTGACATCACTGACGATGGGCCAGGCCTGTTGCTCGCCCAACTGTTCGATGGCCAGGGCCTCGGCCTCGTTGCATCCGCCGCCGGCGATGATCAGCAGGCGGGGATTTCCGCCCAGTAATTCTTTGAGATCGGAGAGGCTGAGTTCGTCCGGCTGGGAGATGGAGGAAATATTGGTGGTGAAGGGGCGGTGTCCGCGGGACCAGTCGTGCAGGGAAATCAGATAGGCTTCGGCATCGGTGCGGTCGGGGAGGGGCGCGAGCGGTTCACGGAAGGGGCAGTTGAGATGGACGGGGCCATGACGGAGCGACTGAAACGCGCGGTCCACGGTGGTGAGGACGGTCTCGGGAGAAATGGAACTGTCGGGGCTGGACAGATCCATGGACCAGCGGAGGTAAGGGGCGAAAGCACCGGTCTGGGGGATGGCCTGATTGGCGCCGCAGTCGCGCAGTTCGAAGGGGCGGTCGGCGGTGAGCAGGAGCATGGGCTGGGCGTCCATGGAGGCCTCCACCACTGCGGGGGTCAGATTGGACACGGCGGTGCCGGAAGTGCAGATGACCACGCCGGGACGTCCGGTGGCCCTGGAGAATCCCAGGGCGGCGAAGCCGAGTCCCCGCTCGTCGAAATGCTGCTGCACCCGGGCTTCCGGGTGACGGGCCACGGCCAGGGTCAACGGGGTGCACCGGGAACCGGGAGCGATGAAAAAGGTGTCGGCGCCATTTCGCAGACACTCCTCCACCAGCAGGGAGGCCCAGATTTGATTGATGTTTTCGGTGGAGATCACGGCTGATCGGGATCGGGTACTTTGTTCCATAAGTGTTTGCGTCCGAATTCTTTCCCCGAGGGGGAATTTAGGTAGTCCTCGAAATCGTATGCCCGCTGTTTGCGGCTGAAGGCGGCGTAAAAGCTGAGTTTCCAGGGGGCGTGCTCCCGGGTGGCGCTCACCTGCGCGGTGTTATGCAGGGCCAGACGCTTCTTCACATTCCGGGTGGTGCCGATGAAACTGTGCTGCGGATGATGCTGGCTTCGAATGCGGTAGACGTAGTACATGGGTGGTTGTCAGTTGTCAGTTGTTGGTTGATGGTTGTTGGTTGATGGTTGTTGGTTGTTGGTTGATAGTTGTTGGTTGTTGGTTGTTGGTTGATAGTTGTTGGTTGATAGTTGTTGGTTGATAGTTGTCAGAAGTCAGTCAGTGGTCACTAGTAACCAGTGACCAATGACCAGTGACCAATGACCAGTGACCAATGACCAGTGACCAAT
>JBBDRC010000129.1:0-6628 GCA_040905625.1 Kiritimatiellia bacterium
TGGTGGAAGTTGATGATCAGGACATCATGCATGTGGTGTCCAAATGGACCGGCGTCCCGCTGACCCGCATGGAGGACACCGAAATGTCCCGTCTACTGGACATGGAAACCGTCCTGTCCAATCAGGTGATTGGACAGGCCGAGGCGGTCGGGGTGATTGCCAAGGCCCTGCGCCGCTCCCGCGCGGATTTGAAAGATCCGAACCGTCCCATTGGTTCCTTTGCGTTCCTCGGCCCCACCGGAGTGGGAAAAACTCTGTTGGCGAAAATGCTCACCGAATTCATGTTCGATGACCCCACCGCCCTGATTCAAATTGACATGTCCGAGTACATGGAAAAATTCTCATCCTCGCGCCTGATCGGGTCCCCTCCCGGCTATGTGGGACATGACGAAGGCGGACAACTGACCGAACAGGTCCGCCGCCGCCCCTACAGTGTGGTGCTGTTCGATGAAATCGAAAAAGCGCATCCGGACGTGATGAACCTGCTCCTGCAAATTCTGGAAGAGGGCAAAATCACCGACAGTTTGGGGCGAACCGTCGATTTCCGCAACACCATCATCATCATGACCAGCAATATCGGGGCCGAGTTCACCAAAAAGAACACCGGGCTCGGTTTTATGCAGGCCAATCAGGACAGCAACTATGAGGTGCTGAAACAGAAAATGGTCGAAGCCGCCAAACAGATGTACAAGCCGGAACTGTTGAACCGAATTGATGAAATGATCGTGTTCCGTCAATTGACCCGCGAAGACGTGGCCAAAATTCTGGATGTGGAACTGACCAAGGTGCGCGGACGCCTGGCCTCCAAACGTCTGACCCTGCGTCTGGACGACAGTGCCACCGACTTCCTGATCGGAAAAGGATTCGATCCCGAATACGGCGCCCGCCCGCTTCGTCGCTCCATTGAACGTTTTCTGGAAGATCCCCTGGCGGAGGAACTGCTCAGAGGCACCTTCAGTCCCGATCAGATTATTGAAGTGACGGCCGAAGAGGACCACCTGCATTTCGAACAGGAATTGGCTGAAACGAATTGACCTGGCTTCTGAACAGTCTCAGTTGGATATTCGGACATATCCCGCTGCGCCTTGCGCACGCGCTGGGGGCGGGAATTGGATTCAAGGCCTGGCTGTTCAGCCGTCGGAAAGGAGAAATCCGGGCGAGGATCGTGGAGTGCCTGGGGGTGGATGAGGGCGAAGCCAACCGGATCATGCGCCGGATGTACCGGAATCTGGGCTACACGGTTTCGGAATTTTTCCGCATGCCCTGGCTGTCGGAGGAGGAAGTTCGCCGTCAACTTGTTTTTCAAGGCACAGAACGTCTGCCGGAGAGAGAGACTGGATTTATTGCATTGGTGGCGCACAGCGGGAACTGGGAATTGTCCGCAGCGGCCGCGCCCTTGTATGGGTTGGGACACTTTCATTTGGTGGTGAAAGCCCTCAAGCCGAAAGTTCTGAATTCCTGGGTCAATAATATCCGCAGTCACTGGGGGAATCACATTCATGACCGCCGGGGCTCTTCCCGTGATTTACTGAAAGTGGTGAAAGCTCATGAACCGCTGGTGTTTGTGCTGGATCAGAATATGAAACGCAACCGGGGGATCTTCGTGGATTTTTTCGGCAAACCCGCCTGCACCACGGATGGGTTGGCGCAGTTGGCGGCGATCAGCGGATACCCGATATTTCCGGTATTCTGCCGACGCAAGTGGGAGGACCGCACGCTGGTGGTGGAAGTGGGGGAGGAAATCACCGGTCCCAAAGACCGGTCGCCGGAAGAGATTCACCGAGTCACCGCCGCCTGCACCCAAGCCATTGAGGCTTTCATCCGGGAGCATCCCGAACAATGGATCTGGATGCACCGCCGCTGGCGCACGCAGCCTGGTGTGCAGAGTTATCGATAGATCGCCCAATAGCGGGATCATTGTTTTTCTCTTGGCGTCCACCCGCACTGACTGTTCAGTGGTGGAATTTGTTCGCATTTAGATCCAAAACTGCCAACATTTTTTGTTTTTCTTTCGCTCTTCGCGACGAGCCTCTTCCTCCAGAAACTCCTTTTCCTGCTCCATTTGATCTTCAATGTGCTCCTGTATGCTGTTTGCACTTCGGCACTGTTCAAGATCTTCCCAAAATCCTGTACCAGCTTCGTGATCAGCAAAATATTTGTAACTGTCGATGCATCTTATCGGTATAATTGCCTATTTTGTAATTACGCGATAGAACACTGCGGTTTCGTCCGTTAGATTCTCAACCCAGTTAGTCGCCCTAACGTTGGGGACAAAGGTTTCGGGCAGCGTCCTCCAATATGTGTGTGGAAAACCTCCGTTCGTAATTAGCACCCTTGGTCACATTGGTTTCAGCCACATGATTTCCAGTTGCAGGTACCGACGGGTGAGAAAGGCTGTTCGAGACAACCAGCCAATCAGACTGGGCATAGTTTTTGATCCATGTGTTCGTTTCCCAAGAGAAGGAGATGTGGCCCAACCCCTCTAGTGATGCTGCCGGAGGATAATCAAAGCCATCGTACACGATGATTTCACCTTGTGCGACCTGCACCATGTGAAGAATGTTACTCAGGATTTCAATCCGAATTCCATTACTTTGTCACAGGGAAATTGTAGGGGTTGGATACACGGTCGACGCATAATGCACAGGGCGACAGGTTTCTAAGAGTGGCCGTCGGCGTTTACGCCACGGACCACAACCTATGCCCCCTCCTGGCGGCCTGTGGCGTAAACGCCTACAGCCACAATCTGTAACCCTCTGTAAAAAGTAGCTGTACCCGTCATTTTTACTGTGCCGGAGTACTGGTCGGCCGGAAGGGTATTTTTGAGAGCTCGGTTTTGGCTTCATTTACCCTTTCTTATAGTCACCCGGTTGGATTTTTCGGGCGTAAAAGGGGTATTCGGAGGGTTCGCGGTCTTCGGGCACCAGGCCCCAGCGGGTGTACATCCAGCACCAATAGCGGGGTTCCTTTCGAATCACATTGGCCACGCTGTCGGTCATGCGCTGGGTGAGGTCGGCCACGGGGTTTTCGGCCCCGGGGTTGGCGCGCAGGGTGTCGTGGACGGTGACGGTGTAGAGGCCGTGTTTGTCCGGCACCGCCATCACGGTCACCACTTCCGCTCCGGTTTTCACCGCCAGAGCCGCGGGAGCGGTACTGACCGGGGCGGGGAGTCCCATTACATCCACAAACAGCCCTCCCTTGCGGGGCGGCGTATTCTGATCCAGCAGCACCGCCAACTTTTTACGTTGGCGCAATCCCTGCATCAGTTTACGCGCCGCACCCTCCTGCGGAATAATGACCTGACCGGTTTTTTGGCGCAGATGGATGAAAATTTTATCCACCTGTTTGTTTTTCAGAGGAGCTGCCACACTGAAAATCGGCTGACCTTTTGCGGCATAGGCCTGGCCCAGGGTTTCCCAGTTTCCGTAATGGGCGGTGAGCATTAATTGCGCCTCGTCTTTGAACATCACGTCAGAGGAGGGGCTCCAGACGACCCATTTTTCCAGTCTCTCCCGGGTTCGGAAGGAGAACCAGATGATGTCCAGCACCAGCAGGGCGAAGTGCTGATAGCAGGCCCGAATCAGCGTTTCTTTTTCAGCGCGGCTCATGCTGTCGCCAAACGCGATATCCAGATTCTCCAGTGCCACTGCGCGCAGTTTTTTGGAAAAGCGAAACCCGATACGGCCAATTCCCCGGGAAAAAGCCAATACGGCTTTCCGGGGCAGGAAAGGGATCCAGCCGATGCCAAACAGCAGGGCGGCCGTTTCCGGCCAGGCCCGATACCAGGGACGCGTTTTCATGCGGAGATCACGGTAGGCATGACTGCAAACTCAGGATGTCTTAACCGGTCCGGTGGTATCGCTGATGCCGGGGTGATTGTTCAGGGCTCTGGAAACCGTCGTCGTCGACACATTTAATTTTTTGGCCACATTACGCATGGAAGTCATCGCCAAATTCTCCTGTTATCGTTCATCACACAGCGTAATGATTCGTATGAGGATACTGTACGGTTACAAGATTTAAAATACGTTTCTTTTGCTCGACGGACATGGATTTTAACCAGCGTCTAGATGTCGCCTTCCGTAAGCTCTGCAATCTTCATCAAGGATCTCAGCAATCCGGCTTTCAGGGGGCGAGATCCGTGGATGGGAATGACTATTCTTTCTGACCTGCCATTCCTGACGAAAATATGGTGGCTGCCTTTTATTCCCGCAAACTGCCGGCCGTTCTTGGCCACGGCTTTTGCGAGTTTCTTTCCAGAGACCTCCTTCACACAGCTATTTCCAGAACTTCCGACTGATCCTGGTCGATCGGCTGCTCTACCTCATGAAGGTGGTTCCCCGGTTCCCCCCGGAACCCGCCGGGAAGCCGGGAAGCTGGACAGCAAATTCAGCTTGACTTCCGCCCCTCATTTCCCCAACATTCCCGACCGAATCGATGTCTTAACAGAACATCATTTCGTTTTACTGTTAATAGGATTTATAGTGCTGGCTATTGGAACTATATTCAAAGGGGTGTAGTCCGCTACGCCCGATTCTTCCCTTCAGCGTTCGATGTTGGACGTTCGATTTCTATAATCTCCATCGACCGCTCTTCCCACTCCCGTTCACCGTCATAAGTGTGGGCGGTGAGGTTCTGCAGGCTTCCGTCGGGCTGTTGGGTCCAGGAGAGGAATCCCGCCTGTTTGTTCGGGTCCGGATGGCGCATGGCGACACTTCCGCAGTTGAGGCAGACGGTGTCGGGGGTGCAGGCGGGGCGGATGGCCCAGCGGATGTGCTGGTGTCCGTGCAGGTAGAGGGCGGGGGCGGCTTCGCGAATGAGATCAATGAATGGACCCTCTCCTTTTAAACG
Organism: Kiritimatiellia bacterium; assembly: GCA_040905625.1. Classification (GTDB taxonomy): domain Bacteria; phylum Verrucomicrobiota; class Kiritimatiellia; order SS1-B-03-39; family UBA6053; genus UBA6053. The sequence goes on from JBBDRC010000129.1 coordinate 4,852, forward strand.
ATGATCGGCGCTTTCGGGATATTCGGGCGGGGAAACATAGGGAAAGTGCCCGGCCAGCAGCACGGTGCGATGTTCGGTTCGGGCGGAATCAAGTTCCTCCCGCAGGCGGGTGAGGGATTCCGGGCTTACCTGTCCGTTGGAATGAACGCGGTAGGGGATGGAATGGTGAACTCCCAGCAGGGTGAGATCGTCGGACAGATCCAGGCGGGAGAGGGGGTCGGTGTGCACCCAGGGGAGGTGTTTTTGGAGGAGGCGGTCCCGAACCGCCCGGGGAGTATAGCAGTCGTGGTTCCCGGGCAGGGCGAACAGGCGCTCCCCCAAGGATTCCCTTATGGGGGCAAATAACCCGGCGGCCTCCCGGAATTCCTCCGGCAGTGAAAAGGAGGAAAAATCCCCGGTGAACACGGCCACATCCGGTTTCTGCCTCAGAATTTCGTTCAGAGCGGCCTGTCGATAGGCGGGAGGGAAGCGCCTGGCCCGTCGCAACAGGAGGTTGGCCGGACCCAGCCAGCGCTTGGGGTGGGTGAGTTCGCGCCACACGAGTTGGTGCCGCCACACATGCAGGTCGCCAAAATGAATGATTTTCATGCCAACTCCGCCTGTAAGTCGAGTAACAAATTTTTCACCTGCGCATGAGCCTGCACGGCGAGATCTTTGCGGTTGTCCAGGCGAAGGGTGTCGGGGGAAAAGCGGACATGAGCGGTGAAGCCGGGACCGGAGAGCAGTCTTTTGGCGTGGGGGGCGAAGGCTTCATCCCCGATCCAGGCCACCCATTCTTCGGGAGGCGGCAGGCTGTCGGTGGTCTGATAACAAATGGCGGAGGTGGTGACGGGGATCTCCAGATCGATGGCGGCCTGAAGCAGGCTGGGTTTGAACGGGAGTACATCGCGGCCGTCGCTGGTGGTGCCTTCGGGAAAAAAGCCGACCCCCCCGCCATCCCGAATCAGATCTGAAATCAGTTGATTCATGCGGTGGACATCTTTTCGCGATTCACGATTGATATAAATGGTGGGGCCGATGCGGGTGAGGGCTCCGATCCCCGGCCACCCCGCGACTTCCGATTTACTCACGAACCAGGCGGGGCTGACCGCGCAGAGCAACAGGATATCGGTATAACTCACATGATTACTCACCAGAAAAAACGGAGTGGCGGGAATCGGACCGCTCACCCGGATTTTCATGCCCCAGATCCGGGCCATGGTGCGGCCCCAGAAGCCGGTGCAACGGGTTACAATCCGGTAGCGGAGACGGGGTTTCCCGGGGATACAGACTTTAATGATCAGTCCCAACAGATACATCAACAGACAAAAGAACAGGGAAAGCGTCGAGCGCAGGATCAGACGTGCCCAGCCCATCCCGCTCACGCAATATCCTTTTTAAACACCTTCATCAATTTGGGGGGGATATCGTGCAAATCGAAGAGGGCGAGATAATCAATGGTTTTAAAGGCACGGTCCAAGGCCGGTTGACTGCAGATAGTGGCGCCGTAGTCGATATACAGGCGCATCAGCCGGGGCATTTCGGAGCCGGCGACAACTTCCTCGCCGACCTCGATCTGTTCGCAGACATATTCGGGCCGGGCCTCAAGATTGAAGTCAGGAAGCACATTTCCCGAGCGCTGCAGACGGGTATAGAGGGCCCAGCCCTCCATCGGATCCTGAGTGGCCAGGGAGCAGCAGCCGAACATGTAGCGAAGTTTGTTGAGTTGCAGATAGTATAACAGTCCCCGCCACAGCAGAAACAGCACCCGGCCGCTGCGGTGGTCACTGGCGATGCA
>JBBDRC010000130.1:0-6585 GCA_040905625.1 Kiritimatiellia bacterium
TGCATGGTCAGCCCTCCTGCTTGTTTTTGCTTTTAAACATGCCGAGCATGCGGTCGGTGACCAGATAGCCCCCGACCACATTGATGCTGGCGGTGATCACGGCCAGAGTGCCCAGAAGGATGACCATGGGACTGTTGGAGGGGACGTTTTGCAGGGCAACCAGTGCCCCGACGATGGTGATGCCGGAAATCGCATTCGATCCGGACATCAGCGGGGTGTGAAGCTGGGAGGGGACTTTCGTGATCAATTCCACTCCCAGGAAGATCGCCAGAGCGAACACAAAGAGGGTAAGTCCCAAATTACCGCCGGTGACCGCTTCGACCGGTTCACTTGCCATGAGCGCCTGGATATGTTCCTCCAAGTGGGCGACGTGGGCCTTGAGGGCTTCCACATGTTCCGGAAGGCCTCTGTAAAGTTCTTGTTGAGTAGACATGATGTTAGGAGATCCTTTCTTTGATCATTTCGTGAACGACGTTCCCGTCGTGAGTAATAAGAGCGCCTCGAATGATTTCATCCTCCATGCGCAATTCAAATTCGTTGCTGTCGCTGTTCCAGAAGTGCTGGACCAGATTGACGAGATTGCTGCCATACATCTGGCTGGCGTCGTAAGGAACACGGCCCTCCAGATTGGTGTCGCCCATAATGATCACCCCGTGTTTCACCACGTCTTTGCCGGGCTCGGAGCCTTCGACGTTTCCGCCGGTGGCCGCGGCCATATCCACCACCACCGATCCCGGTTGCATTTCCGCGAGCTGGGCATCGGTAATCAGGCGGGGAGCGGGACGTCCGAACAATTTCGCAGTGGTGATCACGATATCCGATTTGGCGATGGCTTTGCCCATGGCCTCCTGCTGCTTCGCGATCTGTTCCGGGGTCAGCTCTTTGGCATAGCCTCCGGCGGTCTGTCCGGTTTCACCCAGATCGATTTTCAGGAACTTGGCACCGAGGGACTGCACCTGTTCCTCCACCACCGGGCGGGTGTCGAAGGCTTCCACGCGTGCGCCCATGCGTTTGGCGGTGGCGATGGCCTGCAGGCCGGCCACCCCGGCTCCGATAATAAAGACTTTGCAGGGAGACAGGGTTCCCGCGGGTGTCATCATCATGGGCAGGCTGCGCTGCAGTTTGGATGCGGCCTGCACCACGGCAGAATAGCCGGCCAGACTGGCCTGCGAACTGAGGGCATCCATTTTCTGGGCGATGGTGGTGCGGGGAATCATTTCCATGCACAGGGCACTGACCCCGGCATCGGCAAAAGCTTTCACGTTGTCCAGTTCGACAAACGGATCCAGATAACTTATGTGAATGGCTCCTTTTTTGAGCCCTGCCGGACTGTCGGGTGTCCCGAGGCGCAACACCAGATCCGCCGCGGAGAGAGCTTTGCCGGAGTCTGTGATGATGGTGGCGCCGACAGCGGTGTAGGCGGAGTCGTCGATATGAAGCGGCGAGCCGAATCCGCTCTCCACTCGCACGTCGGCACCCAGTGCGACCAGTTTTTTGACGGCTTCCGGCAGTGCCGCAATGCGGGTTTCCGAAGGGTCTTGTTCTTTTAGCAGGAGGACAATCATAGAGATAGTTGAGGTCAGAGGTGAGAGGTCAGAAGATGATGCGAAATCCACTTGTAGTCTGAGAAACGGACCGGGTCAAACAGAAAGCCATCCCAGACTGAAAAAATTCGTACATGATTTCAAGAAAGATAAATTAAGCGAATAGGTGAAAAAGGTTTTGCATGTAAAATTTCGAGGAGTAAAAGTTGTATTTTTCTTTTAGGATTCTTATGGTTCATCACAATTTTATGAAAACCACGATGATCTGTGTCATGTTGGCTTGGCATCTGCCGGCCACCCCGCTTTTGGGAGAATCCGCCAACATTCCTGATGTTTTTTATGAACTGGTCCATGACCTGTTGGATGGAAAAGCGGATGCTGCCTTGTCGAAGCTGGATGCACAAATAGAGCAGCCGGCATCCCCTGAAATTAAAAGTCTGCTTGAACAGACGCGGAACACGGTGAAGGAGGTGACGAAGGCTGACGGGTATATCCTCGAACACTTCCGGGGTCTGGTTGGACAGGATGCGCAAATTCCTCAGGGACATGACATGGTGACGTTGCGCATTTCAGGAGTACAGGCCCCCGACACCGTCACGGGATTCCAGACGATCCACGGAGGCCGGGTAAGCGGGAACGTTCAATTGCAACATATCCCCGCAGAGCATAAAGTTGCCTTCACCACCACAATGCCTCACGAATCCCGAGCCCTCTACGCGGCATTGGTTGCGTGGAAGGAAAGAAAATTTGAACCCTTTCAACGATTCGTGGCCATGGTAGGTCCTTTGGGAGAACCTTTGCTTGAGGCGGCTGTGGAGCGGGCCCGCGCGGAACAGGCTCTTCGCCTTGAAGCCGCTGAGGTTGAACAGGCGGCAGCCCGCGCCCGCGCCCGCGAAGCCGCCAGAGTCCGGGTCGAAGGAACAGAAAACACCTCATGGGAAACTTTCGATGAAAATCGCATCATCCGTATTCAATGTGATGTGGTGAATGATGATCCCGGTTTGAAATCCCGGATGGAGGACGGAGAGATTCAACATACAGGTCTCCATTACGATTTGGTGGTACCCAAGGGATATAATGACGATGTCAACCGCTGGTATTCCGTTCTGTTCATTGCCTCTCCGGGAGGTAATGCCCGGATGGGTAAAATGGCCAACCGTTTAAAACGGGACGGCTGGATTGTGGTGATGCTGGTGGAATCCCGAAATGCGGATAAAAGGTGGATGAATAACTTCCTGGCTGCACACGACGATGTTGTCAGCCGTTTGCGGGTGGCCCCCGGGGCCAAATTCGCCACCGGTATGTCCGGGGGGGCGAGGGTGGTATCAGCTTTCCCGGGATTACGGCCGGGCTTCCGAGGGGTAATCCTGCAGGCTGCCGGAATGACGTACGGTTCGAGTCATGATCAATATGGCAAACAGATCTGGAGAACGTATCCTGAACATACCGCGGTGGCCATGACCATGGGGGACACGGATATGAACTTTAAGGAGAGCCATTATCTACGGATTCTCTTAAATTCTGACAGCCCCCGGCTGGTGGATATTTGGAAAGGAGGGCACACCTGGTGTCCGGAGGACAGTTTTGACCGGGTGCTGAACTGGTTGGAGGAGGTGACCTTTCTGCAAGCGCCCCGCCCTGCCTCGAGTTGGGAATATTTTCCGAAACACCGCGTGGAGGCGGAGGAACTCCATCCGGTGGCCTATAAATGGTTCTATGATCTGACTCTGGACCGGGCGAAAAAGGCTGAAAATCCCTATCATCGATATTATCACTTGTCGCGTCTCAGAACGATTGCGCTCAACGGAAATTTGCAGAGGGATCCGGATGTGGTGGAAATTCAACGACAGGTTGAAACGGACTTGACAGATCTCTCCAACGACCCGCAAGTCATGTCAGGACAAGAGACCGAGCGGCTTTTTCGGCAGTTTGAAACCACATATGCGGATCTGGAAAGACGGATTCAGCGAATGGATGATCCTATTACACAAGGGTTTGAATTTAAACTGTCCGCTGCGGATCTACGGATCGGAGAGGCGGCATTGGCATTGGGGAAAAAAGTGGTGGACAACCACCCCGATACTCCCCAGGCTGCCTTTCTGAAAGGTTTTCTCTTCGGCCTGGAGGTTACCATTACAAAATAATCCGATTCCAGGTAAAGGGGGAGTCTTTTCTGTGTTTGTGCCAACGCGTTGGTTCGCTCATGGAGTTTCAAAGGGGATCTGTTGAAATTCCAGTCCGCTTTGGGGCATCAGGCGGGTGGTGACGATGAGTGAGATTTTCTCCCGGCCGCGCAGAAGTTCCAGTTCCAGGCGATTCCCCGGTTCGCTGAGACGAATGAGGCTGCTGAGATCGCCTCCGGATCGGATGGGGCGGCGGTTCACGGTCAGCAGTAAGTCCCCCGCTTTTAAGCCACCCTCTTCCGCGGGACTGTTTGGGAAGATGCGGCTGAACAGGACTCCGTATTGCGTGTTTTGCATCATCACCCCCAGCCAGGGCAGTTCTTCGGGAGGGGTTCCTTCAATAATCAATTTGCCTGCACGCAGCGCCTGATTGGAAGGAATGGCGAAACCGATACCGATGCTGCCCTGGCTGGCGGGCCCGCCGGTGCGGATCATGGTGTTGATGCCGATAAGTTTGCCCTCGATGTCAATAAGGGGACCGCCGCTGTTTCCCGGATTGATGGCGGCGCTGGTTTGAATAAAATCGACGATGGGCAGATTCGCCTCCGCGCGTCCTTTCTGGCTGATCAGTCCGTTGGTGACGGTGCTGCTTAAACTGAAAGGAGATCCGATGGCCATCACCATTTCCCCGACCCGGATCGCGTCGGAGTCCCCGGCCTCCATAGCGGAAAATATCTGATCTTCCCCGCTTTTGATTTTGAGCACGGCGATATCCGTCTGTTCGTTGCGTCCCACCAGTTCGGCCTCATAGGTTGTTTCGTCATGCAGAATCACTTCAATACGTTGTCCTCCCTGCAGCACATGGTTGTTGGTGATCACGTATCCCCGGGGGTCAATAATGACACCGGAACCCTGTCCCACCGGACGGTTGGCTTCGAAGAGCAGCCGTCTATAGGGGTCTCTAAATAAGTGTGTGGCTTCGGTTCGAATCACCACCACTGATGGCAGCACCTTTTCCACCGTATCCGCCATGGCGGTGTTGAGGGCCTTCGCGACCTGCAGAGGCTCCGCCTCCTTGAAATCGATGCGGGTGCGCTCAATAACAGTGGGAGCGGGAGTGGAGACGGACTCCGGATTTGAAGAAGGTGATTCCTGAATGTCACCGCACCCGATCAGCAAAAGGGCGGGGAGGACTCCCAAGAGGATCCGTACAAGGGTCCGTACAAGGGTCCGTATATTAAAATAACACATAACGTTATGAAGGTTCGGGGTCAAAGGGTTCAGTTTCAATTTTTCCGTCTTTTTTGACCAGCTTCTCGATGCGGCGTTCAACTTCATTCAGGCGTTTTCCGCATTTTTCCACCAGCCCGGTGCCTTCCTCGAAGTGTGCGATCATCTGGTCCAGACTCAATTCCCCTGCTTCCATTTCCTTCACCAGTTGTTCCAGGCGCTTGAGGGCGTCCTCGAACGAGAGTTCATCTGTTTGTGTTTTTGCGCTCATACCGTTTTCAATTTATGGGTCATATCAATAAAGGTGCGGGCCAATTGGTAGGCCAGGGCGGGGCGGATTTGATTGAGGATATAGAGATGAATTCCAGGCACACCGTGTTCCAGAAGGTCGATCAACTGCTCCGTGCACCACAGGATCCCGGTATTCATGGCGGCCTCTTTGTTGTCCCCGGCGCTTTCGAGCTTGCCCAGCAGGGGAAGGGGAAGGTTCGCCCCGCACATGGAGGTGATGCGCTGAATTTGGCCCAGGGAAAGCGCGGGCATAATGCCGGGAATGACGGGAATCCGGATGCCGGCTTTGTCGCACTTCTCCACAAACCGATAATAGGGTTGATTGTCAAAAAAAAGTTGAGTGGTGATAAAATCCGCACCCTGGTCCTGCTTGGATTTCAGGTAGTCGATATCCTCCTGTTCGCCCCGGGAGTCGGGGTGAGGTTCCGGGTAGCCCGCGACACCCAGACAGAAATCGGGGTGGCGCGACTTTAAGAGTTGCACCAGATCGCGCGCGCAGGCGAGTCCACCATCCGCAACCACGAAACTCTCCTCTTCTTTGGGCGGATCTCCGCGCAGGGTCATGATGTTCCGGTATCCCTCGGCGTGCATATAATCCGCAATCCCGATCAGCTCCTCCCGGCTGCTGCCCACACAGGTCAGGTGGGGCATAATCGGCTGATACCGGAAACGGCGCAACAGGGCCGCGATTTCAAAGGTCAGTTTGCGGGTGGAGCCGCCGGCGCCGTAGGTCACGGTCACGAAATCCGGATTTGTATCCCGCAGTCCTTCCACGGTGTCCCGCAGCGAAGCCATTCCCTTGTCGGTTTTGGGCGGGAAAAATTCATACGACAGCAACGGGCGGTCCGCACGCTTCAGCAAGTCTGAAATGGAGGGGTCTATAAGGGAAAAGGGTTGTGACATAAGAGCTTCTTCTATGTGCCAGCAAACGAAAAAGGCAAACCTGAATCCGTGAGATCTTTGAAAGATAGAGAGTCAATGGTCAATAGTCATTGGGAAACCCGTGACTGCTGACCCAAAGAAAAACCGCAGTGGGAACACCACTGCGGTTACGCAAACAAACGGTCATCGCGTGAGATGACCGGCTAAGATGACTTAGTTGATGGCGTCTTTGGCTGCTTTGGCAATCCGGAATTTCAGCACTTTTTTGGCCGGAATGCGGATGGTTTCGCCGGTGGCGGGATTACGGCCGTCGCGGGCTTTGCGGTTCACAACCACCAGTTTTCCGAGTCCGGGGATGGTGAAGCCGAGTTTGGCTTCTTTATAGGCCATCTGTGCCAGGTTTTCCAGGACGGCGGTGACATCCTTTTTACTCAGGTCCGTTTTCTCAGACAGGGTGGCGATGATTTGGGTTTTGGTTTTGGGCTTTGCTGCCATAGGTCTTCTTCTCCTTGAAG
>JBBDRC010000131.1:0-6528 GCA_040905625.1 Kiritimatiellia bacterium
CTCATCGATAAAGAAGGCATCCTTCGCTTCCTCTATCACGGCACCTACTGGGGAGACCGTCCGACCATCCGTGAGATCCTCGACATGATGAAAAGCGGCGACTACACCTACGCAGCCCCGAAACGCCTTCAACACGCCGATACTTCTCCCCAAAAAATGGAATGATCCGCCTTGTCTACTCGTTCACTGTTCAATAACTTTCATAGATGAAGTTCAGAGAGGGTTTAGTTCGTTAGACGTGCAGCGGGAACAATTATTACGAAAATCATTGCCCCAACGCGGACTCCCCACGGGTCAGCGCGAGAATCTGATCTGTAGTGAACTCTTTCAACCTTCGACGCCCGACCGCAAAAACCCGCGGGCCACCCCGTCCGCGAGGAGGTCCCAAACCTGTTTGCGAACGGCGTTCGGAGGCGGAGATTCACCGGTATCCCGAAATTGGTCCAGCCAGGCCTGGCTGATTTCTACTGGACCGGCACCATCGGCGGCCTGCAACCACATCCAGGCGGCGGTGGCGACTGTTTGCATGGTAATCCATCCGGTTAAGGGTTAAATCTGAAGGATATAAATCAGGTTTTTACATAAGCAGACGGCTGACTCGACATTTTATTCCCGTTTAGTTCATTATGGATTTTCGGAACAGAAAGCCCCTCTTCAAAAGAAGGACTTCATACGCCTGCAGGTTGATCCGTGCTGTCTGTCAAAATGGGTTGGTATGTTCCGGTGGCGGGCTGAACTTGGGCAATCGAATGCTGAAAACCGAACCGCCGCGGGGATTTCGGCTGTACATAATGTCACCGGCGTGTTGATCCACAATTTTTCGACAGGTGGAAAGTCCCAGTCCCGTTCCTTGACCTCGTGGTTTACTGGTGAAAAAGGGAGAATAAATGTGCTCCAGATTTTCATCCGGGATGCCGCAACCTGTATCTGATCCAGACTCTGTTGGAAGACTGTTCGGAGTTCAGGATCCTGAATTTCTTCACTTTGCAGCACAAGAACCGAAAGCGGATTCCGAATATCATGAATAATGCCCGCCGTGAATTCTCCCACTATGGAAAGGCGGGCCTGATGCAGTAATTGATTTTTGGCGGCGTTCAGTTTTGTCTCCAGCCTTCCCTGAAAATCAAAAATCATTTCCATCATTTTGTTACGGGAGGCGATCAAGTCGCCGATTTCGTTAGATAGACAGATCGCCAATCCGATATGCCAATAAAGGATGGGAAAATGACGCTTAAAACGGAACCGGGGAAATCGAGGATTGGACATTTGATTCATTTTATTTTTCCCACAGCCGGGTGTGGGGATAAAAGGCCTGCCAGGCGAACCAGTAGACGGTCACGGAAGGGACGGTGTTCCCGTCGCCGTCCACCACTCTGGCATGTTTGGCTTCGGCATCATAGTGGATAACCAGATCCCGGGTTTGAATGCGGTCCCGGAGTTCGCCGTTTTGTTTGGGCAATTCCTCCATCCGGTAGGCTTTGGGGGTATCCCCGACAATGACCCCGAGCACAAACTCCTTGTCCCGGAGCCGACCGCGGATCCGGCTGCTGTCCACCGGGAACATCACCCGGTTGCTTGCAAAATAATCCTGATAGGGTGAGGCGTTGTAATCGCGGCGGTGCCCGGTATCAGTGGAGAGCACCTCCCCCTCTGGATATTTTCCGCGCCAGGCGGACCAGGTCATGAGATCGCTGGTCATCCATTCAAGCTTTTTGCCCCGCCCGCTGCCGCTGACTCCCTCCATTTTCAACTGGGACCAGAGGGATTCGGTCTCGCGGTCGTACATCAGCACATCGCTGTTATACAGTAAACCGGACACCCCGAAACTGCGGACTTGACCGTCAATTTTGCGGTTGAACACCATGGAGGTTCCGCACAGCGGGCAGTAGGTGACCATGAAATGCGTATCTTCAATGGTGTCATTCACGATTTCATGCAAAATGAGAATGCGCAGGGGATAGGCGCGGGTGGTGTCGCCCACGGTGACGCTGATCACCTCGTCTCCGGATTGTAAAAAACGGGCTTCATCAGGAGAAATGAATTTCGGTTCGTCAATGGAGGGGATCCCGTCTCTGGGAGGGCCGCCTCGGAACATTTCTTTCACCGGGATGCTGCTGTTGCCCAGGTCAAAGCCGTTCAGGGTTTGGGCGGACAGAAAAAACGGGAACAGGCATCCGAACAGGATCAATAATTTACGGTCATACATATCGGGTCTCCGGTGTTTAGCGGTTGTGCTCCTCAAAAGCGGGACGATCCGAATGAAATTTTATTCCCTTAAGGTTTGTCATCGCGGTTTGGAGTGCGGCCGCGCCACTTGGTACATCGTGCGAAATGGAGCACTAAAAAGGCGGATAAGTCCTCCCTACAAACCGCCACGAATTGTAAGTTGCGCCCTACACGATCCTTTTCCCCGCTTGACGATTGAATCAAAGAACGGTACATTTGTGCTATGAATAAAGCCCTGCTCAATCGAATCACCACTAATCCGGATATCTATGGAGGAAAGCCCATTATTCGGGGCAAACGACTGGCTGTGGAACATATTTTGGATTATCTGGCTGCCGGAGACGATCCGGAAACCATTCTTAAAGGGTTTCCCTGGCTGGAAAAAGAAGACATTCAGGCGTGCTGTCTCTATGCAGCATTGTTGGCAAAGCATGAAACATTTGATTTCTCACCTGCTATGGCATCCTAATGGCGCGAGTCCTCTTGGATAGCTGCGTGTGGGGTGGTTGTATTGAATCATTGAGAGTTCGTGGCCATGAAGTTGACTGGTGCGGACTCTGGGAGCAAGATCCGGGAGATGTTCAGATCTTGGCGAAAGCCTATTTAGAAAAGAGAATTCTGTTCACCATGGACAAGGATTTTGGTGAGTTGGCTATCTTAAAAGGCTTGCCCCATTCAGGTTTGGTTCGGCTGCAAGGATTTAACGCCAGCGAGTTGGCGCACACGATTCATATGATTCTTGTGAGCTATGAATCCCATCTCGCCAAAGGTGCCCTGATTGTCGCCACCCCCAAAAAACTTCGCATACGAACCGAATAAAACCTTTGAATATTTTATGTCAGAAATCTGCGTCAGGTTTAGAGGTCAATACCTTTATTCCGAACATTACCCGCGTTCAAAGGCCTTGCCAAGAAACGGAATCTCTTTTCGATGCAGGCCCAACAAAAGGATCGATGTGCAGAACGCGACGGCCCAGAGGATGGAGGTTTGAGACATCTCGCCGCCAAACCCGATCACGGAGAGGTGCGCAATTAACGCGCCCAACAGGATGCAAAAAGAGAGAAAGGCACCACGTACCACGGTGACGGAAGTTCCCAGCAATAAAAGGGCCGCCAAAATCTCCAGAATTCCAATCACGATTCGTCCGGCGGGTTCCATACCCAGGGATTCAAACAGGGTGATGGTGTCCGGATCGCTCATCAATTTCATGACCCCGGCCATGCCCATGATGACCGCGAGAATCACTTGAAAAGACCAACTCACAATTTTTTTCATGCCGCGTCTCCTTTAAACTCAACATTGACCGGATGGCCGGGGGGGATATACAAATGCCGTTCATTCAGTTCGCTCACACAATGCACGCCGGTGGCGGCCACCAGTTGTTTGAAGTCATGCCGGATCCCGTTCACATAGTTTTCCACCCGCCGGGCTTTGTCCTCGATGTCAAATCCCCTCTGTAATTCCGGGTTTTGGGTGGCAATGCCCACCGGACAGGTGTTCTTGTTGCATTGCAGCGCCTGGATGCACCCCAGAGAAAACATGAACCCCCGGGCCGTGCAGCAGGCGTCCGCTCCCAGGCAGAGCGCCTGTATTTGACGGGCGGAATGGATCAGTTTGCCACTGGCGAATACGTGAAGCCTGTCCCGAATCCCGGACTTCACCAGAATGGACTGCACATGCCGCAATGCCACAAACAGAGGCAGGCCCATACTGTCCATAAAAGCGGCGGGTGCCGCGCCGGTGCCTCCCTCGGCACCGTCAATGGTGATAAAATCCGGATGCGAATTCTGCGCGACCATGGCCCCGACCAATTCCGAAAAGTCTTCAGGATTTCCCAGACAAAGCTTGATCCCCACCGGCAGGCCGCTGACATCCTGCACCCGGCGAATAAATTCCACTGTGGTGGCGGCATCGTGGCACTCCGCGTGGCCCGGCGGGGAAATCACATCCTCACCCATGGGCACCTTCCGCAATTCCGCGATTTCCCGGCTGACTTTTTCCCCCGGCAAAATACCGCCTTTGCCCGGTTTGGCGCCCTGCGAAAGCTTGATCTCAATCATTTTGACGTTGGGATGGGCGGCCAGATCGCGCAAGGCATCTTCGTCGAGGGTTCCATTCTCATGCCGCACCCCGAATTTTCCCGTGCCCATTTGAAAAATCAGGTCCGCGCCCCCTTTGAGATGATACTTGGGATATCCGCCCTCGCCAGTGTTCATGAGAATACCCGCCGCTTTTGCCCCCCGGCTCAGGGCTTCGACCGCCTTGCCGCTCAGGGCCCCGTAACTCATGGCGCTGATGATCAGGGGGAAATTCATGGAAACGGCGGTGTCCAGATTCCGTGAGGCGCCCACCACCACGTTGCAGAGGCTCAAATCCACGTCCGGGGTCGGGTACATGGCGTGGCGCAGTTTGATTTCACTCTGATCAAATTCCTGTTGCGAACCAAAGGCGGAAGTGGAATCAATGCCTTTGGCCTTGCGATAGACTTCGGCACGTTCCAGTCGGTTGAAAGGACGTTCCTCGGTGTCGCCGGTGTAGAGATACTGCCGCATTTCCGGCCCCACGCTTTCCAGGAAATAGCGCAATTGGGCAACAATTCCAAAATTTTTCAGGAGGGTGTGCCGGGTCTGCACATGCCGATAGGAAAAATTCAGCAGATTGAGAATCAGCAGCGGAACCGTGAGAAAATGGTAGTAAAAGGAAAAGGAAAGGCCCGCCCAGAGCGAAATCGCCAGGGCGGCCGGCAACAAACGGTTGGTAAGCTTGGCCAACTGGAATAAATCCAGTTCGGCCGTGGCGGAACCCGCCGATACAGAAGGGGGTTGGTCAGGCATGAGGCTTAGATCGCGAACACGATATCCAGGCTCACCTTCACCTCGTCCCGGATGATCTTATCTTTGGCGGTTCCGAAAAATCCGCTGTTTTGATAATTCACATTAAATTTCTGACGGTCAAAGGTGAAATTTCCATTCAAGCGGTAGTTTCCGTCTTCGGTGCGGGTCAGGGTCACCGGAATTTCAGCGGCCTCTTCCACGCCGCGGATTTTCAGGGTCCCGTGTAACACACCGGCTTTATGTTTAGCCAGCACAAAAGTGGCGGTGGGGTATTCCTCCACATGGAAGAAATCCGAACTTCTCAGATGCCCCTCCAGTTTTTTGCGGTCTTTCCCCTTTTTAAGGTCCTCCACCGCGATACGGGTCATGTCCAGGACCACTTCAAGGCGCTCAAAAGTCTCCGCTCCGGAGATTTCGGCATTCATTTCTTTGACATCAATTCGACCCTCATGGGTTTTCGCGGGCATGGAGCCCTCCCAGCCCACCCGGGCTTTGATTAATTCGACTTCCGCCGCTTGTGCGAAGGCGAACGTGAAAAGGGCGGAAATGATCAGAAGTTGTACTTGTGGTTTTTTCATCAGGAATTCCTTACGGGGTTCAGGTTAACAGATACAGGTTTGACGCTTCCGGGACCGGTTTATTCCGGGACCCTCACATTATTATCAGCGGCTGTCATCGGCCCCCAGTGTCGGATGCCGGGAAGCGAACGGTACTCTGAAGAGGTTTTATTTTTTGCCACAAAAGAGCACAAAAATTTCCACCCCCTATAACCCCGCTCTGAAACGAAAAATTTTATCCTTTGTGAATAGGGCGCTATAAACAGTGAAGATTTCACCAACTATTTTCCAAAACGGGGTTATAGGGGGGGGGGCGTTTTTATGGTGCCTTTTTGTGGCTAAACTATTTCAAGATCTCTGTTTAAGAATCAACATCTTGGGGTAGTTTGAGTCAATTAACCAGGCAGGATCCATGAAAATTGGATCTATTTCCCGACTTTAGATGAAATGTGAGTCTGATCCCTTCCGGCCGTGAAACCCGGACTTCCCGCCCATGCAGTGGAATATTCCCGCTTTTTCTTCGTCTAACCTGTGAAACCTCAAACAAGGAGAAAAAAGACGATGTCCACAGATCTGCATACAATCGAAACCGCCCCGGATGCATCCAAACCCCTGTTGGAGGCCGCAGAAAAAGAAAACGGCTTTATTCCCAATATCTTAAGGGTTCTCGCCGATTCTCCGGTGGCCCTGTCCGGATACCTCCACATCACGAATCACATTGAAGAACCTCCCCTCGATGAAACCTTCGAGTCGCTGCGTTGGAAAAAGAAATAGGCGCGGTCAATCCTTCGGGGGTTGTCTTCCGCGCGCGGCGAACCACTCTCTGAGAAAATACAGATCACCCTGGTCCTTTTCCCTCCCGCACATAGTTTCTGATTAAATCCCGTTCCGCTTTCTCATGACTTTGATAT
>JBBDRC010000132.1:0-6517 GCA_040905625.1 Kiritimatiellia bacterium
GCCGAACCAGCAAATCCAGCGTACGCGGTAAACCGCGCCGCTGATTTGCGGCGTTCTAGCCCCCGGCCCTCACACCACCGTACATGCGGGTCCGCATACGGCGATTCCTGAGAGTCGACAAAGCCAAAGAAAGCCTCCCGGGGGTTCAGCCCCGGAATGACTTTCCTGGTATCTTTAGCGCGACTTGTTACCTCTGGTGACTCCGCCGGTTCGGCATCAACGTCCCTCGGGTAAGCAACGATCCAGATACCCCTCTCAGGTTCAGTCCTTCGGCGGGGTGAGACTATCCACGATTCTTCGTGGCTCGTTTCCCTCGATCGGCTAGAACCCGACCGCATCCTTCGCCTACTATGATCCCGACCACGCCGCGAGCGGGTGTCGGGACTGACTTCTGTCTGATCACATCCACCGTTACCGGTGAATGCGCGCTCCGCTCTCGCGGAGAGCCCCGTCAGGCAGATCTCCCCGGACCCGCCTGCAGCGACTGTGTCGCAGACACTGCGGGCAGGTAAGGGCGTGAACCTTCCCCGCACAGCCGGACCATTTACCGTATGCGCTGAACAACAGGGCTTTGTCCTCTTGCATGTCCCGCCATAGCCGGGGTACGGGGGAGATGCGACGGCGGATGCCAGCTCGCCCCGCGCACTCGGCCTCGTATGGCCTTCATGCTGTGTGCCGCCGAAGCAAGCGAAGCGCGAAGGAGCATTCATCGACTCGCGATTTTGCCATCCGGGTTGCCACTCCGCTTCGCTTCGTTGCCCCGGGAATACCGGGGCCAGTCTCGCTTCGATCGGCTCA
The DNA here is from genome assembly GCA_040905625.1 of Kiritimatiellia bacterium. Lineage (GTDB taxonomy): Bacteria > Verrucomicrobiota > Kiritimatiellia > SS1-B-03-39 > UBA6053 > UBA6053. The sequence goes on from JBBDRC010000132.1 coordinate 799, forward strand.
TTCCCACCCAATCTCACGATTGCGCAGTTGCCATTGGCTTGTACTTTTGTTTTCATTTGTTCCATGTACAGAGGACTTTCACCCCATAAGTTCACGCCCATGCCGGGCATACACAAAAATATTGAGCGAACCGTGAGTACACGGTCCGCTCATCTAAACGTTCTACAGAGAAAATGAATAAAAGAAAAGAAAGAGCAAAGGCATTCCGGAGCAATCTCAAAATCTGGTTTGTTGTATCACAGGTTTTGGGATTCGTCGGCGCATTGGCGCTTGGGACTTTTCTCGGTTCAGGAGTAGAAGGCTATTTTTGGGGCTATGGTCTTGGAGTATTTTTGAGCTTTGGAGGCACGTTTGGTTTGTCTTAGAGATTATTGGAGAAAAAGATAATTTCCACTTGCTTTTCCGGTCATGTATAATTACGTTGTAGTTATGGATGAGCTGCATTTCACTTGGGATCCCGTAAAAAACGAAAAGAATCGAGAAAAGCACGGAGTCAGCTTTGAAGAAGCTCAGACGGTTTTCTTTGATGATGCCGCCATGGAGTTTTTTGACTCTGACCATTCAGAAGCAGAAGACAGGTTCTTGTTGCTTGGACAGAGTTTCAAGCTCAGAACTCTGATGATTTGTCACTGTTTTCGGGAGGCGGACCAAGTGATCCGTCTCATTTCAGCACGGAAAGCAACTGCGAAAGAACGAAAAACCTACCAACGGAACCGACCATGAAAAAAGAATATGACTTGGAAAAAATGGAGTGGCGCAGGAACCCCTATTCCAAGCGCCTTAAAAAACAGATTACGATCCGCATGGGCGTGGATGTCATTGATTATTTCAAAGACCTCGCTGAAGAAACGGGAATTCCTTACCAGAACTTGATTAACTCCTATCTTCGTGACTGTGTGGTACATGAAAAGAAACCATCCATGCAGTGGGCTTCTTAAGTCAAAGCAGAACCATTCCCGACACTGAACAAGTCAGTGCGGGTGGACGTTCGGCAGAAAGGATACCTGAGCATGAAGCAGCAATACGATGTGATAGTGATTGGTGGAGGCACGGCTGGCACCATTACGGCCATTCAGGCCGGTCGCGCGGGAGTCTCGACGTTGCTTGTCGAGAAAAACGGAATGCTCGGCGGCACAATGACAGTCGGCGGGGTTAACTATCCGGCTCATTTCTTCGCGTGGGGACAGCAGGTGATCAGCGGGATTGGCTGGGAGTTGTTGCGCAAGACATACGCGGAAACCGGACAGCCCGTGCCAAAGCCAAGCGATGAAAGCAGACACCTGCGGATTGACGCAGCGATCTTTGCATGCGTTGCTGACGAGGCCGTTCTTGCTGCCGGCGCTCAGCCGGCGACACTCACCTTCGGGTGCTCAGGCTACGACCCTGATGCCTTGGACTACGAGGTTCTGAAGATCGCCACTGACAATGCTGTCGCTGCAGGCGAGTTGGTGACCACCGATGTCGCGTGGCGTGACGACGGCCCGCGGGCATTGCTGAGAAAGCATGGCCATAATGCAAACCATGTGCATGCACTTGAATCGCATACCAGCGAAGGTAGGTCCCGGGCGGAGGCCGAGGGCCGTAAGGCGCTGCTGCGCATGTATCGATTCCTGCGTAAGCAACCCGGTCTCGAGAACTTCCAGATCGATTGGGTATGCCCGGAGATCGGCATTCGCGAGACGGTCACCATCAAGGGCAAGAAGACGATTACCGTGTCTGAATATGAATCCGGTGCGGTGTATAATGATGCCGTGTGCTACGCACATTATCCGATTGACGAACACTTGAACGACGGTAAGGGGATTAACGGACGCCCACTGAAAATACGATCATATGGTTTAAAAATGCCTAATCCAAAACCCAGTTTCGAATGGGATATAGAAAAAAACGTATCAAATCAGCAAAAACATGGTGGTTCTTTTTCTTTAGCCCAGTTTGCCTTCGCAGATCCCGATCGTGTGATCCTTGAAGACCTGGGACACAGTGATGATGAACAACGGTTTTTCTGTCTTGGGAAAGTGGCGGAAGGAATTTTGACCGTCCGTTTTACCCATAGAAACGGGACGATTCGTATTTTTGGAGCCGGCTACTGGCGAAAAGGAAGAAAAATCTATGAAGAACAAAATCAAATACACTGACGGACCGATAGGGGACGTGGCGGTTGTGAAAGATTTCCTGCCGCCCCCCTCCGAATTGGCATTCCGGGAGGAAACTGTAAAGGTGACCCTGCAGTTGAGCCGCGCAAGCGTCGATTATTTCAAGAAAGAAGCTGAAATTCATCATACGCCTTATCAGCGCATGATTCGGCGTCTTCTCGATGAGTATGCCGATCACCATGCGCATTGAACCTTCAAACCGCGCCACTTATCTACTCCGCTTCGCCGGCGCCGGAATCGCGGGGATGGGGTTGCAGATGTGGATGGGGTGAAGGGACGGGTCACGGGTCATTAGTCGTGAGTCATGGGTCACTAATGACTACTGACCTCTGACTTCTGATTTCTGATTTCTGACTTCATTCATCAACCCCTTAACGAATTCCGAACTTCATCAATGAGATCCATCACCTGATCCAGCAGATTGTGGATTTCCTGACGCACCGCATTCCGCCAGGCGGGGACTCCCAGGTTTTCATCGTCGGCGGCGTCAAGGCCGCCGAGGGCGTCCCGGAGATAACCCCTGGTTTTTTTGAGTCGGACCAGGACGTGACCGGCCGCCTCCAGACTCGGCGGCCATTCCTCGTCCACAGAAATCAGAGCGCCCGCCAGTTTTGCCGAGGCGATTTGCAGTCCGCTGGAAATTTCATTGAGAGGTGATTCGGGGACAAAGCCCTCCGGTTCCCAGCCGCTGTCGCGGAGATCCTGACTTACTTTGAATCCGAGAGATGTGCATTGCTCCACAAGAGGGTGATCCTCCATTTCCTCCCAGCCATCCTCCTCCAGTTCATCCAGGGCGTCGTCCGCCGCCTGATTCAGTTCTTCTATCCATTGATCCCGTTTCTCCTGTTCCTCAGGGGTTAAGGGTTCGGGCTCCGGTTCGCCCCACTTGATCCGCAATTTTTCCCGTTCCTCCTCGTAAATGCGGTCATAACTCTCTTCGTCAATATCCTCCACTTCTTCCATGCGGGCCTGAATTCGGTCGTTCAGGAGTTCCATACGGGCGTTTTCAATATCCGCGGCCCGCTCCACTTCGGTGAGGTCCACGTCCTCCTCTTCCAGTTCCGGGAGCTGTAAATCGGCATGGAGGTTGTGTTCGGCACATTCCCGGCGAATCTCCTGATTGCGACGGATCTGGTCCTCCTCCTGTTGTGGAGTCATTCGCCAGGCGGCCTCTCCCTCCAGGGTCAGGGTGAAATTCGTGGATTCCAGCACAACCTGTCCGTCCTCGCGACTGAACCACTCCATCTGAAACAGGGTTTCCCTCTTCCATTCGAAATCGGTTCGCTCCCGGATGTGCCGGGCCAGTTCCCGATCGCCACAGTCCGGCACCAGGCGCTTTCGGCTGGCGGTGAGGGCTCCGAGCTGTCCGCGCTGTTGGCTATGCAGCAGGGGGGACTCCCCGGGGGGGGCATGCATACTGGAGAAACGGATCACGTGTCCGGCCAGATCCCGAAGCGGATTCCCCTCCAGTTCCAGTTCCAGAGGCTCCCGCTGTCCCTGCAGCCAAATGGAACCGGTCACCACCCCTGCTTTCCGGTTGTCCAGTTCTCCGCGTATCACGCTGTCATCAATTCGAATCGTCATGTGGACCTTATAGCCAAAAGAACCGAAGGGAACAAGTCCCGTACATTCCCCATTTCGATTCAACTTCAGCAACCTGTCGGATTTTGTGGCGAGGCAGGTACTCTGTCACTTAAAGTTGCGACACCGCCAGAGCCAATTCATCGGCCTCTTTGCCGCTGAGGTTCCGATTTGTGCGCTGGTTGCTTTGCTGGATGTCGTGAAATTTCAGATAGTACTTGAATCGGTTATTCATCTCCAAATCGGCGAATTTCATCACTTTTTTCAAGGTGGGGGTCGGTTTGGCCAGTAAATCCGAATAGGCGACTTCACAAAAATCCTCCGCCGGGAGTTCCCCGGTTTCCCCGGCATACAACTCATGGTACCATCGCACCAGCCCCCCGCTGAAATTGAGGGGGGTGTCCGGCAGTTCTTCGAGCCGTTGCCGCAGAGCGGGGGGCATCAGATCCTTCCATTTTGCCCGGTATTGCCATAACTGGTGATTGGCGCCATCCATTTTTTTCACCATGTGGTAGGCCACCGACCGGGGATCGCGAATCACCTGGATGAACCGGGCCTCCGGAAAAATCTCCCGCATCAACCTGATCCGTGGAAAGCCGGTGTACTCAGCGACCAGCAGCCCCTTCCGCTGGCGGTCACACAGGTCGCACAGCACTTCGCGCAGCGTCTCTTTCTCCTTATCCGTCACCTCACCTTTTCCCGGGACATACGGTGCCGAATCCGGTGGTGTGAAGCCGGGCAGATAGTGCTCCCAGAATTCAGGTCCGGTCGCGGGCTTCGGCACGGATTTCCAGGCAAAGCGCCGCTCCAGAAAAAACTCCCCCAACAGCGGCCAGTTTTGGCGGCCTGTGCTCCCGGCCAGTCGAAGTTTTTTCGGATTCTCGGCCAATTTTTGCGGGATCCAGGCCACTTGTTTGGGCACGGTGAGGAAATCCAGCAGAACCGAGGTGCCGGAGCGTGGCGCACCGACCACGAAAATCAGGTTGGGGGTGGAAATGGTTGCCATATGTACACGCACATATGAAAAGACCACAACGACAAGTCAATGTCGGAGTTGGTGAAATAGAAAATGCGGTCAGAAACAACTTGCATGTTATCAAGCATTTTAATGACCGAAAAACATTTGACATTTCTGCCTCGCTGGGATTGAAGTCATGTATTCCATCCGGAGAAGAAACGCATGACCCGACACAATTTCATCCCAATCCTTACAGGCCTTGTTCTATGCTGTGTGGGTGCCCGTGCGGGAGAGCGATCAGAGGAACTCCGGATGGATGCGGGAAGCCACACCCCGGAAGCTCTAATCGAAGACTATCTCCGTTACCGGGAAGGAATTTGGCGGATCAATCCACCCCAACAAGACGAACCGCTCGATTCCATTGAGAAGGCTCCCGGACGCGGATGGTTTGAAAAAGCCTGGGCCCGCTGGCTGGCGCTGCCGGGATGGTTTGTGACCCATCAGCGGGGAACGGATACCTTGTCAAAGGACCTGCAGGACGCCTTCTGGGACCGGGGCCAACCCGGGTCGCTGCAAATTTGGGAGCACCCCGGACAGGAGATGATTTACATTGGACGTGAGACACCGGGGGAGAAAGAGGGGGTGCAACTTCTCGCCCGTTTTCCCGCCCCGCAATGGGAGATTCGCAAAGGGGAAAGTGTAAAGGAGTTTTACGAACGGGAACTGTCAACAAGACGGATTGTGTGGACGATCCGCTCCCCTTATGCCCCGGAACCCGCGGCAAACCCCGCACCCGCCTTTCGAACCCTGATGATGCTCGAACCCGACCAGCTTCACCTGCGGTGGATTGGAGGAGATGCCGCCGAAATGGAGGCGGAAGTCGAATTCGGCTCCGCGTTATCGGGTGGACCCTTCACCCTCTGGTATCTGGAAGGCTCTCTCATGAGTTCATTTCCTTCCGATTGGTCCGTAGGCCATTGGGAGGCCGATCGACCGTCGGAAAGCGCCTGGAATATCGTTTTTC
>JBBDRC010000133.1:0-36067 GCA_040905625.1 Kiritimatiellia bacterium
GGATACTGATGTTTTCTCTGCCCGTCAATTACGCCGGTTCCGGTTATGGCAATGTGCTCCGCCTTCTTTGCGTAAATAAGTGCAAAATGATTATTAATTTTATGAGACAGATTATTTTGTTCGGAAGTTAAGTAATCCTCCTGATTCATGCTGCCAAGGATCGTTGCGCCAGCGGCAAGATGCAGTTCCACATTATCCTTCATAACAATTGTGCCGGTCAGCCATGTTCCGGGAGGGACCACGACTCGACCGCCCTTTTGATTCGAGCATGTGTCAATGGCCTCCTGGAATGCTCCGGTGCACAGTGTTTGTCCTCCTTTCACTGCCCCATAGCGGATGATGTTGAATTCATTCTGATTCTGGTATAGGCTTTTGCTCATATGATGGATTCCAATTTAAGAGAGTGATTTGCCGGAAGTCATCGCAGATTCACATGCTCCTGAACGCTTAATACAATTTCCCACCACCGACAACACCTCACATAAATTTTCGCTTGAAAGCGTAAGGATCTGTTCCCGCCACCATGACAATGTCCCGGATGTCGGTCCGGGCGATCCCTGTTCCGGGTTGATGCTGCCAGGGCAGCAGGCTTTCCGCAGACATATAATTGAAGCCTGGTCCCGGTCCTATTTCTCCACCGGGACCACAATCCCGCGCATGATAATGTTCTGACAGAAGACAAAGATCAGGAAGGTCGGAATCGCGGCAACCAACAGGGATGTAAAGATCACGCCCTGCCCGCTGCGTTGCTGGAGCTGATACAGCCAGGGCATCAGGGTCCACATTCGCGGGTCCTGGCAGATGAGCAGTGCCATCATGAAGTTTGAGTAGGCGACGGTGAAGGTCTGGAGCGCGATCACGGCCAGTATGGGCTGACTGAGGCTCATGGTGATTTGCCAGAAAATCCGGAATTCCCCGGCACCATCGATGGTGGCACTTTCATACAGCTCCCGGGGCAGCGAATCAAAAAAGCCTTTGAGCAGAAAAATGGAATACCCGTTTGCCAGACCGGGCAAAATAAGTGCCCAGAAGGTATTGAGCAGATGAAAATCGCGCAGCATCAGAAAGACGGGGATCTGGGTCACCATGGGGGGGAAGGCCATCGTGAGCATCAGAAAAAGCAGCACCTTATAGGCCGACGGGGGCTTGTATCGGCTGAGAGCATACGCCGCCAGGGGATTGATGATGAGTGCCGCCATCACGGCCAGCACGCAGTAGATGACGGTGTTGATGACGGCTCTGCCGTGCAACACCACATAATCAACGACTGTAATAAAGTTGCGGGTGGAGTATTCGATTTTTTTACTCTTTGTCTGTTGGCTCAGGGCCAAGGCATAGGTTTCCTGCTGCGGAGGCATGATTTCATCCCAGTCCCGAAAGGCGGTGCCGCAGGCGGCATTCAATGTTTCCAGATGGCCGAAGCGGTCGCGCAGGTAGTTTTGAAAAGAGAATTCCGGACCCGACAGGTGGATGTGGGAGGCGTCCATTTGATGCATCGCGCCGGTATCGGGATCTTCCCATCCCTCCAGGAAATTTTCCCAGTCGGATCGCGGCAGCCCGTCGGCAGGCGCACGGACAGGAAATTGGATGGCCGAAAATTCTGTGGTGTCCGTCCGATAAGCCCGGTTTAATGCGGGGATATTCAGATATTTCGCCTTGAGGTATTCGCGATAGGCCGGGGTGGATTCCTGATCGGCGCGAATCCAGTTCGCGTTCAGCATGGTTCGGGTGAAACTCAACCAGTCCCGGCGGCCGATGTCGGGAACCTGTCGGGGGAGCGGAATATCATTCCAGTGCGTGTACGGTGTGCCATTGGCCCGGTTGTAATTTTCAATTTCACGCCCCCCGTATCGTGCGGACAGGAATGCATATCGGTAAAAGCCCGCAAGCGTGGGAACGTACCATTCGTGGGTGGGTCTGCTGTCGCGGAAGGCCCGCTTGGCTTCATAGAAAGGAGTGTCTTGAACGGAATGCGTTCGCATGAGGAGAACGTTGGGCAATGCATAAAAGGTGTTCCATTCACTGAAATCTGTAGACAAGGTTTCGTTGAGTGCTTCGATGTCACCATTGAAGCGTTCGTTCAGTTCCTTTTTAAACAGGCGCAGATTGGAGGGCATCACCCCCTGCGAGCGTGGTGCAAACATGTGGCCCAGCAGTGCGGCATGCGGATCCAGCCGTCCGCTCTCCAGAAAATCCCGCCAGACCCCGACAAATTCCGGATTGGGTTGTGGCGGGTGATCGAGATCCCGGAAGCTGTTGGGGGCGGTGAGCCAGGAATAATGGAGCATGCCCAGCGCCTCATTGAAATAGGCTTCCGCATCCTTTTGGTAGAGAGCGTGTTCCTCACGTAAATAAGCGGGGATGATGTCGGCATCCGGCGTGTCAACATTACTCTTTGTGCTGCCGGCAATCATGAGCAGAAACGGGTACAGCATTGAGGTTCCCCCCAGAGCCAGCAGGAAGTACATGCTGCTAATGAGCGTGCGCACACCCAATGATTTCCGGCCGATTTTTGATATGATGGGCATGGGTTACGCTTTCTTATTTGGTGTTGGCACCCTGGGCGCGGAATTCCACGCGACTTAAAATGCGAAGTTGATACACGGTGAAACCGATCAGCATGAAGCCCAGCATCCAGGCCATGGCGGTGGCGGGACCGAACTTGAGGTAGGTGAAGGCTTTGTACCAGATATGCAGCCCCGCGGTTTCCGTGCCCGCACCGCCACCGGTCATGACCAGAATGTTGGCGGTTGCGCCATACCAGGAACCGATGAAGGCTCCGACAAAATTGATGATAATCAGGGCCTTCAGTGTGGGAAACACAATGAAGAGAATCTTATCGATAAAGGTGGCCCCGTCGATATCGGCGGCCTCGTAATAATCGTCCGGAATTCCCTTTAAGGCCGCCAGATAGATCAGGCATCCGGGGCCCATGCCCGCCCAGATGCCGGGGATGACGCAGGCCATCATGGCGGTGTCAGGGTCGCGTAACCAGTTATAGGGCTCCAGGAGACCGTCGTTCAGCCGGGAGGGAATCAGGGTCAGACTCCGGGCGGTCGTTTCACCGCTTTGAAAGAGGATGGGAAAGGACAGGGCACTGCAGGTGTAGAGCATGGTGACACCGGCCACGATGAAGATAACACTGACCCAGTGCGCCTCGTTCATCCAAAGGCGCCGGGAAAAAGACAGACAGACGACGAGCAGGATGACCCCCACCGCAATGAAACTCCATGCGGGCATGTTCATAAAGATGGCATTCAGAGTTCCGTTCTCGGAAGGTTCGTAGAACTGCTTCCAAAGCAGCGTGATCACTAGTCCGGTTATAACGGCCGGCAGGTAGAAAATCGTCCGGAAGACGATGCTGAACCTGGGGATTTCCTGCAGCAGAATCGCCAGAATAATGGGAGGAAGGAAGGTCAGGCTGAGCACCAGAAAGGAATACCGGAGAGAATTCCAGACGGCCATCCACCAAAAGCCGTCAAAGAGCAGGTCGCCGAAATTATCCAGACCCACGAAGGTGGATTCGCCGATCAGCCGATAGTCGTGAAACGCCATGAGAGATCCGCGCAAAAGCGGGGTGTACTGCCAGACGCAAATGCTCAGGACCGCCGGGATGAGAATCAGGTAGGCCCATGCGTACCGCTTAAAATCCCACTTTTTCTTTTTCTCTTCGCCGGCAACTGTCGGCGGCGTAAACGCCTTGAATATTTTGCGGAACAGCAGCGTAAAGGAGATCAGAATTGCGGTAAGGACCATGGCGGCGGATACCCGCCGTTTCATGCGCTCGGCGGGCGAAACGATGCCTATCATTTGCTCGTTTGCACGGGCGGTGGCCTCCCTCAGCATGTCCTGCATTACGGCGAGGCGCTCTGTTTTATCCTCCGGCAGGTTGTCGTTGCGGGCCATTTCTTCGGCCCGCTGGATGGGGATCGTCATGAGTTCGTAGGCGAAATTGGCGTTTTTTCCGTAGGGTTCGGGTTTGCCGGTCTCGATCGATATTTCATAGTTTTCCGCCCATCCCTTGGGTGCGAGCCGCACGATATCGGAATAACCGAACATGTGCAGGTATTTCGGGTTGATGAAGCGCCCCAACCCGCCCTCGACCATGATGCGGGTTCTGATGGCATTGGCTTCCCGGCTGTCATAGAAGCGTATGTACTCCCAGGCGGCATCCCGGACGGCGGGATCCTCAATTCCGGAGAAGAGCCCCATCATCGTGCTGTTGAGTTCCGCGCCCCGCAGCCCGGTCGGGCCCAGCGGGACGGGGGCCATGCCGGTGACGGCCGGGTCAATGGTGCTGAACAGCTTCTCGTCGATGTAGGACATGGTGATGCCGATTTCACCGCGGGACCATTTGATGTGGGAATTCTGGGCGTCCTTGGACGAATATCCCCGGCGCAGCCGCCCTTCATCGTCTATCCATCGTTCCGCACTCAATCGGGTGTAATACTCCAGGGCCACTGCGGCTTCTTCGCTGTCGAATACACAGAGCCACTGTTCCGTTTCTTCATTGTATTCCATGGCTTCCCCCCCCGCCGACCACAGGAAAGAGGTCCAGTGCCAGGATTCCTGTTTTCCGCTTCCGAGCTGGATGCCGTAGACGCCTTTCCCCGGATCACTGATCGTCTTCACCGCCTGCATCATATCCTCCCAGGTCCAGTTTTCATCCGGGAAATCCAGACCATGCTGTTCAAACAGGTCTTTGCGGTAAAGAAGTACTTTGCCCAGGGCTCCCCCGAACGGCATGGCCCAGACCTGTTTGTTGCCATCCGGACCTTTACGACGAATCACCGGCCAGAATTTCTCATGGATGCGGAACGCCTTTTCCTCCTCTGTCAGCGAGGTGAGATAATGGTCTTCCGGCTTGTCCAGCGGGTAGAGAAAACGGTTTTGGATGTAGTTGTCTGATTTTCGAAAATTAACATAGAGCACATCCGGAGCTATGCCGCCCGCAATGGCCAACAGGTCGGTTTCGACACCCTCAACCTGAATACCGGTGAAGGCTTCGAGCTTTATTTCGACGTTATCCCAGTTGTGTTTTCCGTACTTTTCGGGATTGGCTTTGTAGCGGGCCGCATAGCGTTCGCGAAAAATTTCCGGAAACCGCTCTTTGAAGGCCTGGACCGCGGCAACTTTCGCGCGGGTATTGGGGTCCGTTGCGTTCGGATTGGGCAGATCAAAAAGCTTGACGTGGATAACGGTGGTTCCGTCCGCTCTGTCTTCAATGTATCCGGCGTTCCCGCGCTGCGCGAATCCAATCGCGAGCAGGCTCAGCAAAAGGAATTTTACGGCGCTGCCGTTTTGTGAACAGGGGCGGTGGGTCTTGGTCATGGGGACAGGGCCTGGGCAGGATCTACAGGGGGATTGTGACGGGAATAGGTTAAGAAACATAGAATGCAAGAAAGATGTGTACAAGCATATAATTCAGTGATATGTCAATAAAAACGTTGATACGCAAAATAATTATAGAATACAAAAATATCCATGTATTGTCACCGTTTGTGTGAATGAAACTATCTTATGCATAACAAAACTGACTCAAATGCAACTGTGTCAGCGACAGTCGGGGTAACCCGTTTGACGGCGGATATAGTGATTGCCGGTGGCTCATTGAGCACGCCTGCTGCCGCGCTTCAGGCTGCCCGGTCCTGGCCGGAAGCTCGCATCCTGGTGATCGAACCTACCGACTGGTTGGGCGGGCAGACCACCAGTCAAGGGGTTCCCGTTATTGACAACGCCTGGCACGAACCGGGACGCTCGATCATGCTGAATGAGCCCGAACGCCATTACCCCGCCGACTACCTGGCGTTCCTGAAGGCTCTCGAATCCCCGCCAGAGGAAGCGCCGGGCCTGGGCTCAGGCGGAGATGGGTGCGGCTGGGTGAGTCGGGAGCCTTTCGACCCCAGAACGGCAGCATGGATCCTCGACGCCATGGTTGCTAAACACCCAAATATCCAACTTCTCTATCAGACTGTGGTGAAAGCTGTGCAGACCGAGCCGGTGGATGACGAACAGGGCGAGGGACGGCGTATTGTCGGCCTCGATCTGGTGCAACGGAAACCGATCAATGGCTATCGTCCCTTTGATGATTATCTTTCTGACGAGATTGCTGACTGGTATGAGCCACTCGACTCCGGGCGCTTCGCCAAACATCCGTTCCATGTGGCTGCCCGCGATGATCGTGACCTGGTGGTGGTCGACGCCTCCGAGTTGGCTGATGTCGTCGTGCTCTCCGGGGCGGAATACTCCGTGGGACGCGAAACGGAAACCGAGGATCCCGCTGCCGACGGATCGCTGCCTGCCATGGACGAAGCCGGCAGCCAATGCATTGTATTCCCCTTCTGCATCACCGGGTCCGCCACTGCCATCGATGAACGGGAGCTGCAGAAGCCCTTTCCCGATTTTGCGGCTTCCTTTGAACGACTTACCGATAACTTTTTCTCGCTCGGCACAAAGTCCTGGATCAATGTATGGTGCTATCGGCGACTCAAGGCCGCCGGTCCGCGTCACACCTATGCCCAGGCCGACCTCGATGATGTCACGAACATCAATTGGTATCCGGGAAATGACTACCCGTACGGCTCCATACTAAAGGACAAAAGCCAGGCCGCAGCTGAGGCGGCCCTTTCATGGTTTGGCGGCGTGAACCTCGTGCATCTGGCTGGTGCAGAGCAACAGGCTGTTGCCTTCTACTTTTACCTGAAGTCGCATCCAGAGCGCCGTCTTGAAACCCGCTTTTTGAAGGGCGATGACCCGCTGAACATGATGGGAACTCGACATGGCCTCGCCAAGTTTCCGTATATTCGATGTACGCGACGCATTGTTGGCCTGAAGGGCTTTCGCCTTAACGAAAGTCACTTTGTCGACACGGACGGCATCGGATACGCTCAGACCACCTCTTATCCTTTCCCCGATACGGTTGGCATTGGCAACTATGCCGTCGACATTCATCCTTTGCTGACCAGTAAGGGATTGAGTCCGGGCCTCGAAAAGGCGGCGCCCTTCCATATCCCGTACCGGAGTCTGGCCTCACACAACGTTCGCAACCTGCTGGTCGGCGGCAAACTGATTGCCGGAACGTACATCACCAACGCCGCCTACCGGCTGCATCCCATTGAATGGGCGATCGGGAATGCCGCAGGGGCAGCCGCCGCGTTGATGGCAAAAGGCCAATGGACGAATTACGACCTTCTTGATGCCGTCACGCTTCGGTGCCTCCAGGAGGAGATCAGCCGGAATTCACCCATTCATTGGCCGACGCTCCAAACATCTCCATGATCACCTCGACGGTTGTGCATGACCCTTATCCCCAGACCTCAATTTGAGAGCGCAAGCAAGGAGGGCAGGATTCTCCGCTTTCGGGGCGGGAAAAAGAGATTTGAATCTGCGATCCATTTCGAAAAAAACCACCTTCAAATTGAGGTCTGTGACTCAGTCCGCGCTCCCGTAGCTCCGCCGAATCCACAAACCGTTTAGAGTCTCGGAGGCTTTGACGGCAGAAACGAACGGGAGCGCGACTCTCCGTCGTCTTGTCCGCCGTAGTCCCGCGATTGCGGGACGAACGAGAAAGTCGCAACGTTCAAGGCCTCCTGGCTTTGAGTTCAACCAAAACACCAATGTCCCGATGAAATCCGGAGGTGGTTTGTTCAAGGACGGATACGGATTATTATGCTATAATTATTTTTTTAAAAAAAGCTTGAACATCAATATGACAATGCTATAAAGTAAAGATAAGATTTTATGGCGTAAGAATAATTATAGAATCATCGTTTCATGAAAGTAACAAAAAAATCCACGCGCAGCGAGATGGTGTCCTCGATATTGCTGCAACGAATCCTCGACGGCGAATGGGCGGTCGAAGAGCGTCTGCCGACGGTCGATGAGCTGAACACCCTGATGCCAGCCAGCCGCGCCACGATCCACAAAGGCATTCAGTCTCTGGTGGAGGACGGCTATTTGCGCAGCCGGCGAGGCTCGGGGGTGTATGTGCAGAGAAATACTTTTTTGCGACGCATTCTGGTGCATGTGGGTGGAGGACGATTGGATGCAGATCATTTGTTTGCCATGGCTGTAACCCGGAAGCTGGAAGAGGCCATGATGACCGCCGATATGCAGACGGAACTTCGCCTGGAATCCAACAGTGCGCAACTGGACGACCGCCTCGCCCGTGAAATGGCGCAGCGCCGCTTCCACGGGGTGATTTCCGTGCAATCAAATCTGCCGTTCCAGTGGCTTCAGCGTCCCGAACATGAAAAGGTGCGGTTGCCCATGGTACACGTAGGCGTACACAATGCCTGTCCATCTGTCTTTGTGGACATGAACGAATTTCAGCGGCAGGCCTTGGATGCGATTCCCTTCGGGCGTAAGATTCTGTATTTTGCCCGGTCCGGCGACGAATCGACCGGCGACGGTTTTGTTGCGCTGGCCGCGCCGCGCGGTCACGCGACGCATCTGTTGACCGATTCCGAACTCGCGAAGTTCGACGCATCGGAAGAGGTGGGGTTCCGCGCCTTGATACAGGCCTGGAAGCGGCTGGACGGAGATTTCGACGCAGTCGTGGTTCCCGACGACGTCATGGGCAAGGGAGTGGCGCAGGCGTTGCTGGCACTCGGACAGGACGTGCCGGAGACGATACAGGTGATCGTGCTGACCAACCTTGGAGTGGATCTGTTTTATCCGGTGCCGATCACCAGGATAGAAGTGGATACGACAGAGGTCGTGGGTCGTGCCATCAACCTGCTTGAGAACAGCCTGGAAGGCAGGATTTCCGCAGCGGAACAGCCGCCGCGGGTGTTGGTGAAGCCGAGGATGCGCATAGCCGCCATCCCGGCATGAAGGCGAGTGAGTACAAACAAAAAAATGGAGTAAACGTATCATGAACAGAAAACATCAAGCAGGCAAAGGAATTCTATGGGGCGCATTGGCGCTCATCGTCGGGTTGAGCAGTATGGACGCTACCGCACAAGTCACGTATACCTATACCGGAGGTTTCGACATAAGCACTCCCGAGAACTGGGATCCCAATGGTCTGCCCATCAATGGCAACATTGGTGAGATCACCGGTTTTACTGCAAGGATTTTCGATAATATGTACACTGCGCCTGATACTGCGCCACTCGAGTTGCGTGTGTTTACAGGCGGTGAAATACTGCTCGGAGGGAACATCTCCGAAAACCACAACATCGTACTGGACGGTGGGAAGTTTGGAGGAGCGGGCGCGAGCTGGTCGTATGCCGGCTCGACTTTCGTGAAGAGCGATTCGACGATCACGGGTATGAACCTTCTCGGGACACTTGCCGACTATGACGGATCGAACACCGGTCGGTTGACATATGGCAATACCGGCAGGTTGAGTTTGGAGGGCGACAACTCAGCGTTCACCGGGGGATTCAATATCGCAAACGGTTCGATCGACCTTCGTGCCGCCAATGCTCTGGGCACTGGACCGCTGGAGTTCACTGAAAACGCGAACACCAAAGATCTGAACATCGGCGGTTTCGACACCACTGTGACCCGTCTGTCCGGTGGTGCTGGGACTGGGACCGCGTTGATTCAGAACGATCCCTGGGATACCATCGGGGGGCCGAGTACTAAATACAATGATGCGACACTCACGGTCGATCAGGACGTTGACACCACGTACAGCGGCACCTTTCAACACGCCACCAAGACGTCATTCAGAGCCCTGAACCTGGTCAAAACCGGCACGGGAATTCTAACGCTGACCGGGGCCAGCAGCACTGCCTGGGATAATGTGGCTGACAGCAAGACGATAAGCGAGGGCACACTGGTGGTCGGGCATGCCGACGCGCTGGGCACGGGTGGGACGATCACGGTCAACAATGGCGGTACGCTGGCCATTGCGGATGGAATCACCTTCACGCAGCAAGTGACTTTCGATAGCGGTTCGACGCTTGGCGGCAACGGCACCTACGGCCCGAGCGGCGGGTTGACGGTGGTTGACGGCATGACCGTGGCACCGGGCATGAGCATTGGGGCGTTGACCATCGAGAGCGATGTGAGCTTCGCCGATGGCAGTGTACTTGAAATCGAACTCGGCAACGGTATCGGCGATGTGCTCGTGGTCAACGGTGAGCTTACTATTTCTATCGGTGGCGCGACCGGTACCACACTGCTCCTGAACAACGGTGGCTATTCCGAAACGCCGATCCTCACATTCACTTCTGGCAGCGCCGCGTTCGACTGGGTCATTTACAACGGTGAGGCTGCCGTGAGCTGGCAGGATGCCCAGGAATCACAGGCGTTTGATAATTCGTACAACATTCAGTTGGACGGCAACAGCGTGTTTGTGATTCCCGAACCATCGACATTCGCGCTGCTTCTGCTGAGCGGCGTCGTGTGCTACATTGCCGCCGTCGGGCGCAAAAGAAAATGATTTTTATGGTTGTAGTATGAAGATTAACGGGCCTCCTTACGATACTCATCACGAAAGAACCACATCATCAGCATTTACATTAATTGAAATGCTGGTGGTTATAGCGATTATTGCCCTGTTAGCTGCCCTGATCGTTCCAGCCGTCTCTAAATCCCTGGATCGGGCGAGCCGTGTGGGATGCCTGAATAATTTGCGGCAAATCTCGATTGCCACCATGGCCTGGGCAAGTGAACATAAAGAACAACTGCCCGTTGCGATGGATGCTATACCCTACCCGCATCGGTTTCCAAATTATGATGATATTTTCGGTGACCTGTTGCCCAACCGTGATTCAGTCATGTTCTGCCCAGGAAAATTACGCCAAGTGAGGAACGCTGAGACAAGTGATTACGATACCGTATTTATCACCTATCAGTATTTCAGATCGGATCGGCCATTTAAAGGAAGTTACCAAAACAATAAACCCAACATGACGTATGTATCTACTTATCCAGCCGAGGCAGCCATCTGGGGATGCCTGACCGTTTCCAAAAGCAATGGCGTTGTGCTCGCTCATAATGAACCGGAAGTTTCTAAACCTGTAAGTGGTATGAATGCGGTATATCTTGATGGGCATGGGAAGTGGGTGAACTCTGAGAATCTCGAAGTCTATTATCATTTTTATGGTCTGGATTTTTATTGGCCCGTTCCCGGTAAATAATTTAATCGACAGGAACTCGTTTTCACGCCAAAGCCGGACAGGTTTAAGTTATTTTGACAGTGGGTACATCCTTATGAAACGTTTACGGATCTTCGGCATATCGCTTTTGATCGTCTCCCTGATCTCCCGGGCCGAGGTCCACACCTGGACGAGCAAAAACGGACACAGTTTCAAAGGGGAATTCGTTCAAATGGAGGGGGGGTCGGTCACCTTGGCTGGCGAAGAGGGGGAGGAAGTGACCGTTCCTCTGGCGGTGTTGGACGCGGCCACTGTGGAACTGGCCCGAAAAGAAGCCGCCGAGGCGGAGAAACACAAGCCCCTGTTCACTCATAAAACCGTGATGTACGAGTTCGAGATCCGCCGCCACCTCCGCGGGATTTTCCGGCTCACGCTGCTGGAAAACGGAAAGCCGATTCCGCATTACGGAAAAATGGACATCAATATCGGGCTCACTGAAGTTCGGAAAACAGCGAACAACAGACTTAACTATACCGGTATTCCCTTAAAAGAGGTTGCCTCGGAGAAGATCGACCGGGGGAAGGTGACGTTACGGCTGATCTTCGAGAATGGCGTGCAGGTCAACCTGGAGGCGAAAACCATGGATGACGGGGTCGCGTTTTCCTATTATCTGGAAGATCCGCCCGATGGGGTGCCGGAACTGAATTCGAGCATGTCGCTGAGATTCCCCCCCCTGCTGACATACGACATGAAAAGCAAATCCTACAAGGGGGTTCTTTCCTCCACGGGTGTGACCTTCGAGGAGCTTGAGTCGTTTCTGTCGGAATACGGCATGCGGGTGGGGAACTCCCGGGGAAAAGACCAGGAAATCGGTTTCCATACCAGCCCTGAAGGGGTGAGGGGAGCAAAGTTCGTTCTCCAGACCCCCGCCCAGCGGGATATCGAGTTCAGAGTCGACCAAGGCGGAGTCCTTTCCTCCCATTTCTACGGAGGAAGAAAAGCAATTGAAGGTTTCGGCATCCATTTTGGCACTCACGACATTTTCAACAGCTCCCCCCCGGACTTTTCCATTCGATTGAAATAATTCCTTAGTCCAATCGTACGATACTTCCGGCATCCGACGATTTTTCCGCAGCCTCGACCAGGCGCATGGTTTCGTAGGCGTCGCGGGCCGGGTGGCGCGGCGGTTTGCCCGCGAGCACTTGTCTGATGATGTCGATGTTCTGATCGCGGGTGTTGTGGTAGTATTCCTGATCGTCTTTTGGATCCCAGGTGATGTCTTCCACCCATTTGCTGGTCATGCATGTCGGCGAGTCCCCGAATTCCCAGCGCTTGATCCGGCGGAAAAACACGTCGGTGGACGCTGCGCCTTTGGTGCCGACGATCAGGTATCTTAACGCATGGCCGTCTTCCTTTTGCTGCTCGATTTGATCCTGCAGCGGGTCGCCGTCGAAGGTTTCACCCACGGCCATGTGGAAAGACAGTTCGCTGACCGCGCCATTTGCGAAGCGATAAACGGTGTGATAGTTATCATGGACTTCGTAGTAGGGAATGACGTTTGGAGCACAGACGCTATGCACTTCCGTCACTGGCGACCCGATCCACCAACGGGGGAGATCCACGTAGTGCGACAGTTTTTCCCCGAACATGCTGCCCCCGGTGGAGAGTGTATTGCGCCAGCTTCCCTTGTTATGAAACTCGCTGCAGATGTACGTGCACTGCGTACTGACTACCTGCCCGAGAAGGCCCTGGTCGATCCAGTCCTTTATGGTGGTGTAGAGTTTAGAATAGCGGCATTCAAAGCCGATTTGGAAAAACAGCTTGCGTCGTTCCGCTTCCTCGACCATCTCGCGGGCGTCGTCCAGGGTTGTGGCGATGGGTTTTTCGCACATCACCGCCTTGCCCGCTTTTAATGCCGCCATGACCAACGGCTTATGTGCATCGTTCGAAGCGGTGACAAACACCACGCCGAGTTCTGGTTCCCCCAAAACCGCGTCCAGGTCGGTGGTGGCTTCAAATCCGCGCTCTTTTGCGAACGCGATTTGTTTCTCCGAGATGTCGTGGCCCATCACTCCGTCAAGTAACCCGCAATCGCGACAAGTCCTCAATGCGTCCATGCCCATGCCACCGATTCCCAATACTGCTGCTTTCATACTTTTTTTAACTCCTTGGTTTGCATGTGTTCAGCGGGGGGTAGTCGCGACCTGCGACCAAATTTCCTTCGCGGACGAATCCTTCGGGACGGTCAGTCAGGCGTTCCACGAGACGTTGTCGCCACTTTTTCAGTTCAACCTGTTGATGTGCACTCCTGACGAGGTCGTAGTGCTCATGTGGATCTTTATCCAGATCAAATAGTTGTTCCGTACCGTTCAGTGTCCGCCAAATGTATTTGTAGCGGCCATCCGTCAGCGCATGATAGCCCTGTTCCTCGCTGTAGCAAGGGGCATGTTCAAAATGCAGCCACTCCCGGACCTGTTGCGATTTGCCTTGCAGGGTAGGGCTGAGATCGACACCATCAGCGATATCCGGGCAGGGTGCCCCGGCCAGTTGCAGCAGCGTCGGCATGATGTCTTCGAGGCAGACCGGTCGCAGGTTTTTCGATCCGGACGCGAACGCGAGATCTGCCGATGCGGTGAAGATGAAGGGAATGTTGGCCGAGCCTTCGTAGGGTTCGCATTTGCGGAAGAAATCGTGGTCGCCAAGCATTTCCCCGTGATCGCTGATGAACACCACGACCCAGGGACGGTCTGCCTTTTCGCTGTAGGTGGAAAAGGCTTCGATCAACGCTCCGATGCAGGCGTCGATATGATCAATGGCACCGTAGTACCCCGCCTGGGCGGCGCGCAGCGTTTCTCCTGCAAGATGGACCCGATTCGCGATCGGATCGCAGTCTGGCGGTTGCGGTTGCGGCTTGACCCATTCCCCTATAGCCGGGTCGGGAAGGTCGCGATCAGCAGCAGCGTCGAAGAATTTTTTCGGAGGAAACAGGGGGGGATGTGGTGCGTAGAATGATGTGGTAAGGAATAGTGGCTGATCCGGGTTTGTCCGCTCAAGCACGCGCAGCGACTGATCGACCACCCATTGCGTCGGATGCAGCTCGTCGGCCAACGGCCAGGGGGCGGCCTGCCAGTGGTTGTAGGTCACGCCTAGATCGTCAATGAGTTTTTTGATGCCACCTGTTTCCGGTGCTTCTTCGCGCAGGAATCGGTCATACTCGTCATTCTCAATGTAAGTCGAGCCGAGAATCGTGTTCTGATATCCACAGGTGCCGCTTTCCGGCGGCTGGTGCATGTCGCGTCCCACCAGCACGGTCGCATATCCGGTATCCGTCAAGCGTCCAGGCAGCGACGGGGTGGACAGCGGTTTGGCCGCGAACCCGACCACGCCGCTGGTCTGTGGGACCAGTCCAGTGAGCAGAGCGTAACGGGCGGGAATGCAGGATGCCACCGTGGAATAGGCACGCCGGAAAAGTACGCCGTCCCGCGCCAGGCGGTCAATATTCGGAGTGTATACACCGGGGTGCCCGAGACAGGACAGACTATCGCCCCGCATCTGGTCGGGTATGATCAACAGGATATTGGGACGTGGATTCATGTTATCACCAAATATTTGATTCGTCATTCCACGAACCGCAGCTCTCCAAAGTCGCCGGTATTGGAGTTGAAACCGCCTTGGTTGGCGTTCATTTTTTGATTTTCCGTACCGCCCGTTCGGTCGCTGATTCGGTGGCGGGTGAACTGCCCGTGCCAAACCCGGCCGCCGCCCGCGGTAGAGCTGAAATCAACGTCAAGTGAAGCGGCGGGGATAAATACTTCCAGACTCCAGAAATCATCCCCGATGTGAGTGGCAAAGCGCAGACCTTCACAGTCCCAGGCGGCATCGCCTTCTTTGGCATCGAAGACCGCCTTTCCGGCCGTGAGTATAAACTGGTGGAATTTTCCAGTATTTCGACCTGTGGGATCGATAAATATCTCCACACAATCCTGATGCCACAAACCGCCGTCGTCTTTACCTTGCTTTTCATTCTGAAGAGCACCGGGATTCGGTTCGCTCATATGGAATCCAAAGAGCAGCCCCTGACCGGGCAGCCAGAGCGCCCGAAGCTCGGTGGGAAAATTCGCATCCCGGGCGGTTTTTTCTTTGGAATCGTACACCTTGAAATCTACCGGTGCAGCGGTCTGCCAGGCGGGTTCATCGAGACGTCCGTCGATTTCCGGCATTTCGCTGGCTTTCATCAATGTCAGGGATGTCATGCCCTTGCCTTCGACAACGTATTCGTACTCCTTATAGAACTCAGGAAAAGGTGTGGTGTAATAGTCGATTCGCTTGAGTACCAAGGCGTCATCTTTTGCCAATTCACGGGCGTTGGCCAGCAAGGTTTTCATCCGATCGATAACAGATTTCGGGAACGCGTCGTCATAGACGGCCCCCGCAGTGAGAACACCCCCCGGGAAGCGGCTGTTCTCCCACTGCGTCGCCTGCAGCCGCCAGAGTTCGCGCATGGGCTCCGCACCGGCGCCGAAGAGGCGGTTGCAGGCTTCATCCGCCGCTGCATCGACATCGAATGCCGGGTTCCACAACAGCTTCATCCAGCAGTAAAGTGAGAAGTTCAGACGCGGCCAATGGTTTCCCTCGCCGTTGATGAAGCTGCCGACGATTTGGTCTTGATTATACGTGTAGTATTTCTTCAGGGTGTGTGGGAATTGATAGGGTGCGCGGGTACTGCTGGTCGGCCAGCAGGAATAGTCCCAGGTTTGCACCGGACGCGCGGTCAGTGCCGCCCAGCGGTCGATATTGCCCTGAAACTTGTCCCAGACCGCCGGTTCTTTATACAAAGCCACGCCCGGCATGCCGCAGAGCTGTACCTCTACATTGTCGGGAAACGGCTCTTCACTTGCCGCCAGTGTGTAGTTGAGATAGGGCAGGTAGATCACCACCAGTTCCGGCCAACGTTCTTTCATTTCCGTTGCCAGCTTGCGGACAAAGTCTTCAAGGATGGGCGATGCGGTACCGTAGCGTCCGCCGTCGGCATCCCACAGTCTGCGACAGTCCTCACACTGACAGTTTACGCCGACATCCCACGGTGAGACCGTGACGGCGTTGCCTTGGATGATCTGTGCGGCTTCTTTGGGTTGATCCTCGCCTTTCATGTGTTTGTCGATGACCTCCAGGTAGGTTTCCAGGGTTCGCCGATTGCCGTAGCACAACATGATATCGGCGCGCTGCCCGCCCTTGTTGAGTTCGAAAATCTCCGGTCGGTCAGCCTTGAACAGGGGACCCCACTTATGCGGCGCGTGGACAACAAGATTGATGGGCCAGCTGTTGCCATGCCGAAGGGCGGTGTGTAATTCGGGCAGCCCCGGCGAGTTTCCAGGCCAGATTTCGCGTTTGCGGTACACGGGCGCATCCTCGATCCACATCGGCGCAACATTCTGAGCATCGCGACGGCTCAGGGTCCGTCCTCCCTGCTGCTCCGGCCAGTACCAGCGCACGTCCAGGATGCGTTCAAGAAATTCATAGACCCCCCAGGCTGTGCCGTGAGAGTTCAGCGTGGAATCATCGTTACCCACAATAAAAATACGGTTCGGCGCGGTCTTGATGACAAATCCCTCTGGTGGCAGACTGTTTGGATCGATGCCCGCCTCACGCGCTGATTTGTTGTCACCGAGGACCAATGCCGGAACATCGGCAGCGGGCAACCGGTTTTTCAACACTGTCAGTTCAGCTCCGAAAATTTCCCGGAAACTCTCCGTCAGCTCCGCTACGGCCAATTGCTCCGGACGTCTGGAGGGCATATCCATCAGGCACAGCGTGATCCTGGCCACGCCGTTTTCAGCCAAGGGAATCGGCGGATGTTTCGGTGTCTGTTTTACGGTTACCGGAGTAAGATCCGGCGCGGCGACGGCTGTCCAGCCGAAGGTCGCAACCAGAACGAGAGTGGCCTGAAGTGTACGATTTCTCATGATCGAGGATTCCTTTTGAGTGGTGGGGTTAGGTTTAATTCGTGCTGTGGTCCCGAGAGAGTCCGCCCGGAGTTATATCCAGTTCAAACTTCGTGGCCTGAGTCCGGTTACCAAGCGAGACAGACTTTTCTTTGCCGATAAACTTCAGGTTCAACTCCGTGCGTGTCTTGTTCCATTCGGCCTCAACACGGGTCCAGTCGCCGCCGGGAGTCCGGATAAGCAAGGTGCCGTCAGGAACAATTCCGGAAAGATTCAGTTTCACCTCTCCTTGCGGATCGTTGATCGCAAACAGCGGTTCGGTGGCGAAGTCGGATCGCTGAACCCCTTCACTGGATTCAAACGCGAGGGTTGGCGGCTCGGCAGAGACCGAAGCCAGGCGCATTCGCACGGTCGAGGCGTACTTTGAGGATAGAATCGTGTTGTTTTTGACCTTGAATCGCCAGGCGAAACGGTGCTCGGGGTCCGGGTACAGGTAGGAGGTCATGGTGAATCCGCGGCGGTCTTCCGGCAGTTCGAAAACACGTTGATGCCGAAACGCTTCCACCACCTGCCAGGCACCGAAAGGCACGGAACTGCCCGCCGTGATTTTCGTTCCGCCCTGGGGTAACTTTTCGCGGTTTGCGGAATGGTCGAGACCGCTGCCGGTATCAGAGTTCACGGAATGGTGTATACCGCTGAGGTGACCTTTGCCCGGAGGGCCGATGTGTAGCAGTTCGGTACCCGTTGATTTGTCCACGAGAGAAAGGAGGACACCGTCCATGCCGATGTTGCTGACCTTAAGTTCGAGCTTGTCGTTTTCCGCCGTCACCAGGTCGCTGCCGGCGTTGGCCAGGAAATTGCGGCGTCCCTGCATTTGGTTACCCCACTCGGAAATCCGGGTTGTCTTGAGCAGATCGGCCAACAGCATGAGTGGCTCTGCAAGTCGCGTATCTCCTTCAGGGAGCACCCAATCCCGTCCGTCATGAGACACCGGCCGCAGTTGTTTCTGCCTGGCCTCGGCGAACTCCAGGAAAGCGAAAGAATGGGCAAATGTTTTCTGGACACGTTCGGCAAATTCAGAGGAGGCGGCCGCTTCGAGTGCCATTTGGTATGAATCCATATAGAATCGCATGTCTTCATCCGGAAACAGTTTTGTGCGCACATTTTTAGGATCGCTGTGGTACACGGCGTTGAACGTGTCCGATGCCAGAGCGGCTTTTTGCTGCATCTTGTCGAGGTTGCCCCACATATGTTCCGCTGCCGCCGCCCCGTAGTATTTGCGAATGAATTCTTGTTCGACCTCCTCCACGTCCAGTTCAGCATTCCACATCAGCCGGGCAAACAGCCACTGGCGCAGCTCTCCCCATTCGGCATCCATGCCGTAGGTCTGGTGGTGGAACCCGTGCACATGTGGCGCGAACCATTGCGTGTCCCCGGCCATCACCTTGTAGTTGGGGAACGGACAGATGGACCGATTGAACCCCACCGACCATGACCAGATCTGCAAGTTGTCTGTCAATGAACGCCAACCGAGGAACGCCTTGCGCAGCCCCTCGTTTGATTCGGAGGTAATCGGTTTCATGGCATCGCCCATGCGAACAAAGGTGAGGCAGAGGTTCTTGTGCGGTTCGAGCCGTTCCGTGCCCTTAATCGGCGGATGCAGCGTTTCGACATAGGCGAAAATTACGATTTCATGTTCCGGGAAGTCTTTCGAGGTTTCACCCAGTATCCGGTTGACCGCATGAACAATGGGGGCCGATTCTGACCCGTAGCGATCGACCACCGCGCGACACGTATCGCAGTGGCACGGTGCGGAAAACCCGTCGCCCTGTCCAATCGAAATGTAGCGGTCGGCAGGAGATTCGGCCATTTTGCTCTTCACCAGCCCGGTCAATTCGGCGACCATCTCCTCATTGGTCCAGCACAGCCATTGTGATTTGGGTTCCCGTACGCCCTTGTCGTTCAGCGGGTACCATTCAGGATGCGATTCAACGTGGGTTTTCGGCGGGAGCCACTGGTAAATATCATGCACGGCGGTGCCGTCGATTTCAGCACTGACCCGATTACGCCTGAGCCAATCCTGGTGATTGGCTGCGGCACCGATGAATCCCCGGTCGCGAATGGACGGTGCGACGGCCTTGTCCAGATCGCCCGGCAATGACAGAACCTGGTGCCGGGGCACGGACTCGGCATCGGGTGTCAGGAATCGACAGCCCCAGTGGTCGTCGAGCAGGCCGTACACCCCGTGGGAAAGTCCATCCGCATCAGCACCCTGTATTTCGATACGGTCCTTGACCACGCGCAATCGATATGCCTGTGGCGGCAGGGTTTCGTCGTGATCCGTGCGTAGAATGATCGCTTTCAAAGGCAGGGGCGATTCCTTCGCCATGACGGGAATTTGGACTCCTGTCATCTTCGTAATGTAGTCCTGCAAGTCCCGAACCGCCGGATTCCCGGGACTGCCGACGATCACATAGTCGCTTTGCCCGTTGTCCACGATCACCAGATCACCGTCCTGCCGCATGATCAGCAACAGCGACGCGAGAATGGCGATAATGGCCACCACGACCCATACTTTTATTAAAGCAAAGCCATGTTGTTTGGTGCGTGCAGATCGGATATTCATACGGTCACCTCGTTGATTGGGGTAGTAATTACATTTTTGCCCATCGCCGGACGCACCGAGACTCCGCTGGGGGTGCCCGGAACACCATGGGTCAACTGGTCGATGAGAATCTTTATTGTACGCTCTGCAATCTCGTCCGTGTCGGTCTCGATGCTCTGAACCGGAAACGGGTAGAAAATACCGGAGTCCTTGTTGGTCAGAGCCACGACCTTCAGGTGTTGCGTTTTTTCAAGGCCGACGGCAAGCAGGGCCTGTACAATCCCCTTGGCCCACATGTCGTCGGCGGCAATTACGGCATCGATGCGGCCTTTGAAGCGATGCCAGGCATCCAGAAACAGTCGATAGCCTTGTTCTTCATGTGAGGAGACATCCAGGTCGTCCGTGTCAGGCGTCAGCGAGAGAGTTTCCACCCCGGAGATGGCAGAAAACTCCTGGAATTCCGGAGAATCGGGCGGGCTTGCATAGAGAACGCAGCGCGAACCTACCTGCCGACAATAGTCGGCGGCCAGTCGGTTGAAGGTGCTCATGTCCACGAACACCCAGGGCACCTGATGATGAATTCCGACGTGAACCATCGGCAATGTCCCGAGAAGCGAAGGGAGTTCCCGCTGAAGAATCGCCGGCAGATTCGACTGCACCGATATCGCACCATGAAAGCGGTCGTCGGTCAGGTCGGAAGCCAGGCGTTCACCCAGCATGGCTCTTCGTGCTTCCCATTGAATTTCCACCTGCATGTTGCGGCGGGCCAGCAGTTTCTCCAGTTTCCGCGTTACCACCAGGCTGAAGGGATGCATCGGCAATGCCCCTTGGTCGCCGCCGACGTGCAGAAGAATTCGGCGAACCAGTATGTTGCTGCGCACATACGTACCAGAGCGCCACGCCGTGCGCAGATATCCCTGGTCGCAAAGCTTGCCGATCCCCTTGCTGATTGTCATTCGGCTGGCCGGCAATGCGGCCTCGAGCTGGTCCACGGAAGGAATTTTTTCGCCAACCCCCCACTCACCCTTAAGGATGCGCTCCAATAGAAACGACGCAACCCTGTCGTTGCTATACGCCTTGATGGATGTAGTGTCCGTGTCCATCAATCTATCATAGCATAGATTACCTAATGATCAATTGTATTAAATGATTATTATACTATAATTATTTATAAAAAAAGCTTGAATATCAATTTAACCATGGTTCCTATAAAAGGATAGTTATACATTAGTCCCTAATATAATTATAGAATTACTTTTGATCGAGAATTGACACAACATGCGAATCACCGCAACATTTTTAGATGAAATCAGCCACGATATCCCCCACCAGAACTGGGGGCGGAACGAATGGGATGCGGATTTCGCGAACATGCGGCGGGTCGGCATCGATACCGTGGTTCTGATCCGCAGTGGGTACCGCCAATGGCTGACGTACCCGTCGAGCGTGCTCCGGCAACGGGAGAACGCCTTCAAGCCCCCCGTCGATCTGGTGCGGATGTTTCTGGAGCTGGCGGAAAAGAATGGCATGTCGTTCTACTTCGGACTCTACGACTCCGGAAAATACTGGACGAGTGGCGACTATGAGACCGAGGCCGATCTGAACCGCCGCGTGATCGATGAGGTCTGGCGTGAATATGGAGGAATGCCAGCGTTTGCGGGCTGGTATTTATCACAGGAGTGCAGCAGGAAAATCGGCGGGATCATCGATCTCTACGCCAGACTGGGAAGGCACTGTAAAGCCGTGTCAAACAATTTGCCGGTATTGATCTCACCGTTTATCGACGGTGCCAAGGCGGTCGGCCAGTACGATATCCGTATCAGCCGTGACCTCAGCGTGAGCGTCGGCGAGCACGAGGCGGAATGGGATGAGATTCTCGGCGGCATCGCCGATGCCGTGGATATTCTCGCTTTTCAGGACGGTCACGTTGATTTCCATGACCTCGAGGAGTTTCTGACCAGTAACAAGCGTCTGGCCGACCGCCATGGTATGACCTGCTGGACCAACACCGAAACGTTCGACCGCGATATGCCGATCAAATTTATGCCGATCAAATGGGAGAAGCTGCTGTTCAAGCTCGCAGCGGCCGAACGGGCGGGAATCGAAAACGCGATTACATTCGAGTTTTCTCATTTCATGAGCCCGCAATCCGCCTATCTTCAGGCGGGTCACCTCTATAACCGATATATGGAATATTTACAGTGAGAAATGTTTTGAACATGGCCCCCGTCGAGGGCGGTGCGACGATTCTGAAATGGCACAACCCCGCCAGCCCGCCGTTCCGGTTGTCCGGGTTTGCCTGGTTCAATCAAGACTGGGTCTTCCGACGGCTGCCGGTTGCGCCGCGCCTGCCGATCCCTGAAGCCGTGGACATTCTGGCCAACTGCACCGCCGGGGGTCAGATCGCGTTCCAGACCGACTCAAGCCAGGTCGCCGTTCGCGTGGAACTTGCGGGGCCCGCAAATATGAACCATATGCCCGCAACCGGACAGTGTGGTGTCGATTTGTATGTCGGTTTGCCGGGTTCGCAACGGTTCCATACTGTCAGTATGATTGGCGCCGGAGTGACCCATTACGAAGTGCTGCTGTTCGAGCACCCAGAATCTGACATCCGCCAATTCACACTCAATTTTCCGCTTTACATGGGAGTCAAGAGCATTCAGATTGGATTGATTCCGGAATCCGGGATATCGTCGCCGTCACCCTGGGGCGACACTAAAAAAATCGTCGTGTACGGCACCTCGATCACCCAGGGTGGCTGCGCTTCCCGTCCAGGCATGGCCTACACCAACATACTCACTCGCGCATTGAACATGGAAGTCGTCAACCTGGGGTTTTCCGGAAACGGTCGCGGCGAACCCGAGTTGATCGAACTCATGGCGGACGTGCCGGAGCCACGGCTGCTGGTGCTGGATTACGAAGCGAACAGTTCGGGGAAACTGGCAACGACTCTGCCGGTTGCCATGGGTATCCTGCGCCGCCGTCATCCGCGTGTGCCGATTGTTATCATCTCCCGTATTGCGTTCGCAAAAATCGCCAGCCATGAAGAGGCCATGCAAGCTCATATTGAATCGCGCGACATGCAGGTTCGGCTTGTCGCCGATCTGAAAAAAGCGGGAGATCGCTGCATCCACTTCATCGACGGCAACAATTTTCTCGGTCCGGATTTTGATGAATGCACCGTGGATGGCATTCACCCGACGGACCTCGGCTTTATGCGCATGGCCCGAAAACTGGAACCCGAATTACGTACTATCCTGGAGATGCACCCCAATGAAAGAAACTATTGAATGCCTGATCACGAAAACCACCACGCAACAGGATCTGAAATATCTGTTGTATCAACCGGAAGAAGCGACGGCTGCCGATTCCGGATACCCGTTGATGCTCTTCCTGCACGGAATGGGGGAGCGCGGCGACGACCTGGCCTTTGTCAAGCGTCATGGACCACCGGCCCGGATTGCCGACGGGGCTGAATTTCCTTTTGTCCTGGTTGCGCCGCAATGCCCGCTGGGTGCCGTTTGGCAAAACGAGTGTCTCCAGGCCTTGCTGGACGAACTTACGCAACGCCTTGATATCGATCCAAACAAAATCTATCTCACCGGATTGTCCATGGGCGGCGCGGGAACCTGGGCGCTGGCCAATGCCTGCCCCGAACGGTTTGCCGCTATCGCGCCGATTTGTGGCCCCTTTTCCATGATCGATCCAGTCAATTTCAAGAACATTCCCGTGTGGTGCTTCCACGGGGCTATGGACGAGTCGGTCCCGCTCACCGATTCGATACGCCTGGTCAGATCGCTGCGTGCCCATGGCGCGTCGGTGCGCTTCACCGTGTACCCCGATGCCGGTCATGTTTCATGGACCGAAGCCTATGCGGGGACGGAGCTGTACGAATGGCTGGAGGAACAGCGGGGCTGAGTAAACGAATAAAGCAGGCGATGCTGAATTCGCCTGCGGCGGCATGCCGGCGATTTCGCAGAGGGTCGGGTTCATGTCGATCAACTCAACGGGTGTATCTTTTTGAAGGACCGCAAAAACGATACGAATTCCACTCTGGAGGTTCCGGTGAAATTTTTAAACATTCATGCTCATTTTGACGACTTCGAATTCACGGCCGCCGGCATTTTTGAATTGGCACGCCGCCGGGGGGGTGAGTTGTTTGAGGCGCGGATGGTGGTGTGCACCGACGGTGCGGCAGGGCATCATCAATTGACCCGGGCTCAGACCGCAGCGGTACGGGAGCGGGAACAGCGGGCGGCGGCGGAGATTGGGGGGATTGAACTGCACGGTCTCCGTTATCCGGACGGCAGCCGCCCCCGCGATGGCTGCATGGGGGTCGAATCCCGGCTGCTGGCCGCTTTATGGAAGGAAATTCGTGACTTCCGGCCGGAGTACCTGTTTTGTCCGCCGATTCCCTCAAATCCTCTGGTGGGCGTGCATGTCGATCATCTGGTGGTGGCGGAGGCGATGCGCCGTGTGGCCTATTTGGTCAATGTGCCGCACGCCTTCACCCCGGAGTATCCGCAGGAAGACGGGCCTGCGGAATTTGTGCAGACGCCGGTCATCCTGAATGTTTTCGACTGCTACATGTTTGAAAATGAGGGCTTCGATTTGGCGGTGGACGTGAGTGAGGTCTTTGAGGTCATCGTTGAGGAGAGCTGGTGCCATCAGTCACAAATCAAAGAATGGCTTCCCTGGGTAAAAGGTGATATTGGCCTGATTCCAGAGGATTTTTCAGCATGGCGGGATGTGCTGCGGCAACGGTATCAGGCCGCCAACCGCAGCGCGGGGATATCCTCCGACCGGATGTACGAATTTTTCACGCTCACCGACTGGGGGTCCTGCCCCGCCCTGGATCGTCTGCTGGCGGATCTCCCCGGCATTGACCCGGAAATCTCGCGCCTGGATCGCCTGGAAAAGAAAATAAAACGTTGCCAATGATGCCGCATGATTCCCATGCGGTGACCTCCCGGAATCACGTGCATACACCCATTGGCCACGGTGGCCGAATCCAACCGCGTGCATGCTCAGCAGGATAAATTTTGCGGCGAACCCGTTTCGGGAACCGGGGCGGTGGGTCTTGGTCATGGCTACAGGGTCTCGCCATGATCCACAGGGGGATTGTGTCGGGAATAGGTTAAGAAACATAGAATGCAAGAAAGATGTGTACAAGCATATAATTCAGTGATATGTCAATAAAAACGTTATCAAGCAAAATAATTATAGAATACAAAATGCCCAGGTGCTGTCACGTGTTTGCGTGAGGTGGAGGCATAAGGAGCATGCAGCCGGTGAAAAAACAATTTCGAAAGAACCTATCGGGATCCTGGTTTGTGGAGAAAGGGCGGTTTGCCTTGGAGGATGAACGCAAATGCGCGCAAAAGACAGAGAAGGCGTGGCCACAGGAACAGGTCTCCCAGCCGGGCAAGGTTTTTTATGCAGATCCACTCGTGGACGGGCATGAAACGCCGGGGTGGAATCGTGTGACGCTGGCGCATATCGACCCTGAGGATGGAGCCATGCTGTATCGTCGTGAACAGCTTCCAAGCCACTGGGCCGGGATGCGCATCTTTTTGTGTTTCGACGCAGTGTATCCCGCCGCACGATTTTACCTGAACGGGATATGCCTGGGTGAGCACCTCAGTGGACTGACCCCGGTGGAATTCGACGTGACCGGGCATGTGCAACCCGGATCCGAGGCCTTGTTGGCGGTGCGCCTATTGAGGCGGCATCCCTTTGTCCAACTCGATATGCCCCGCCATGCCATGGAATTTTCAGGTTTGGCCCAGCAGGCGTTTCTGGAGGCGAGGCCTCTCCTCCGGATCGAAGGACACCACCTGAGCGCCATTCTGACTGAGGATCATGCGGAAGGCCGTTTGGAAGGGTCGGTCTCCCTCGTAAACGACACCGGGGCGGCGGTATCCCCGCAGCTCGAATGTTGCTTATGCGATGCCTCGGGACTCCGGGTGGGGCAGGTCCGGACTTCCATCGAGTTGGAACCGCACAGCCGGGCCTCTGCGGATATGCAACTCCGGGTGGTGAATCCGGCGCTTTGGAGTGATGAATATCCCAACTTGTACTCCGTCGAGTTAACGCTTCACGGGGGTGACGCCCGCCCGCATGAACTGTTCTGGCGCACGGGTTTCCGTCGATTGACCCTGAGTCCGGAGGGGGCTTTTTTGAATGGGGCTCCGGTCAAATTCCGGGGGGTCAATCATCTGACATTCCATCCGGATCACGGTATGTACACCCCGCGTGACTGGTTGCGGGCCAACCTTGCGCTTATGAAGAAGGCCAATGTGAATGCGATCCGAACTCATTTCACCGGGCCGCCCGATCTGTCCGATCTCTGTGATGAGATGGGGTTTTATCTGTTACAGGAAGTGCCGATAGACTGGGGCACGGATTACATTCATGATCCGGCATGGATGCCGCCGGCCCGCGAACGGGTGGAGGCGCTGGTGAAGCGTGATCGCCACCATTGCAGCCTGATGGTATGGAGTGTGGGCAATGAAAACATGGCGAAGACACCCGAACGGGCCGGGGCCGGCCGGCGGCACCTGCGCGAACTGGATGAGCTGGTGAAGTCGCTGGATCCCACGCGGCCGACAATGTTTCCTCCGCCGGGACCCGCGAATGCCATTGACGGTATCCTTGAACTTCGGGTTGGGGATATTGCCGATACCCATTACAGCTTTCGACACATTAAACGTTTTTTGCGGGAGGGGGCTGTGGAAAATCCCGACAGTTGGGAGGCCAATATGCGGCGCACCGACCGCGAGGAGGCCCTGACCCGCGGTTGGTCCGGCACCTGGTTCAGCAGCGAGTACGGCATATACAATGCGATGCCCGACCTGATCTACAACCCCCTCGGCTCGGTTATCAACGATGTGCCGGAGGATGCCTTATCCGGCAAGTGCACTCTGCAGGCGTTCGAGGAGCGGCTGCGCCGCGAATGGGGGTTTATGCGGCATGAACCCGGTTGCCTTGGCGGTGCCTACTTTCCCTGGCTGTGCGGCGGTGCCGGAGCCGGGTCGGAGGGCAATCCCTGGGGCTGGGTGCGGTGGGGCGAAGATGCCGATTGGGGCGTGGTCACCGCGGATCTGATGCCCAAACCGATCTTCTGGGCTTTACGGGTGCTGTTCAGTCCGGTCTGGCTGCCCGACCGGATGGAATGGCAGGGCGAAGATGCCCTTTGTTTCACGGTTTGGAACCAGTATAACGCCATCGACCTTTCGGACTGCACCTTGCGGGTTCAGCAGAATCCGGGTGGTTTGTATGCGGGAATGATGCGGCACTTCACGGACGTGCCTATGACCGGCCGGCCGGGAGAAAAGGCGGAGGTGACCCTTCCGCTGGAGCCTGCGGTGCTTAAAGGGT
Organism: Kiritimatiellia bacterium; assembly: GCA_040905625.1. Lineage (GTDB taxonomy): Bacteria > Verrucomicrobiota > Kiritimatiellia > SS1-B-03-39 > UBA6053 > UBA6053. Next base: position 26,982 of record JBBDRC010000133.1, read on the forward strand.
TGCGTGCGGGCAACTGGGCGGTGGTGCGCTGCACGGTGCTGGATCCCAAAGGCTTCCGGCCGGTCATGGCGGACATTCTGGTCGTCCCGCCGCAGGGGAATGCCACCCAGAACGATTTGATGAACATTGGGCCGGATGCGGTCATGGAGGGTCTGGAATAATGAAACGGTTTGACACATGGTTCGAGGACGCCCGGTACGGGATGTTTGTTCATTATGGACTGTTCAGCCTGCTGGAACGCGGGGAATGGGTTATGAACCGCGAGCGGCTCAGCAGAGATGAAATGCGGAAACTCGCCGGGAGCTTTGATCCCGCTGCTTTCGATGCCGAAGCCTTGTGCGATCTGGCTGTATCGGCAGGCATGCGCTACGTGGTCCTGACCACCATGCATCACGAAGGGTTTCGTCTCTATGATACGGAGCTGTCGTCTTTCAATTCCAAGGCCGTTTGCGGCCGCGACCTGGTTGAGGAATTTGTTCAGGCCGCCCGCCGGCGCGGACTGAAAACAGGACTCTATCACAGTCTCAACAACTGGTACGACTCACCGGACGGCTCGGATGCGCTGGAGGATCCGGCCGACTATGAGGTCTATATCGAAAAGACACATGCGCGCCTGCGCGAGCTGGTGACCCGTTTTAATCCCATTGATGTCCTCTGGTATGATGGCTGGTGGCCTTTCGATGCCCATGGCTGGAAGGCTGAAGAGATGAATGCCATGGTGCGGAAGATCCAGCCGCACATCCTGGTCAACGGACGCAATGGGTTGCCGGGCGACTTCGGCACCCCCGAGGGACATATGAGTGCGCCTCAACCCTGGCGTCCCTGGGAAGCCTGTATGACCCTCAATGATCATTGGGGGTACCACTGCGGAGACCGGAACTGGAAAACCCCTGCAGAGGTTGTTCAACTCTTAATGACAGCCGCGCAGGACCGGGGCAACCTGCTGCTCAATATCGGACCCCGAGGTGATGGATCTGTGCCGACCGCTTCGGTTGATATTCTTCATCAGGTGGGCCGCTGGCTGGAGCACTGCGGGGAGGCGGTCTACGACACCGATCCCTATACCTTCGGTCTGATGGATCGGGCGGGCCACAACGCCGACTGGTCGCACCACGGCCCGTTCAGCCGGAAAGGGAACATTCTCTATCAATTCCTGCGCTACTGGCCGGGGGCCGAGTGTGTCATCGCCGGTTTGCAGGCAACCGTGGAGCGTGTAACCCTTCTGGGCGCCGGAAACGGGGAAGACCTTCCTTTTGCTCAGAGGGAAGACAAGGTTGTGATTTCCGGGCTGCCTGAACATGCGCCCGACGGGATAGGCCCCGTGCTGCGCCTCGTGTGCGACGGCGAACCTGTGATGGAATTATCCGGGGGAATGCGCATTCCGACTGTTCCGCACCCGCCCTATGATCCCTGTCCCTCGGATATAGCGTGATGATATATGAACCTGCAACAGGAGAAGAAGAGTATGAATAGTTGGAAATTTACGGCCGAGCAGAAACTGGTTTTACTCCGATGAAAACTCCAAAAGATATCTTTCAACCGAAGTCCGCCCCGCTCGGAGCGGATCTCCCCGACCGAAGGGCCGAGTTATTGCGTGAGTACCGTGATGGACTTTTAAACGACACCATTCCCTTCTGGTTTCCGCGGGCGGTGGATACCGAACATGGCGGTTTCCTGCACGCATTCGACCGCGACGGCAGCTTGCTTGACTCCGATAAAAGTGTGTGGGCACAGGGGCGCATGGCCTGGATGTTGCTCACGCTTTACAACACCATTGAAAAGCGCCCCGAGTGGCTGGAGTGGGGAGAAAGCGGTCTCGACTTTATCGAACGCCATTGTGTGGATACCGATGGACAACTGTTCTTTCACGTCACGCGCGACGGACGCCCCATCCGAAAACGCCGGTACGCATTCAGCGAATCGTTCGCGGCGATCGCCTTTGCGGCCCACGCCCGGGCAACCGGCAGTGATCGTTCGGCCGCGCGGGCTCACGAGTTGTTCGGGCAGTTCACCCGTTTGAGTTTCACGCCGGGACAGCTGCCGGAGAAATTCTGCGACAGCCGGCCTATGATTGGCATGGGAGCACGCATGATCACCATCATTACCGCTCAGGAATTGCGCGCCAATCTGGGTGAGGATGAGAGGCTGACCGACTGGATAGATCGGTGCATCGACGATATCCGACGGCTGTTCGTCAAGCCGGATATCCGATGCGTCATGGAATCCGTCCGTCCCGATGGCGGAATCGTTGACCACTTCGATGGGCGGCTGCTCAACCCCGGCCACGCCATCGAAGGTGCCTGGTTTATTATGCAAGAGGGCAGGTATCGGCGGGATTCCGAACTCATTCGCCTCGGCTGCGACATGCTCGACTGGATGTGGGACCGTGGCTGGGATCAGGAATACGGGGGGTTGTATTACTTCCGCGATGTCTACGGGAAGCCCGTTCAGGAATACTGGCAGGACATGAAGTTCTGGTGGCCGCACAACGAGGCCATCATTGCCACCCTGCTTGCGTGGGAGTGCACGGGGGAAGAGAAATACGCGCAGCGGCACCGCTTGGTACATGACTGGGCGCATACCCATTTTGCAGATCCTGAACACGGTGAGTGGTATGGATACCTCCACCGTGACGGCCGGATATCGGTTCCTCTGAAAGGGAACCACTGGAAGAGCTTTTTCCATCACCCCCGCATGCAATGGACCTGCTGGAACCTCCTGGCCCAAAAGGGAAATAACCATGTCCAATCGCCTGACCTTTGATGCCGAAAGCCGTACGTTCATCCTTTCGGACGGAAAACAGCCGAGAGTGGTTTTTGGGGATTTATGCCTGAACTTCCGCACGGTACGTCATCGACTGGTCGCCGGGCGCATCATGCCGGAACCGGGCCGCGCGGGCGGGGACGGCCGGGAGCGCTTTGTTTGCCGCCTGCGTGGCATGGGCAGCCGCAAGACCATCGGCCTTGGTCAGGCGGCGGTGGCGGTCACGACGGAAGAGGTTGGCGGATCGTTGCTGATCGGCCTGGAGAACACCATGGGCGAGGTTTGTTTCTCCCCCGATGAGGCGGTGTCCCTCACCCTGACGGATCTGCCGGGGGTGCGGCGTTCGGTGTTTTTCCACAACCGCTCCAACGAATTTCAGAATTTTGACTGCGAAGGGCTCTGGTGGTCCCAATCGGTATTTAGCCAAAATCCCTGCCGCGACCTGAATCATGAGTGGGGCTTGTTGGCTTTCTGGCACTATGAAGACGGAACTGTGGGAGGCATCCTGCCTGTAAGCAACGGCGAGGTGATAGGCCGCTTGCGCGGTGACGAACACGGTCTTTCCACGATCACGGCCGATTTCCGGGGGGGCAGTCTGATCGAACAGTATCCGCTGGCTCTGCTGGCCTTTGGCGAATCTGTTGCCAAGGTGCGCGATCAGTTGTTTGAATCGGCCGCGGCGATGACACCGGGCATGTCCTTGCGCGAGCCCGACACCCTCCCTCCCGCGCCGCTGGACCGGCTGGGCTGGTGCAGTTGGAACGCCTTCGGGAAAGAAGTGTGCGAAGAGGATATTCGCAGCGTGGCTTCGGCGTTCCGGGAGTCAAAACTTCCCGTTCATTTCATGCTCCTCGATGATGGCTGGCTCCATTTTGAGCCTGCGGATTCGGGTGGCGGATTGGCGGAAGGTATCACCAACCACGCCTTGATATCCATGGATCCCTATCCCGAATCTTTTCCCGGCGGGATGGCGCGGCTCATCGCGCACGTCAAGTCCTGCGGAATAGAGGCCTTTGGGCTGTGGCACACGCTCAACGGATATTGGGGCGGAATTCATCCGGAGTCGGAGCCGGCCCGGACGCATCCGGAAGAGGTCTGTGTCACGCGGCATGGAGAGGGGTTCCCGAACCCGGAAGGAAAATTTTTCAAACGTTGGTATGCGCGCATGAACTCCTGGGGGGTGGATTTCGTAAAAGTGGATAACCAGGGGTTTCACCGGCGCATCCTGCCGTATGAGCGTTCGCTGCCTGCCTATGCGCAGGCCCTGCACCGCAACCAGCAGGAGTCGGCATGTGAGGCCGGATTCCCGGTGATCCACTGCATGGCCACCCACTCTGAATTGCTCTTCCAGGCCCGCCCCGGGAATCTGCTGCGTATCTCCAATGACTTCGCACCCAACGACGACTTCAGTGCCCGCCTGCACATCGTAAATAATTTCCACAATGCCCTCTGGGCTTCGCGGCTTTTCTGTCCCGACTTCGATATGTTCCAGACTGCGGACCGTCACGCCATGGCTTTCGCCCATATGCTGGCATTGTCTCATTCACCCATCTATCTGACGGATAGACCCGAGAACCTGCTCCCCGAACGGGTGCATCAGCTTGTGGGGGCTGACGGGTGTATTCCCCGCTATGAACACGCGGCGGTGCCGCTCGATTTCTTCGGAGACCCTTTTGACGGAGAAGAAGTATTTGCCGTGGTTGCCCGCCACGGTGCTGCGGCCAGCGTCGGGCTGTTCAACGTCCTGCGCCGGGGAGAAGCCGCGGCGCGCGCTGTCCGTCCGGAGGATGTGGATCTGCACGAGCGCTGTCTGGTGTGGTCTCAGGCCGGAACCTTCTCCCCGCGGGTGGTGGAGCCGGGGCAGGCGGTCCGCGTTAACCTGAAAGCGCTCAAGTCAGATATTCTCCATTTCTGTCCTTTACGGGAGGGTTTTGCGCCGATGGGGCTGACGGATTACCTGGCCGCACCCGCCACCCTGCGTGAACTGCGGTATGAGGAGGGGAAATGGCATATCGACCTGACCGGCACGGGCTTGTTTACGGCCTGGTCTGAGCAACCGCCAACACGGATCCTGGCCGACGGCGAGCCGCTTCGTGAATCCTCTGAAGCCGCTCTCCCGCCGGGCAGCTTCCATTGGCACGGGGGACTGCTTACTGTCCACAGTCCGGGTACCGAACTCTGCCTTGAGTTTCCAATGCACTAACTGATGCGCAACCCGTCGGGCATGCGCAGGCCGGGATGAACCGTGCGGGTCTGCCGGGGCAGGTCGGGACGGGCCAGGGCATCCAATAGCAGTTCGCCTGCGCAACGCGCGCATTCCGCAATGTCAAATTCGATGCAGGGCAGGGGGTAGGGATAGAAAACCCCGGAGTCCCGGTTGGAGTGGGTGATCAAAAGCAGGTCTTTAGGGATATTCAGCCCATGGTGCAGGGCGGCCTGGCAGACGCCCTTGGCCATGATGTCGTCCATAACGATGATGGCCTCCGGCTTTTTGCGTGTCCGCCAGATGTCGAGCATCGCTTCGTGGCCGCTTTGCTCGGCAAGATTTCCTTTATAGGTACAAACCGGCATCCATTCCTCCCGGGTGGTCATGCCGGCCAGGGCCAGTTTCTGTCTGGCGGATTCCAGAGATTTCGTATCGAGTCCAATGACGCCCACTTTGTTTTTATTCTGCGACCGGATGTAGTGCAGGCCGATATCCAGCACCGCTTCCGTGTCGAACTTTATCGCATGGGACTGGTTGTTTTGATGGTCGAAATCAACATGCGGCAGGCGCAGGGAGTCCCACTCCGGCCAATTTTCCAGCAGACGGGCGGTTTGACCCGCGGCACTGATCAGCCCCACGATGCGGTGAGACCGCAGGTCGTCTTTCAAATCTTCCGGAAGCTGCGCGCTTCCGCTGCGGTCGTGTTCCACATACAGCTTCACCCCCTTGCCCATGCGGCCCAGATAAGTGCGCAATTCCCGACAGATCATGGACGCCACCGGGGTTTCCTGGGTGTGAAGCACATCCTCGCCGAAGACCAAACCCACACAGGAGGTTCCCGGGTTTTCAGACACAAAGGTTCCCACCCCCCGCCGCGCCTCCAGATAGCCGCGGTTGATGGCCTCCTGCACCGCATTGAAGACGGTCATCCGCGCATAGGGATAGATCTTCGTGAGTTCATCAATGGGCGGAATTTTGGCCCCGCGTTTCCACTCTCCGCTCTGAATCCGCGACATGAAATCGGCCAGGACCAATTCGTATTTTCTGATGTTTTTTTTAGGGGAGGCGGAGAGCTTGTCCATGTGTTTCCGGCAGAGGGGATACGTGTGTTCTAGAATGCATCTTTCGATATTTGCTATAAGTCTTATAGTGTATTTATGATCTATGCAATCCATAAGTATAACTCTTCGCCGGACAACGGATGGGAGAAAAGGGCGCATCCCCGAATGGGTGTTCTCACAAAGGGTTACTTTTTTAATAACGAATCGTCTATCTCACGAATTCAGGCATAACTGAAAGACACCCATTCGGGGATGCGCCCGTCGGAAAATTCATCCAAAAAAACATCTTGACCTAATTTTTCTAAAGATCTATACGTATAAGATGGAGTTTAAACATAAGGAGAATCGTATGATGAAAACGACAACTAAATTGAGTCTGAAAGGAATCCTGGGGGGATTGACAGCCGTGGCCCTTGTCATGGGGACAGCACATGCCCAAGTGATCAAATGGGACGGCGAGGCGGACCCGGACCGTAACTGGACCACGGCAACAAACTGGGATGGCGACATAGTGCCCGCCACTGGCGACGATGTTGAGTTTTCTTCAACCGGTGTGGGGGTTGTTGAGGTCGACACCAATGTCAACGTAGGTTCCATACGGTTTATGTCGAACGACTATACGTTGCAGGGCAATCAAATCGCCATTGCGCCGAGTGGTACATACGCCAACTACGATATCTATATAGGGGGCGAGCGCACCCTGATTGACAGTAATCTTCGACTCGAGGGCGATGTGGTCTTCTCCGGCACAAATCTGAATACGGTCGGAGATAGACCGATTATCAATGGCGTGATCAGCGAGGACGGCACGCCCCGGTCGCTGTCCCTGCTCGCCGACAGCCGCGCCAAGCGTCTCTCCCTGCGGGGTGCGAACACTTATTCCGGGGGCACGACCGTGAGTAATGCAAACCTGGAGATCGGTCACAATTCGGCACTTGGCACGGGCACTTTTACCGTTCAAGGAGGCGGTGACGGGTCCTGGATTTACGTTACCCAGAACATCGCGCTGGCCAATGCGGTATCGTTCCAGGGTGACATGATGTTCGGGCGCTACGCGCCACTCCCCGGCTCTCTGACCCTGAACGGTCCGATTTCCATCGATGCCGCCGGAGTGTCCATCGAAGAACATAATATCAACTATGAGACTCCGCTCGTGTTGGCGGGGGCCATCACCGACAACGGCAACGGTGTTACCCTGATCGCAAATCGGCAGGGCCGGATCGAGCTGAAATCCGCCAACACTATCACCGGCGATGTGACCTTCGATGCGCGTGGAAGCGGCCATATATGGACCTCTGCCGACAACAGTGAATCCGGTTTACTGGAACTGGGAGGCGAAGGATCTTTGGGGTCGGGAACCCTGCGTATCACCTCGAACCATGCCGATTTACGGAACGGTGTTATCTACAGCGAAGGAGCCCATTTAACGATTGACAACAATATTGCGATAATCGGAAGTGGCGCCAACATCGGTATCGGATCCTGGAACGAAAAATCGCTTACCCTGACGGGCGAGTTCGACAGTTCCGCAGGCAGTTTTAATATATTACAGATCAACCCTCTCTCCGCTTTGGCCGGAACGGGTACGGTTGCCGCTAATGACGCGGTGATCATCAGTGGTAATGCCACGCTGTCACCGGGGAACATCCTCAACACGGGCGAACTGACCATCGATGGCAAATTGACGATGCAGAATAATTCCATTTACGAGTATGATGGCGGCGACCTGGTCGATATCACTGGCGAAGCTGCTTTTTCCGATTGGATCCTCAATCTTGACGGAACCGATCTGGTCATCGACGGGAGTTCATCCATCCTGCTCTTTACCTACGGCACCGGAGCTATTGGCGATCCCTCGCAGGTCAATTACAGCAACTTTGATACCACACCCACCGGGCTTACTTTCACCGATAACGGCTCGGAATTTTATGTGAATGGACTGGCGGTGATTCCGGAGTCCTCTTCGTACCTCCTGGTGATGATCGGCATGACGGCGCTGTTTTTTCTGCGCAAAACGAAATTCGGGCGGAAATAACGCAGTCATTCCCCGGAGGCCTCGAAATTTTCGATTGGGCAGCCCTGAGTCTACATGAATGCCAACCGGTGCCTTTTATCTGGTTGTATTGCCCCGCGCAAGTCAGGTTTTACCCTGGTGGAGATGTTGGTGGTGATTGCGATCATGGCCTTGTTGGCCGGGCTGCTGGTTCCGGCTGTGACCAGTGGAGTGGAAAGGGCCCAAACCGTAAAGTGTAAGAGTCAGCTCAGAGAAATCTCCTCAGCCGCGCTGATGTATGCCTCGGATCATGGTGGAATACTACCCCCGCATCGGCGGGAAAACAGCGGTGCGCTGGGGCAGCAAATCCTGATGCAGGAGGGGTATCTGGGGCGTTACACCTTTAAAGGGTGGGGACCCTATTCTCATATACGCTATTCGGGGTATGCCTGCCCCAAATGGGGAAAAATCGAGGGGGAGCCGGCAACCTATGTACAATCGGGGGGATATGGCATCAACGGAAATTTAAGTTACGTTGCAAGAGCCGATGGCACCACACCGAGAGTTATTCACACCCCCAAGTCGATTGTTCAGGTGAAAAATACCGCCACCACGGTGTATTGGATGGACTCGGCATCTGCCGGCGGGCAGGCGTTTCTCAAGGTTCCCCCCGCCCCGGGAGATAACCAGGCCATTCACTACCGCCACCGGGGCGGCACGAACATCGCGTTCGTGGACGGACATGTGAGCTGGTTCTCGGGAACGGATCTTGAAAAATTCCGCGCGCAGCAACTTGAGGGCGCCTATCCGGGTTCCCCGATCGTGTTTGACCCGGCAGGGCGGTGGTGAGCAACGGATGGAAATGGGGTTGAGATCAAGGGATGGGGAGGAGAATTTTTCTACTCCCGGAAAATGCGCCCGTCGGAAAAGGGCGCATGTCACAATTGGTAAAGGCCGGAATCGGGAGGGGTGGAGATCCAGACCTCAGTTTGAAGAGGCTTTTTGCCCAAACGGATCGCAAATTCAAATGTGTTGTTCGGGCCGAAGGTCCGAGCCAATACCA
>JBBDRC010000134.1:0-6419 GCA_040905625.1 Kiritimatiellia bacterium
GCACCCGCAGGGACCGCTCCACCTCCACCGTGAAATCCACATGTCCGGGGGTGTCGATCAGGTTGATCTGATGGTCTTTCCAAAAGGTGGTGGTGGCGGCGCTGGTGATGGTGATGCCGCGCTCCCTCTCCTGCTCCATCCAGTCCATGGTGGCGGTGCCGTGATGCACTTCGCCCAGGCGGTGCAGTTTCCCGCTGTAAAACAAAATACGCTCGGTGGTGGTGGTCTTGCCGGCATCGATATGCGCCACAATCCCGATGTTGCGAATGGTCAACAACGGGTGCTCGCGGCCTTCGGCGTTTAAATTGGTGGGTTCGGTACTCATGGGTGGTCAACTTCGGTCGGAGGTCGGTTCAACTCTGAACCAGACCCGATTTTAGAAAACAGAAGTTGCCGCCCCTATCAGAAATCGATGAAGAACGCACTGATAAACGTGCCCTGAATCCGTAAAAACCGGTTTCAAAACCGGTAGCGGAATCCTAAATTGAAGCGGCTTTCCTCCACGTATTCGGCACTGCCGAAGACAGTGGCCTGTTCCGTCAGCCCCAGCAACAGACCCGCCTCCACTCCCGGCTCGGCCGATCCCAACGCTCTTGGATACCGGTCTCCGGGATCAAAGCCTTCCGGATAGGACACACTGGTTTGAAAGAAGTGGAATCCGGCCTCGGCAAACCAGCGGAGGTGGTTGGCGGGAGACAGCTCGCCGGTCACCACATACCGGGCCGTGATCTCCCCGCTGTCCGCATCCACTTTCCGCCCTTTGGGGGTGGTGTCGGAACCGTATTGATAGTGATAGGAGAGCTTGATTCCGTTCGCCACATCAACTCCGCCAAACGGCAAGGTGACCAAAATACCGCCGCCGACAGAGATTCCGTCCGCTGTTCCGGTATCCACTTCGGAAACGGAGGCGAACCACAACCACCGTTCGGAGGCCCGGGCATTCAGCCGTACACCGTAGGCTTCGGCATCTCCCAGCGAAATTCCGCCATCCAGTGAAATCGACTGTTCACTATCCAGCAAATCAGAAGCGGAGCCGATTGAAAGCAATTCGGCGCGGACCTGAAAAATCGAGGCCGCCATCATGAGCGAAAGAAGAAAGGTTTTTTGCATAACAAAAGAATGGTATCGCGGGTGAAAACGGGTCGCAAGCTAAATTCCTGTCACATTTGAGACCGCCGCGCCCGTACCGCCTGCGCCAACTGTTCCAGAACCCGCGCGGTTTCCTTCATGTCAATACAGCCGTCGGTGATGCTTTGGCCGTACACATTGTCACCGTCCGGTTGGTAGTCCTGCCGCCCGCTTACCAGATGACTCTCCAGCATCACCCCCGCGATGCCCGTTTGGCCTCCGCCGATCTGTTCCGCCAGCACCTTGGCCACCTCCGGCTGTTTGCGGAAATCCTTGTCGCTGTTGCCGTGGCTGCAGTCCACCACCAGATAGGGCGGCAGGTCACCGGCCCGAAGCTGCTCCAGCACCGACCCGACCTCTTCCGGCCCGAAATTGGGTCCGGTGCGGCTGCCGCCGCGCAGAATCACGTGCGCGGAAGAGTTGCCCATGGTCTGGAAAATCGCGGCCACCCCCTGCTTGGTCACCGACGGAAACCAATGAGGCTGACGGGCCGAGCATACCGCATCGATGGCGATTTGCACATTGCCGCTGGTGCCGTTCTTGAATCCCACCGGCATCGAAAGCCCCGACGCCAGCTCCCGATGCACCTGACTTTCCGTGGTGCGGGCGCCGATCGCCGACCAGGAAATCGCATCCGCAATAAATTGAGGAATGATGGTGTCCAGAAATTCCGCCCCGATCGGCAGCCCCCGCTCACTGATATCCGACAACAATTTACGTCCCAATCGAAGGCCCTGGTTGATTTCAAAGCTGCCATCCAGATTCGGATCATTAATCAGCCCCTTCCAGCCCACGGTCGTGCGCGGCTTCTCAAAATACACCCGCATAATCACCAATAAGTCATCCGCAAAGCGGTCCGCCAGCGAGTTCAACTGATTCGCCACCTCCAGCGCCGCTTTGGGGTCATGAATGGAGCAGGGCCCCGCAATCACCATCAGTCGATCATCCTCACCGGAGAGAATACGGTCCGCCTGCGCCCGGCCCGCATCCACCACCTCCTGGGCATGGGCGGACAGCGGCAGTTCCTCAATCAGGATGGCGGGAGGCAAAAGCGGTCGAACCGCGGCAATTCGGGTATCATCGTGTATAAACATAATTGTTCCAGTTTAGAAAGGAGGCTTTCAGATACTCGGAAACCAACATTTGTCAACGCTCCATCCAGGAGCGCCGATCTCCGTATCGGCGGGCACAGGGGGTCTTTCCAACCTCATTGATACAATGTATTCGACTCAATTACCAGCCGATGCGGAGATCGGCGCTCCAAATGAACAACTTTTCCCGAATAGGGTTTTACCTCAACGCGATAGAAAGGGTATATTTATAAAAGCTGAAGGTATGTTGCAGACACCCTATGAAAACCACCATTGAACCCAAATCCGGCAGCGCCCTGCTCGTCACCTTACTGGTGGTGAGCCTGTTGTTGGTGGTGGTCACCACCTTCAGTGCCTACGTTCGTATGGAGATGCGTGCCGTCAACGCCCGCATGGATTTGGTTCAGGCCCGCCAAAACGCCAAACTCGGCATGCACCTCGCCCTCGCCCGGCTTCAGGAAACCGCCGGGGCGGATCAGCGGGCGACTGCCACTGCGGAAATTCTCGGAAACACAACACACTCATCGAATCTTCACATTGCAGGCGTTTGGGACACCCTAAATCCGAATACTCCCCCCGAATGGATGATCTCCACTCCACCCGGAATCAGCTACGATGTCACCGCCGCTTACAGCAAGGCTGAAACATCCCCGCTGCTGGGTCCGGGCAGCCTGGGCCCGAATCCCGCAGCAACGGATGTAATCCGAGCGCCTTCGGTTTCCATCGCGAATCCGGGAAATAACGGCACCTATGCTTACTGGATCGCAGACGAAGGGGTGAAGGCCAGTTTGGGCTTGCACAACCCCTATCCGACCACTTCAGCCATCGGGAACCTGCACACAACCGAGATAGATCGGCTTCGCTACACCGTGCCGGTTCGAAACGCTTCGGAGTTCGCCTTTATCGATCCCCTTGATTTTGAGGATCCCCAGGTGAATTCCTTTGTGGGATACACCCACACGCTGAATGAATTCTCTTTCCTCACAGCCGGATCCAACCCACAGGTGAATGGCGGGTTTCATGCGTATACCCACAACGCCCGCGGACTGCTCACCCACCCGATCAACGGCGGCATCAAAAAAGATCTTTCGCTCGCACCGGAATTGTTCCCCAGCCCCGGAAACGGTTTCGCACAGTTCATGAATTTTCAGAATTATCTGCAGGAACCGTCGCCGGCAAATTTTGCGGTGAAAAATCAGGATGATCTACGTCGTCTGCACCGAATTACTCCTCCCGGCAATCTAACCCCTGTAAACGGGGAAGTCGTGCACAGTGTGGCTCCCGTGATTACGGATTTCGGACTCCAATTCAGTCCGAGATCCGCCTCGAATGGGCAGGCAACCCTGATGATGGCCATCGTTCTGGAGCTTTGGAACCCCTATACCACCGCACTTGCAAATGAGGACTTGATTCTTGAAATAGGTGGATTCCAACCTTTTGACATGCACCTCAGGAATGCTGAGGACGAAGTTGTGTGGTCATCGACTTTCGATCCCAATCAAATTCTCAGTGAGCACATGGTCGATGGAGTTTATCAAATGCGTCTGTCTCGCACTCAAGTAGTAGAGGGTGTTCGTTTGGCAAGTGGAGGATTCACCTCCTTAAGTGATGATTCTTATGATGTTCATGTACACGGTCCAGGAAGACTGTTGTATTGGACGGGTCCAGTCGATACTCAACCAGACTCCGCAACATTTGCAAATCGTACCAGCCATAGAATCAATGCCCGTCTTCAGGCCACAATTGATCCTGCAATAATTTTCCCGGCAGAAACTGATGACGGTGATTTATCGGTAGGTTATACCATGGACGAAACCAACCTGACTGTCCGACTAAGGAGAACGCCCGAAAACGGAGGTGAAATTCTCGTAACCCATACAGACTTTCTCTACTGGGATGTTGACTCGTTAGATGTGGGGGATCTGTCAAACTGGCACCGGAGATGGTTGACGTATCGCTTCAGGATCTTCGAGAGAGGAAGCACAATTAACGATGACCCCAGTGCATGGCTGAAATTTACAGACAAACGCAACACTAATCCCACATTCGGGGATGCAGTGGAACAGCACACTCACACCATGCACGAGGAAGCTGATACATATGCACCTGATCATTCGGAACTTCGAAATAATCTTAGTATGGGCCAAGTCGGTGAAACATTCTACTTTGACCGGGTGCTCAGTACCAGTGTGTGGAGCACAGATTACCGCCGGGATATTCCCCTGTTCGAATTACCGCGGCAGCCCCTCATCTCCATCGGTCAACTTCAGCACCTATACATTCACGGTATGCCCGCCTATTCCATTGGAAATCCCTGGGGGGGCACCGATTGGAACCGCCTGTTTGATGACTATTTCCTGTCTGGAATTCAACTGAATATTTCCGAACCGGATTTCAATGGGGGAGGACAACCGACTCTCCCGCACCCACGCCTGTCCCTGACCAATCCCGTGAATCTGAATCTGGATTTCTTCGACAACAGCACCCTGCCCGACCTGGGAGAAAATTCCGCTCTGGCGTTTCATGTGGACGGTCAGTTTAATATCAACAGCATTTCAACTGAAGCTTGGAAAGCGATTCTCGCAAGCACCCGTTTCGCGAACCTGCGTCATCTGGAACGGGACACCCATATGCACGATGCGAACAACCCATCCGTTATCGTCACCGACAATATAGACTATCCGGCAGGGTTCACCCGTTTTCCGCAGTCCATCCAGGAATTGTTTGAAGTGGATGTTTCCGCATTCGACACAAATTTTGACCGTCATATATTGAACCTGAAGCCCGGAGTCACCTTTCTCCATCCCCGAACCGCTTTTACCGGCACGGGGACAGACAGTGATTATGATCAGGGGGACACCTCTCTTCTGGATGATTTCGCCACTGCACTCGCGACGGGTATTCAACAGCGTATCGAATCGACAGGACGGCCCTATTTTTCCTTAACTGAATTTATCACCGAAGAATTTCAGGATGGAGAGCCTATTCTGGAGCACCTGATTGAAGAATCCAGCCTGCGCCGGATTTACACACCCGATGGAGAACGCACTCCGGAAGAACGCACACCCGCATGGCTCTCCCAGGCGGATGTCTTATCAGCGCTCGCCCCTTTTCTCTCCACCCGATCCGACACCTTTGCCATCCGCACCTACGGAGATGTCTTGAATACAAACAACGATGTGGTATCCAGAGCATGGTGTGAAGCAGTGGTTCAACGGGTCATCACCCCGGTGGATCCGGTTTCCACGCTCGCAGACATGGCCGATGCCCCGGATGAACACTTCGGCCGACGTTTTAAAATCCTCTCCTTCAAATGGCTATCCGAATCCGAAATTTAAGTTTTGCGCTGGCAACCCTGTTCTTTTTCCAACTTCCCTCCCGGGGGCAGGAAGAAGAAACACCTTTACGTGAGTTTGATTTTTATGTGGCCTCCAGCAGCCGCATTCGAAATGTTCGCTTCGGTGTTTTTGACGAAACAGGCGCACTCACAGGATCCAGCCCCACCGGGTTTAAAACGTCTGGTCGATCTCTGAGCTACACGTATAAGGGTCCCGATCCCATTGTGTTTTTTGAAGAGGAAGCAGCCCCGACGGCTGCGGATCCGAACGCCGTCCGCCAAACTCCGGTGGGTAAGAGTATGCTTCCACCCGATGTGGGCGAAGTCTTGTTTTTTTTCATTCCCAACCCGGATTACCCCGACTCTGGGTTAAAATACAATGTGACCGGAATCGATATCCGTCAGGAAATTGTCCCCGCCGGGCATGTCACGCTTTTTAATACCATCCCGATCACCTTTAGGGGGGTTGTGGGAGAAAGCAAAAACCGGGAAAATGGAACTGCCTTTAATATAACTCAGGGAATTAATCCTCCCATCGACATCCAACCGCAAGCAAAAGTACTTCTGGCGCTTGAATCCGAGTCCGAAGGATTTCTGAGGGTCTATGAGAACACCATATACTGTGATGAGAATGAACGTATTCTGCTTGTTCTCTCCCCCCCTCGTATTCGCGGCTCGCGAAATGTCAGCGGCAAGCAGATCTCCCTTCCGATACGCGCTGAGAAACGCAAAGAAACCAGCGGGCCGTAGCCGATCAGTCCTCTTTCTGTGAAGATGCGCTTGATGTCGTCCAGATCTCAATTTCAGATCCCAAATTGGCAATACGCATCGCAGATTCAAATGCATGTTTTAGGAGGTTCGAC
>JBBDRC010000135.1:0-6404 GCA_040905625.1 Kiritimatiellia bacterium
GGTGCCCGAAAATAAAACCTACAAACATCCGGTATTTTCATAACGGCAGTTTCCCAGCACTTTCATCCCGTCACTGCCCGCCTTCAAGGTGCATTTGAATTTGCGATCCCTTTCGCCAATTTGGGCTCTTAAATTGAGGTCTGGGCACATTTCGGCAAATGATTATTCATGGTGCGGGTTCAATGCATCATCCAGCAGAAGCTGCGCCCCGGATTTTCGGATCCAGGATGATTCCCGTAAAACCATGCCCATCACCAGGCCCGCCGTCAGAGTGTAGGTGACGCCCAGGCCGAGAATCAGGAAGGCCTTGGTCTGCAGGGACCAGGGCAGGAGCATGAACAATGCAACATGCAGCAGTAACAGCCCCATAGCCATCATGCCCACCAACAGACAGAGCCGGAGCACGGCTCCGACCGAGCTGCGCGCCACACTCACACCCTGCAGATATATCCTGGCCAGTTCAATTTTCGCCAATCGAACTGAGGAACGGCGACAGGAGTCCATCCGCTCCAGGGCAATGCCCGCCAGGAAGACTTTGTGTAGACCGGAAATCAGGGACATGCGGTTATCCGTCGCATTTCCGTTGCAGCGCGATGCCCAGCAGCAGGCCGGTCAGTACGGAACCGCCGATGTAGCGCCAGGGGAATTCATGCACGTTTTTGTCCACGTCATGGCCCAGCACGCGGGCCTTGCGGACCCCTTCTTTCTCCAAATCCGTCGCGGTTTCGACCGCGCTGTCCTTGGCGTTGTGAAGGGTTTTCATCAGACTTTTTTCATTATCCTTGTACAGATCCTTCAGATGCTCGTAATTGCCCGTGAAGAGTTCCTGCACTTCCTCTCTTTTGTCCTTGGCGGCTTCCTCGAGGATTTTAATGGCGGACTGGATACTGGTTCCGGTGGCTTTTCGTTTTGTGGTCATGGTTTTTTCTTTGGTTGGTCGTGGTTAGGTAAGGCGCTGTGTAGTGTAAGATTTCATACAACAGAATCATCTTACAATGCTTTCCGTTAAAACGAAATGGGGTGAAACCCTTCCACGGGAAGTCTTGTGAGTTTGAACAGGGTTGAAGGGCACTAAATTAACCCCTTTTTGTATGAAATCGCTAAGAAAAATTCCCCCGGATGGGGGCAACGCAGCTAGCCCGGGGTAAAGGAGGAACGACTGCAGCCCCGGGTACTTAGGTGATGGTTGTGGGCGCCCCAGGGGTGCGGGCGACCTTTTCAAAGGTACTCGTGCGTGAGTTTCCGTTCCGCCCGGACCCCTGGGGCCCACGTTTATTTATCCGTTTTCCCGGGGCTGCACTCCTCCGTCGCTTACCCTGGGCTATCCACGTTAGCTCCTCCGGAGCTTATACCAGCACCATCCGGGTCTGACCCTATTGTTGAACAAGTGCACTCAATTCAGACTCCAAAACACTTAAATTTGTGGCATGTTCAAGATGGAGTCTGAGGGTCGTCAGCCGCTCATTCGCGTAGGCCTTCACGTCATCGTCTTCTGCATGCTTGGATGCTTTCTCATGGTTACTCACATGATCTTTGTGGCTTCTCACCATGCGGTCAATAAATTTCTTATCGAATTTGGTCAAAGGGGTTTTCTCCAGACTCCGGTAGGTTCTGGTGGGACCGGATTCGGTATCGCCGGACAGTTCCACACCTTTGATTGACGCCAGGGCGGCCAGGCTGGCACCGGAGGTGGTGTGATCTCTAACGATCCTCTCCGCATAAGCTTTAACATCCGGATGATTGGCCTTTTGAACCGCGAGTTCCGCAAGCTTCATTTCCTCCATGTCATGTACAGCGCAGTTTTTAATAAATTTTTCATCGGAACCGTTCAGGCTTTCGTTTCCGGCAGCCATGGCGTACGGAGCAGACAACAGGATACCGCACAAGGCGAGCTTTGTGGTTGACAGTAGGGTTGAATATTTTGTCTTCATCTGTATCTCCATCTTTACTTTGTTTGGGTTGGTTTCCGATTTCCACGCTATGCAGGTCACGGGGTGGTTGTTTAACAGGGTCGACATACTACATGATCACGCCTGATTTTCCAACGGGGTGAAACCCTACCAGGGCAAAAAAAGACCCCGGCGGGAAAACCCGCCGGGGTCGTGGACGTGAGGAGGCGATGGTAAGTGCCCAACGCTTCCCTCAGGACCGTTTAAGCCTAATTGATACTGATGCTGGAACCATCGATGATACCAAACACCTGAAGCAGCCAAATGCAGAGCACCACCACCACGATGATGTTCAGGATTTTCTTCACGGATGCGGCCATCGGGATAAACCGATTGATTGCCCAAAGGGCAACGCCGACCAGGACCAGAGTGATAATAATATTAAGTAAAGGCATAGTATTTCCTTATTGAGGTTTTAGTTGTATGTTCCTGGATAAACAGGTTTACAGGTTTTCAACCGGATGTACGGTCATTTCGTTGTTCACGTTGTCGACACCTTTCACGTTGGACACCATCTTGGAGACCAGTGCTTTTTCGGCATCGTTCCGGGCAATGCCGGTCAACGTCACCTTCCCAGTACGGGTGATCACTTTAATATCCGTCTCACGGGTGGAGCGATGATTCTTTAAGACGCTTTTGACCTGGGCGGTGACGGATGCGTCGTCGATTTTTTCGCCGGGAGTGCGCTCCACATCTTCGGAGTTCACATCTTCGGAGTCAGCGGTTACGGTGATGTTGTTGACGACTGATTCCACACCGTCGATGTCAGACGCATATTCACCGGTCAGATCCTTTTGCGCCTGGCTGGACGCTTTTCCGCTCAGGGTGACAATTCCGTTTTCCACGTCGACGGTGGTGGAGCCCATGGCCACATTCCGATGGAATAACAGGCTGAAATTCACCTTGCGTTCTATCCACTTGTCGGAGGAGTCTTCATCAACTTCTTCTTCTGTTTGGATTGTGCTGATCACCCGGGTGACGTTTACCAGTGCGGCCGCGGTGTCTTCCGCCAGATCTTTATTGGATTTCGAGGCCACGGTGCCGCTTAAGGTGACGACACCGTCCTCGGCATCAATGGAGATGTCGTCTTCGTTGAGGTGGGTGCGGTACACGTGGGATTCTGTGAAAGACGATTCGATTTGATCGTCGCTCCCGGCCGCATGAAGCGCCGGAGAGGTGAAAAGGCCGACGGCGGTGAAAGCCGCAAGGCACAAATAGTTAAGTTTTGGATAATGCATAGGTTTTCCTTTTTTGTTTTGTTAGGGGTTGTCAGTGAATTCCGGCAACCTGTGTGAAGTGTACCCGATCCTCATAATGAATGAAATGGGGTGAACACCTACCGTGATTTGCCCACAAAGTGTTTGCTTCCACAGCGTAATCGGGTCAAGGGTTGTTGAGGAACCCGTACAGGGAAGAAGACGATGAAGGCACCCGACAACCCCAAACCCGAAAAAAAGAACAAAAAGAGTGCGTCCGTAAAACCAGCCGACGCGGAAAGCCGCCCGTTTCCAATTGTCGGGATCGGTGCCTCCGCCGGGGGGCTTGAAGCATTGGAGCGGTTTCTGGAACATGTGCCTGAGCACTGCGGCATGGCGTTCGTGATTGTGCAGCATCTGGACCCGACGCACAAGGGCATCATGCCTGAACTGCTGCAGCGGGTGACCAAAATGTCCGTGGTTCAGGTCAAGGATCGCACCCGGGTGTGTCCGGATTGCGTGTATGTGATTCCACCCAACAAAGACATGTCGATTCTGCATGACGTTCTGCATCTGCTGCCCCCCGCGGCCCCCCGCGGCCTGCGCCTGCCCATTGATTATTTTCTGCGTTCACTGGCCGAAGACCGTCAGGAGCACAGCATCGGGGTGATTCTTTCCGGAATGGGCTCCGACGGAACCCTGGGGCTTCGCGCCATCAAGGAAAAGGCGGGGGTGGCACTGGTGCAGGATCCCGCGACGGCCAAATTCGACAGCATGCCGCGCAGCGCGATGAAGGCCGGCCTGGCGGATATCGTGGCCGCTCCCGATGCCCTGCCGTCCAGAATCTGCTCGTACCTGCGGCGCACGCCGCTGCTTCCCGCATCCGACGTTCCCATCGACGACAAGGTTCAGGGGGCGCTGGATAAGATTCTGGTTCTCATTCGGTCACGTTCCGGGCATGACTATTCTCTCTACAAACGAAACACCATTGCGCGCCGGATTGAGCGGCGCATGGGGCTGCACCAGATCGATAAAATGGCGACCTATGTCCGGTATTTGCAGGACAACCCGCAGGAACTGGATCTGCTGTTCAAGGAATTGCTGATCGGGGTGACCCGCTTTTTCCGTGACCACGACGTCTGGGAACAATTGAGCGGAGAGGTGATTCCGGCTCTGCTGAAACGCCGCTCGCCCGATTCCTCCACTCTGCGGGCCTGGGTGCCCGGCTGCTCCACGGGAGAGGAGGTGTATTCGTTGGCCATTGTGTTCAAAGAGGCGGTGGAGAGGATCCGCCCGAAGGCCCGGTGTACTCTGCAAATCTTCGCCACCGATCTGGACCGGGACGCCATTGATAAAGCCCGGCAGGGGCTGTTCCCTGAAAATATCGCCTCCGACCTGACTCCGGAACGGCTGCAGCGCTTTTTTATCAAAGAAGAGCACGGCTACCGAATGTGCAAGGAAATCCGGGAAATGATCATTTTCGCACCGCAGGATATTATCCGGGATCCGCCCTTTACCAAGCTGGATATCCTGAGCTGTCGCAATCTGCTGATTTATCTGACCTCCGAGGTGCAGAAAAAACTGATTCCTCTGTTCCACTACAGTATGAATTCCGGCGGCATCCTGATACTCGGCAGCGCGGAGACGGTGAGCGGGGGCGGCGAATTGTTTGTGCCGGTCAACGGAAAATTAAGGATTTTTCAGCGAACGGAATCCACTTTGGGCCCGGTGCCAGTGCAGTTTCCCTCGTCCTTCAGTGCCAAACCCCAAGCCGACGGAAAGGCGCGGCCGGCTCCTAAAGTGACGGCCAATCTGCAGTCGGCGGCGGATCAGTTGGTGTTACAGCAGGTGGCCCCGCCCTCGGTGCTCACCAATGACAAGGGCGATATCCTTTATATCAGCGGTCGAACCGGAAAGTATCTGGAACCGGCCGCGGGCAAGGCCAACTGGAATATTTTTGCCATGGCCCGGGAAGGTCTCCGTTTCGAACTCGATTGCGCGTTCCAGAAGGCCCTCCGCCGGGAAACGGGATCCGCCATCACTGTTCAGGGGCTGAAAGTCTCGGATCAGGGAAAGGAACAGGGGGTGAATCTCCGGGTGGAACGGCTGGAGGCCGAGGGTCCCCTGCAGGGCCTGGTGATGATCGTGTTCACCGACGTGGAGCTTCCCGAGGACCCGCCGGCGACAGCAGAATCCTCCCGGGGACAGGCTCACAGCATCCGGGTCACGGAAATGGAGCGGGAACTCGAGCAGGTTCGCCACGAGGCCCGCATCACCCACGAGGAAATGCAGACCTCGCAGGAGGAACTCCGCTCGGCAAATGAAGAGTTGCAGTCCACCAACGAAGAACTCCAATCCACCAACGAGGAACTCACCACCTCGCACGAGGAAATGCAGTCGCTGAACGAGGAGCTGCAGACCGTCAACGCGGAACTGCAGGCCAAAGTGGACGAGCTTTCCAGGGTAAGCAACGACATGAAGAACCTGCTCGACAGCACCGATATCGCCACCCTCTTTCTGGACAATGATCTCAATGTGCGCCGCTTCACGCCGCTGACCAAAAAGATCATCAAGCTTATTCCCGGAGATGTCGGCCGCCCCCTTTCGGATCTGGCGTCGGATCTGCGTTATCCTGAACTGGCCGGGGATGCGAAGGAGGTGTTGCGGAGCCTGGCGGTGTCGGAAAAATCCATTTCCACGTGCGATGATCGCTGGTTCACGGTGCGCATCATGCCCTACCGCACGACGGATGATCGAATTGACGGATTGGTGATCACCTTCACGGATATCACGGTGGCCAAAAATCTGGAGGCACAACTCCGGGAACGGCAATCTGTCCTGCAATCCGACTTGGAGGATCAGGTGGCCAGCCACACCCGGGAGCAGACATCCAAGACAAAAGGAAGCAAATCCTGAGACGCGGCAATCGCTCAGGCCCCTGGCGGGGAGGACAGGCATGACACTATGAAAAAATCAGACTCAGACCGGGGGGGGCGAAAGCCTTCCAGAAAAAAGCAGGAGACGGACAAGGCGCTTGCGGCTGCGCAGGAACTGCGCCGCCGCGCCGAACTCCGGATCACTGAAGAAGTAAAGGAGAGGGAGGAGAGAGAAGCCCTGATCTCCGATGCCGACTCCCGGCGTCTGCTTCACGAACTGCAGGTTCACCAGATCGAACTGGAGATGCAGAACGAAGAACTTCAGACCTCCCGGAATCAGGCCGAGGCGCTGCTGGATAAATACGTTGAACTCTATGACTTTT
>JBBDRC010000136.1:0-1081 GCA_040905625.1 Kiritimatiellia bacterium
CGAACTCCTCGATATCCCCCAGACGTTTCAGGTAATGGTGGGTGTTTTAGTAGCGGGCGCCGGGGCGCGCGGCGGTGATGGCATCCGCGGCCATGGCCAGATGCGCGTAGATGCTTTCGGGCTCGACTTCCCGGTGGTGGGCGGCGACCGCGTTGACAATCAGCGGTTTTTCACCGAATTTTTTCAGCAGATCCCCTCCAATGACCGCGTGGGAACCCTCCACCTCGTGGGTGAGAGCCTTGCCAATGTCGTGCAAAAGGCCAATCCGCTTGGATGTGTCGACATCCAGGCCCAGCTCCGCCGCCATGCTGCCCATGATATACGCCATTTCAATGCTGTGGCTCAGCACGTTCTGGGAGTAGCTTTGACGATACTTCAGACGGCCGAGGGTATGAATGACGTCGGGATGAATTTTGGTCAAACCCAGTTCGAAAACTGCGTTTTCACCCGCTTTACGCACCGTGTCCTCCACTTCAGCGCGCACTTTGGCCACGGTTTCCTCGATATTCGCGGGATGGATGCGACCGTCCTGGATCAACCGTTCAAGCGAAATCCGGGCAATTTCGCGCCGCATGGGGTCGAAACCGGAAAGAATGACCATTTGCGGGGTGTCATCGATCATCACATTGACCCCGGTTTCGGATTCGATGGATCGGATATTCCGACCTTCCTTTCCGATAATCCGGCCCTTCATTTCCTCGGAAGGCAAATGCACGGAGGTGGTGGTGACATCGTGAACGGTGTCCGCCGCATAGCGTTCAATGGCGTAGATAATGATTTTCTGAGCCTCCTGCTTCGCTTTCCGCTGCATGTCGCTTTGGACCTGACGAATCAGGTTGGCCGATTCCCCGCGGACATCGTCTTCGATTTTCGCCAGCATTTCGGCACGCGCCTGCTCGGCCGTCAAACCGGCGATTTCCTGCAGTCGAGTGCGCTGTTCGGACATCAACTCCTCGAATTCAGCCTGACGGGCGGTCAATTTCCCGCCCGCCTCTTCGATTTCGTGAAGGCGCATATCCACCTTCGCCTCGCGGGCATCCAGGGTGTTCGATTTTTGTTCCATGAGCACAACGCGCTCATG
>JBBDRC010000137.1:0-6354 GCA_040905625.1 Kiritimatiellia bacterium
CAATGACCAATGACCCGTGACCAATGACCCGTGACCAATGACCCGTGACCAATGACCCGTGACCAATGACCAGTGACAAATTAGAGTTTACATAAAAGAGGGGGAAATACGACTTTTCCTTTTGAGCAATTCCGCAGGACTTTTCGCTTGCCATTCGGGGTCACCTTGACTATAAGCCACTGCTCTTTCAATCAATTTTAGAGGATTCTCATGAAAACGGACATTCATCCCGAATATATCGATGCCAAAATTACCTGTGCCTGTGGCGCGGTACACGAAACCCGCTCCACCCGCAAAGAAATGCATGTGAACACCTGCGGCTCCTGTCACCCTTTTTTCACGGGTGATTCCAAACTGATCGACACTGAAGGCCGCGTGGAACGTTTCAACAAGAAATACGCCCGTCGCCGCTGATTTGTGAGATCACACATGGAGCCGTCTCCGCCTCACCGGGCATCGGGCGGCAGTTCGTACCCGGAGACGTGTTTCCGGGTACTTGTTTTGTACCTGTGCCCCGCCAAAGACTGAATCATGATTGATGCCGCCTATCTTGAAAAGCTCAACGCCCGCCTGCACGAGTTGGAGACCCAAATGGGAACTCCCCAGATCGCCAACGATCAGTCGAAAATGCGGGGCATTCTCACCGAGCATAAGCAGACCAAAACCCTTCGGGATATCGGGAAAACCTACGTGGATTTGGTTCAGCAACTCACCGAAATCCGGGAGATGCTGGAGGATGCGTCGCTGGGAGAGGAGATGCGGGAAATGGCCGAAATGGAGCTCGAAGAGCTGGAAGCCCGCCTGCCCGATGCCGAAAAGACTGTGAAAGTGGCCCTTCTGGACCCGGACCCGACCGATGACCGGAACAGTATTCTGGAAATCCGCGCCGGAACCGGCGGGGATGAGGCCGCCCTATTCGCGGGAGATTTATTCCGGATGTACCAGCGCTATGCGGAAACCAAAGGCTGGAACTGCAAAATTCTGGATGCGAGCGAATCGGAGATGGGGGGGTACAAGGAAATCATCGCCTCGATTGAGGGACCGGAAATTTATAAGTATATGAAGTATGAGAGCGGGGTGCACCGGGTGCAGCGGGTTCCCGCCACGGAAGCCGCCGGAAGAATACATACCTCCGCCGCCACCGTGGCGATTCTTCCGGAGGCGGAGGAGATGGATGAGATCCAGATTCCCCAGGAGGACATCCGCGTGGATGTGTTCCGCAGTTCCGGCCCCGGCGGGCAATCGGTGAACACCACCGACAGCGCCATCCGCATCACCCACCTCCCCACCGGACTGATCGTGCAGTGTCAGGATGAAAAATCCCAGCACCGCAACCGGGAAAAAGCCCTGCTGGTGCTGCAGGCCCGACTGTTCGACCGCCAGAGGCAGGAAGAGGAGGCCAAGCGGGCCGGCGACCGCAAAACCATGATCGGCACCGGCGACCGCAGCGAGCGGATCCGCACCTACAATTTTCCGCAAAACCGCCTCACCGATCACCGGATCGGACTGACCATCTACCACCTGGACCGGATCATTGAAGGGGATCTGGACGAACTGTTGATTCCGCTCTACGAACACGATATCGAAGAGCGATTGAAGGTCGAGATGGACAGCATGGGGTGAGCGGGTTATTTACCCCGCCAGTTTCGATCCGTGCTTTGCAGGCATTCCATAATGTATTTTTTCCACCGTTTGCTGTCCGGGCCGCTGTCGAGCAGGCAGACTCCCTGCTCGAATCCTTTGGTTTTCGCCGAGTAGTCGGTCCAGACGACTTTGCCGTGAACTTCGTAGCTGCGGTCATATCCCAACCGGGTCATCTCGACGGTAATGTGAACCATCGTCTCTTTGGGAACAGCCTCGGAGGTAAGCAGCCGCAGCCCCCGCATGGAGGGCTTGAGCAACATGCCGCTCATGGGTTTTGACACTTTTTTGAAAATGCCCAGACTCGAGGTTACAGTGCGGTAACTGACCGGACACTCCAGTTCGAGTCTGATGGAGTCCCGTTTTTCCGTCCAGGTCGGTTTTCGAAGTTGTAATTTCATTTCAAGTGGCACTATGGATTCGACCTTTTCTCCATATATGGTATGCATTGAAAATTACAATGACAAGCTCACATAACCCTCATCAAAATCCGGAGCGCTCTTCGGATTCGAATCTTCAAGACCTTCTTCCTCCTGAATTCCGGTTGGTCCAGCGGATGTTGGATGCCGGTTTTCACCAGCACGATCAGTTGGAAATGCTGAAAATTTGCGCACGGGGGCTGTTGGATCATTTTCAGGGAGAGGCCGTTGTGCTCTGGACAAAAGAAGACGACCGTCAATGGGTGTTGGTTGTCGCGTCTCCGGGTCCCCTGACGTCCCGCGCGAAGGAACAATTGGAAATGGATGCCCGGGCGGCGTACCGGAACTTAAGTGAACAGGATGTGACGGTCGCAACCCGGTCGGTGGTTGTGGATGTGCTGGACCCGAAGCTTGAGCCCGGATGTCCGACCTGTTCATGGAGTTCCTATCCGGTTCGGATCGGGAAAGAGGACCTGGGGGTGCTGTTGGTGGATCGTCCCTCCGATCCGGAGCTTCCCCCCGAATGTCTGGCCCGCCTGGATTTCGTGCTGCATCACCTCGGGACCAGTTTGCTGGCGATTCAGCACGTCCGTGAACTTTTGATTACCGACCCGCTGACGGGGTGCTTCAACCGTTGGTTCATGGACGTGGAATTGGCCATGCTCTGCGAGGCGGATCCGAATCAGAAAGCGAAATCGTTCGCGGTGCTCCTGCTGGATGTGGATCATTTTAAGTCCATCAACGATTCCTATGGTCACGGCGCGGGGGATGGCTGTTTGATTCAGTTGGTGCAGGTGATCAAACAAACGGTCCGGGAAACCGATGATTTGATCCGAATGGGTGGTGATGAATTTTTGCTTTTCCTGACCGACATCCACAACCGTGATCTTTTGCAATTGGCGCGAGACATTCTAACCAAGGTTCGAACCAAGGTGACACTGCCGGAGGATCCCGAACGGGAGGTTACGCTTTCAATGGGGCTGGTGGTGCATGATGTGAACGAAGAGCCGTTGTCCAAGGAGGATTTGTTGGACCGTGTGGACAGGGTGTTGTACGCATCCAAACGCGCGGGGCGGAACCGGGTGACACTGTGGACGCCCGACCTTCGGAAGGGGGAGGCCTCCGGGCACGCCTCCACCCGGGGGGAGGGGGATGAAATTCGAAAACTGGAACGCAAGGTGGAACGGCTGGAGGAGAGACTGTCCAGTCAGGAGGCGCAAGTGGTTGAGACCTTCAATCTGATTTTGTCCACCAAGGAATTTGAGACCGGACTGCACAGTCTGCGGGTTACCCGCATTACGGGATTTCTTCTGGACAAACTTGAATTGCCGGAAGCGGAGAAACTCCACATTCGACGAGGGGCGCAACTGCACGATATCGGCAAGTTGGCGATACCCGAGGCGATTCTGCACAAGCAGGGGGGACTGACCGAATCCGAATGGATGATCATGCGCCAACATCCGCTGATCGGACATCGGTTCGTGGCCGGGTATCCTTTTCTCGAAAAAGCCGCTGAGATTATTCTTCACCATCACGAGGCGTACGACGGAAGTGGCTACCCCCACGGGTTGAAAGGGGAGGAGATTCCGCTGGGCGCCCGCCTGTTTACGCTGGTAGATGCCTACGACACCATGCGCGCCAATCGTATTTACAAACCCTTTATTCCGTGTCAGGAGGCGGTGCGGGAACTGGAATCCAAATCCGGAACGCAATTCGATCCCGAACTGGTGAAGTTGTTTCTGGAGCATTGCGATGAGATCGAATCCATGGGCAACTGGCAATAAGAACCGTTCGTCCTCCCGTCCGAAAATCGGCAAACGCCGATTTCCGGACGGGGGGATGATTGATGATTGATGATTGATGATTGTTGATTTTTGATGGCCTATTTAGGGGGCATTTCGTAATGTGAATCTTTGCGTCCTCCGCGCCGCGTGCCACGCGCCGCAGCCATCGTGGTAAACGCGAAGTTCGCTTTAAATTTCACCTTTTGCGCAGTCTTCCAGAGGATATCACACTCCATGGGGGTGGCGGGGGGGCGCGTGTGAGTGTCGCCTTCAGTCAGTGAATTCGACAAAGAAGCCATCAACAATCAAAATTCAAATATCATCAATCATCAATCTTTACACTTGGGGGTGCTGTAAGATGCAATGGTAAACGTGCTGAAGATGTACGATTGATGATTGTTGGTTGATGATTGTTGATGGCTTACTCAGCAGGAAGGGGGGTTAACCCAGATACTGCTGGAACAGCCAGGTGGAGAGATACCGCTCGCCGGTGTCGCATCCGATGCAGACAATTTTCTTGCCCGCGTTTTCCGGGCGCTTGGCGTATTCCACGGCCGCGTAGACATTGCCGCCCGCTGAGATTCCCAGGAGGATACCCTCTTCGCGGGCACAGCGCCGGGCCATCTCGCCGGATTGTTCCTCATTGATCTGGATGATGTCGTCCACCACATCGCTGTGGTAGTTCTTGGGGATGAAACCCGCTCCGATGCCCTGAATTTTATGAGGGCCCGGATTTCCACCGCTCAGAACCGGAGATCCAATGGGTTCGACCGCAATGGCTTTGAAGCCGGGGTTCTTTTCTTTGAGGAATTTCCCGGCACCGCTGATGGTGCCGCCGGTTCCAACGCCCGCCACCAGCGCATCCACATCCCCGTTAGTGTCTTCCCAGATTTCGGGACCCGTGGTCTGGTAATGCACAAGCGGATTGTTTTCATTGTTAAACTGCTGCGGCATGAAGGAGCCGGGGGTGGATTTTTGCATGTCCTCCGCCTTGGCGATGGCGCCGGGCATGCCTTTTTCCGCCGGGGTCAACACCAGTTCCGCACCCAGAATTTTCAGCAGATGACGACGCTCCAGGCTCATGCTTTCCGGCATGCACAGAATACAGCGATAGCCTTTCGCCGCCGCCACGAAGGCCAGCGCGATTCCCGTGTTTCCCGAGGTGGGTTCGATGATGGTGCCGCCCGGTTTCAATTCGCCGGATTTCTCCGCCGCCTCGATCATGGATTTCCCTATACGGTCCTTCACGCTGTACAGCGGATTTCGTGATTCCAGTTTTACATAGACTTCGCCAACGCAACCTTCGGTTACGCGGTTGAGTTTGACCAGCGGGGTTCCGCCGACCGTTTCCACAATGTTGTTGAATACAGGCATTTTTCGTTTCTCCAGGTTGCGACGCCTTAATGACGCCATATTTAACACGGTATGTCGATAGATT
Source organism: Kiritimatiellia bacterium (assembly GCA_040905625.1). Lineage (GTDB taxonomy): Bacteria > Verrucomicrobiota > Kiritimatiellia > SS1-B-03-39 > UBA6053 > UBA6053. Next base: position 5,283 of record JBBDRC010000137.1, read on the forward strand.
TAGTAGAGATTAAATGTAGAGTATTCTACAGGGCAATCAAGCCCCTTTTGAAAAAAAATCTCCATCGTGACCGAGTACCGGGAAACCGCCCAGCTCAAGTTGCCGGTCGGAGGTCCACCTGAAGATCCATCGGACGGCCCCTTCGAGGATAATTTTTGGCAAATAGAGCAGCTCCGAATCCGGATCACGGGCAGAGTGATGATATTTCCTGATTGAGCCTAACCCCGACGCTAACGCCATCCCTTTGGTTGGCGGTACTTACCAAGTTAAAGCGCCAGAGAGCGGATTGCCTTCAGGCCCCTAAGGATGCAAATGATCCATCCCGAATTCTATACCCTTATGTGAAACATTTTAACCCCGAAAACCCCTTGCATTTAAAGGGGGATTCATAACAATTTGGCTAACCGCATCCTTATTCCCGATCAGGCACATGCGTACCTGTATCGAAAATCTAATCAATACGGGCTTGACGAAGATATCAATAATGATACTATTTAGTGATGTTCAAGGTTGATCAAATTCTCGAGCAAATGCGGCAAAGTCCCAACGGGATACGCTTCGCAGACCTTTGCCGGGTATGTGATCACTTTTTTGGCGAGGCCCGACAACGGAAATCCAGTCATCGGGTGTACAAGACTCCATGGCAGGGTGACCCCCGTGTCAATATTCAGAATGCAAAAGGAAAAGCCAAAGCTTACCAAGTCAAACAGATTCTAAAAGCCATTGAGAGGTTGGATTATGAAAACAATTGAGAATGATCATTACACCTATCGAGTCACCTGGTCCGATGAGGATCAGGAGTATATCGGCCTGTGTGCCGAGTTTCCCGGTCTTAGCTGGCTGGCAGCGTCGCCGGAAGCCGCGCTACGAGGAGTCCGACGCATTGTCGCCGATGTCGTGGAGGAAATGAACGCATCAGGAGAATTTGCTCCCGAACCACTGGCCAGTCGAAAATTCAGTGGCAAATTTATGGTGCGGGTTCCTCCTGATGTACATCGCGACCTCACCCTCCAAGCGGTGGAAGCCGGGGTAAGCCTCAATCGATTGGCCACCGTGAAACTCGCACACTGAC
>JBBDRC010000138.1:0-1062 GCA_040905625.1 Kiritimatiellia bacterium
CTTCTTCTGGATCTGGCGCAGAAAGGAGAAATCCAAGGGCCGATGATCCATGATGCACGTATCGCGGCCTGTTGTCTGGCGGGCGGGATCCAGGAACTCTGGACTGTGGACCGGGACTTCAGTCGGTTCCCGGAACTGAAAACCCGGAACCCCCTATCGGAGTGATCATCTGCATAACCGACCGCCCGATGCCGATCACCGATTCAGTGACCGCGCTTCCGGTTGCTCACTTGTAATTCTCAATTGAAGTTCAATGAAAAACGTTTCTACTGTATTGACATTCCGGTCAGGATATCTCATGTATATAATACGTTATATTCTGATTTTCTATGAAACCGAACATTCTTTTTATTCTTGCCGACGATTTGGGCTGCCGGGACCTGGGCTCCTTTGGCAGCAGTTTTTATGAAACCCCGGTGCTGGATGCGTTGGCGGCGAAGGGAATGCGCTTTGAAAACGCCTACGCCTCCTGTCCGGTTTGTTCCCCAACCCGTGCCAGCATTCTCAGCGGAAAATATCCGGCCCGGGTGGGTGTCACCCAATGGATTGGCGGCCATTCCGAAGGCAAACTGAAGGATGTGTCCTACCTGCATTACCTGCCGCTGGAGGAAAAGAGTCTGGCCACGTCCCTGCGGGACGGCGGCTATCAGACCTGGCATGTGGGCAAGTGGCATCTGGGGGATGAGCCCTTCTACCCGGAACATCACGGGTTCGATGTGAATATCGGCGGTTGTCATCACGGCGGACCCGGACCCAACGGCTACTGGGCTCCCTATCCGCAAATCCCCATGCCGCCGGCGAAGCCGGGAACCTATCTGACGGATCAGCTCACGGATGAAACCAACCAATTGATTCGCAACCGCGACCGGGACCGTCCCTTTTTCCTGCATCTCGCCCACTACGCGGTGCACACTCCGATCCAGGCTCCTCCGGAACGGGTCGAAAAATACCGGTGCAAGGCGGAAGCTCTCGGTCTGGATAAGATCGATCCGTTTGAAGAGGGTGAATTCCATCCATGCCTGCACAAAAAAGACTCCAGGCTCAAACGACGAAAAATTCAGT
>JBBDRC010000139.1:0-34882 GCA_040905625.1 Kiritimatiellia bacterium
CGCGGCTTCGGTGGCCGACATGTTGCCCAGCCTGCCATTGATGCAAACCAGCAGAAGATCCACCGGACCGAAATTCAGGGCGCGGGCGGCGAGGTCATCGGTGGTGGTGGTGTCGCCGGTGTGGTGGATAGAGTAGTTTTCACAGTCGATCCGCAGCCCGATGGCGGCGGGATCGCTGTGGTGGGCGGGAACGGCGCGCAATGTAAAGGGCCCGCATTCCAGAGGGGGGGATTTTGCCGACAGCTCGGTAACCGGGAGGCCAAGAACTTCTCCGTGCCGCACCACGCTGGCCGGGCCAATGACGCAAGTGTCCGGTCGGACCTGAAGCGCGGGGAGGATGGTGTCGGGATCAAAGTGATCCCCGTGGTCATGGGTGCAGACGATAAAGTCGGCACGAAGATCGTCAGAGGAAATCGGAGGAGGAATTGTGCGCTCAAAACCGCGCGGGGCCAGACTGTCGGAGAGGTACGGATCGATGGCCAGGCGGACACCTCCGGATTCGAGAAGGAAACCGCTCTGTCCGAGCCAGGTGAGCATTGTGGGGTTCATTTTGGGGCAAAGAGATAAAAAGCCCCCTCGCTCAAACGAACGGGGGGCGAAGGATGACTTACCGAAAGGGAGGCTTCGGACCTCAGGCCTTGCGGCGGCGCAGACCGGCAAGCAACGCCAGCCCGGACAATCCGAGCAGAGCCAGGGTGCCGGGTTCTGGAACGGCGGAGATGCTCACGTTGTCGATTTTGGCATAGGTCGCTCCCGATCCGGAGCCATTGTCATCCAGATAGATCCGGAATTCCGTATCTGTCGTCAATCCGCTGAAGGATGCTCCCAGATTGATGGTTCCTGTGTTTAAAAATGCACTCCCGGCCGTTCCGTCGTATTCGAAAGAAGCGATTTGTTGCCCGGCATTCGAGAATCCGGTCACGCTGGAAAAGAGCGAGAAGTTGGTGGTGTGCACCGTATTACTGTGATTTACCTGATATTCGAAACTGATGGAGGCCAGACCATAGTCCGTGGCCCCGGCATCCTTCGAAATCGTGAAGGTGTAGTAGTCGGTGGCCAGATCGAGATTTGTGGCGATTTCATCCAAGGGCGCGCCCACGGAGGGGGCGGGGTTGCCGAAATTTGAATCCGTCAGGGTGAAGCCCACTCCGGTCAGGGTGCCGCCATTGGCATCCGCATAGGTGTCGGTGGTGGGCACTTTGGAATCGCTGTCAAAGGCGTAAGTGATTACATCCGCGTGGAGAGATGCGGCCAGTCCCAGGGTGAGGGCGGCGAGCAGAGATAAGGTTGTTTTGGTTTGCATAATGAACACTCCTGATGTGGTGGACGGTTGAGACGCTGTGTAAAGAGTATGCGTCTTATATTCTTTAATATACGCAGACAAACGGGAAGCTGTAAACGAAAAAGCCGTTACCATGTTTGCGCGGAAAAGTTACCGTTTGATGACATTTCGGGAAATGAAAGCGCGTGGGATGGACGCGGCGCATCCTGCGCCGGGAAGACCGGGGCAGGATGCCCCGCGTCCGTGTGGATTTAGGAGCATGTGTACGAGTACTCCGGAATTTTTGTAATATCCCATAAGGTTGCTTCAGCACTTTATCAGGGAACGGCCGGCTTTTCGACGATGATCAGATCGTCGAGTCGCAGTGACGCGTCAGCGTTGGTGATCAAGTAGAGGCGGGCGTTGCCGTCTGTCGCGGCCGCCTCGAAGTCGAGCAGGACCCGGCTCGTGTTGTCGCCGGTTACTCTGATCTTTGCGGCGCCATAGGTATGGAACGGCGCAGTGAACTGGCGGACCATCAGCGTCACATCGTGCGGCGTATCCTCAGTGGCCAGGCGACCCAGGACGCGGTAGCGGTGGCCCTGCTTGAGGGCCACCCGTTGCAAATCGACCTGGGCAAACCCGTTCACGCCGATGGCCAGCCAACCGTTGCCATCGCCGCCGCGCACCTGCAGGTCCGCTTTCGCTTTTTTCCACGCACTGTCATCACGAACGCCGGAGGGCAATTTTCCCGGTGCCACATCATCGAAAGTCTCCTCATGCAAAACCTTCGGAAGCGGTCCCTTCGTAATCTCGATGCTTGCTTCATCGAGCACGTTCGGTCGGGGCGCCATGTCGGAAATATTCCGCACCGTGATCCGCCCGGGCGGGTCTGCGGCGGGGTCAAGCAGAAGCACCACTACATCGGAATCCATTTCCGAAAAGATGTTCTCAATGGGCGCATCCGGTGATAATTCGTAATTGGCCGCCGTTGACGAGGCGGTATCGACCGGCTCATCGAACTTCACTTCGATGCGTCTTGGATACTCCATCAGTTGCGCCATTTCGATTTTAGGGGGTGTCCTGTCCCCGGGGGCGGCCAATTGTTCGGGGGTCGGCATGGCGAGCACGAGTACCCGATCAATCCACAATGTCGTTTGACCCGACAAAACGAGGTAAAGCCGGGCCGAGGGATCGCCGGCGCTCCCTTTGAACTCAAACTGAACCGAAGTGGGCGTTACACCGACCGACTGGCCAACGGCACCGTGAGACATAAATGGCTTCTCCTTTTGCCGCACCTGCAGGCGTACCCTCTGGTCCGGCTTGCTGGCGCGTATGTTCGCGACGACCCGGTACATTTGTCCCCGCTCCACGGGAACCTGGCCCAGGATCACCTGCGCGAACGGATCGACAACCACTTTCAGAGCGGTGCCGTCGTCACCCTCGGCTGCGAGGGTGATATCCGCTTTCGCGCTTTTCCAGGCACTGTCATCGACCACCCCCGACGGGATCCGGCCCGGCTCCATGCTTGTAAAGTTCAGGTTCAACAGCGGTTTGGGCTGAATCGGAATATCCACAGAAGCGGTGACCGGTTCCAAGGTGTTGGGGGTTTTGGCGCGATCCCGGATGCCCCGGATGCTGACTTCGTCCGGCAGTCCTTGCTGATCGTCCAGATGAAGCTGCACCTCGCCGGCAGACTGCCCGAACGATACGGCACGAATTTGTCGCGCGGGAAAAACCTCAAAAAATTCGGGATGGTTGACGATCGACGCCTCCACCGGTTCGCTGAATTCCAGAAGCACCGAGGGAGGGTATTTTTGAAATGCAGCACGAACCAGTGCGGGAGGGGTGTCGTCCGTGCGTGTGGCGATCGAGCCGATCACCTCTCCGGCGGGCTGAGAGGCGGGGTTGAGAGCCTGGACGCGATAGCCGTAAGTCGTGGAGTCCTGTAGACCACTGTCCGCGAAGGTGGTATGCCGGGTTCGCCCGATTTCAACCCCGTCCCGATACACGACATACTCGCCCAGAGCGGGATCGTTTGCCTTCGCCCCCTGCCAACTGAGTTGCGTTGCACGGGGATCGGTGGACGTCAGGGCCAGGTCAGTCGGTGGCTGTGGCTTTTCGTTGGAAGCTTGCCAGTGAGCGGTATACAACGGGAGCATACTGCCGCCACTCCGGGACGGCGCCTGATCGCGTCCCAGCACCTTGGTTTCTCCGAGTCGATGTTCTTCGACCAGCACATCGAATCGGCGGCTGAAACCCGCTTCGCCCATGACGGCGGTGAAGGAGCCGTCCACGAGGCGGAACATCGTCTGATCCCCCTCTCCGGGTAGCGAGGGATAATTCAACCCCCCGAGTATCTCCGTGCGTCCTCCATTGCGGTTCTCGAGCACCGTGCTCTTCACCTCCGTTTTCAGTCCCAGTATCCACAAATCCGCGCCGTCGTTGACGATCTTCGTCGCATCCGTCTCGGGGTTCAGTTGACGTGCCCATGCCTTCTGGCCCGGAGCAAAGTAAAAATGCGGAGTATCGCCGGCTCGGTTCCTGCCTCCCATGGGGAACTGGGATGAAACGTCTTCAAAAAAAACAGTGCCCGCCTGCGGTTCACCCCGGTAGAGGCTGTTGTGCATGATGCTGTTGATATGGCGCAGCACCAAGGTCCGTTTCGAGCGGTGGGTAATCAGCGGACAGAGTTCGCCGGCCTTGACAGCATCCACGAAATTGAAATCTTCAAAAATCACCTCCGGAGCCGCGCCATCCTCAATGAGGAAAGCCGCATCCCTTGTCGAACCGCCCACCCGAATCATGGTCCACGACCCCCCTCCTCCGATCAGTCGGCGCACATTGCCCCGGATGCGAACGGTCCCGTCGATCCGATACGAACCGCGCGGCAGGTTGGTCTTTTCCCTGCCCGCCGGAAGCGGGTGCGGGAAGTAGATGGTTTCGGCCCCGGAATCAATCGCGCGCTGTATCGCCTCGGTATCATCCTCCTTGTCGCGCGAATCGGCGCCGAAACTCTCGACATTGGCCCATGTGCTTACATCGCCCCAAGGGATTTCCGGCGTCTCTTTGATTGGCAAGTCGAGCGAGTGGTGCAGCGAGGGAAACAACGACAGCACCGGGCCCGAAATGAATTCGTCAATGCGGGCCGGGTCAACCTCGGTGTATCGCCCCGTGGTGGTTTCCAGAGGGTGCCTGTAGCCGGGAGTCGCAATGTCGCGCAGGTAACAGGAGCCGCTGTTCCGTATGGCGGGCACACCCGCGGCATCGCCCATTCCTTTAAGCCGGGAGTCAATGAGCACCATCAACGACTGCGGGCCGAGATTCTCAACTGCAGTCACCGTGTTCTCACTCACCAGTCCGCGGATGCTGACGCACTGGCCCGCGTTGCGAAGCCCCACCTCTTTCTGCCCGGTCAGGCGGATGTGTTCAAAGGTCATACTCGCGACTTCGTTGGCCATGGCCACGCCCACATCAAAGCCCCGAACCTCCAGATTCTTGACCAGGAGCGGCCCGATCATGTCCGTAAACGCCATGTCGAGGCCGATGACCCCGGCACCGTCCCCGCTCACGAGCAGCACATCCCGGACCGCACCCTGGTTATTGGCCATAAACTGCAAAGCGATCGCCCCCGGATTTTGTCGCCCGGTATTCACGGTTAGATTACGCACCGCCATACAGAAAGCGTCTGCGGAACCTCGTGTGGCGATGGTAATGACAGGCTTCGGATCCAAGCCGTCACCAAATCCATCGCATTGGTCTTTCACCTTCAAAACCGTCCCGTCGCGGCTTTGGCCCTGAAGGACCGGCCCCATGCGGGCGCCGTTTCCCCAGTCCAGCGTGTCCGAAATCCGGTAGGTGCCATCAGGCAGATAGAGAATCCAGTTGTCACCCAGGTGATGATCGTCCAGTGCTTTCTGGATGCTCGCCGTCGCATCGGTTTGCCCTGTGGAATCGGCGTTGTATGGAGGCTGCGACAGATCCACCACCCGCATGTCGCGCGGGTACTCGGCCCCCAATGCGAACGGGAAGGTGAAAATGGACGCAGTGATAGAAAGAACGGAAGTAATCAGATTTATGTTCATGAGAGGAAATGTAAAAAAAATACATAGCTATGCAAGCCTATTTTTCCTCCCGATCCGGTTTTTTCGCTTCCGTTATGGTGAAGGTGTTCACATTTCCCCGCCCATTCGGATGGGGGAGCACAAACGTGAGGTGCTTGGTGTCGGCATCGTATTGCATGTAAGTGCTCTTCAGGGGTCTAAGAGCCCCGGAGGCTTCCCGGGTCGCCAACAGAAAATGCACCGCGCGTTGGGATGGCGGAAGGGAGGGGGTCACATTGAGTTGTTTTCCGGGAGCCAATTGGAACGTAGAGTCTCCAATTTTCCCGCTGAGCTCCATTCGGGTCAGATTAATAAAGTGGAAAGATCCTGGGGGGAAACGGCTGTCATGGTCCTCAAAGAGCAAGGCGTGATAGCGGGGGCTTTCCGGGTCCGCTGACTTCACTTTCGTAAAAAGAAGCAGGGGCTCGAGGAAGTCACCGGAGAGATCAACCTGACAAACGGGCACCCGCTCATCCGCGGCATTTTTCATATAAAAAACGACCGGATTAGGTCCCACATAGTGGTAGGGCTCCAGGCTGCGGTGGAAAGTGTTCAGGTCGTTGATGGCCACCCACTCTCCCTCGGAAAAAAATTCGAAAGGGTGCTCCGGCGAAAGCCGCCAGCCCAGGCAGCGGAATTTGACATCCATCGGAGGCGGTTCGTCGGCGGGCCGGGCCTGGGCGAGGGTGCATAACATAATCCCGCCCAACAAAAACCGGGAAACGAGGTGTTGAAATTGATGGGAGTTTTTTTTCATCGTCTTATTCCACCGGACCGAGTTTACGAGGTTCAGTGTGTCTGATGGTTGGCATTTTGGGTTTCATTTTCAACCACTGATGAACACTGATGGACACTGATTTCCTCATCTCTTTGGTATGGTTAGCTGATGTCCAGAGTATTGTAAGTTCTTAAGTTAATATGTTTGCAGAATTTTTTCTTTTTTTCCAACCTTCTTCCGCAGTTTCCCCACTTGGTTAGATCAGTGTTTATCAGTGTCCATCAGTGGTTGAATTCTTGTACGGTGCCCAAGTAGGGTCAAAGTTCGTCGGGGCTTAACCATTTGAAGGACAGGATGCGGAATTGTCGGCCAAAGTGCTGGTTCACGATACCCACCTGATCCAATGAGGAGGCGGGCTCATCGGTTTCGTCCACAAACTCCGGCATCCGCTGTACTACCGCCTCGCACCAGGCTTCGGCCGCGCCGGGCCTGTCAGGATCCCCGGTGTTGCTGCCGTAGGCGCGGATGCGGAAGGTGTCGGAACGGATGGTCGAGGTGGAGCCGATCACGGAAAGGATGGCCCGCTGATCCAGGTGCCGGAGCAGCCCGCGGCGGGTGGTGTCCGCAAAAGCCTCCGGGTCCACATAGGGCACCCTCACCCCGTCCGGGCTGCCATTATACGTGAAAAACCCATCGATATTCGTATCGATGCCGTATTCATTTTCGACGGGGTCATTCAGGTCCGTCCGGTTGATGGCGGCCTGGAGCACGCCGGCCAGACCCTGGTGTGCATCCGGGCCACCGGCGGGAACCAGCCGACGGTTCACAAATTCCCCCATGGAGAGAAAAGGGCCGCCCCGGCTCTGTATGCGTTCCCGGATTTCCAGCACAATGCTTTGCGCCAGTTGGTTGACTTCATCCGGGGTCAGCGGACGGAAGCCGCTGAAGTCTTCCAAATCACCTCCGGCGGCGCCGCCTCCGAGGTAAGCACTGTGGGGGCCGAAAGCGGTTTCCCCGTTCAAGGATTCAAAACGGATGACGCCATTGGCATTCATGCGGACCACGCCCTTTTCGGTCAGCCCGGACAAGACCGCTTTCCACGCGTCCACCGAAACACTGTTCACATTGAAGCCTCCTTCCAAAAGAAGATGTTGGGCCATGCGGTTGTGGGGACGCAGGGGGCTGTCGGGCGATTGAGCGGTGGCATATTCGGAGAGGTCCAGACCCGCGTCCGCCGTCGTTCCGGCACCCCGCGTGAGAAAGTGGAGCCGGGGATGGGTAAAGGGGATGGACTCTGGATCTGACACAAATTGGTCCAGAGTCGCCGCGAGGGAATTCCCGGGGCTGCCGGGTCCGTTCCAGCCCGTGACCCCAGAAAAGAAGTACCCGTCCCAAAGCGTCTCATTGAGCAAATAGGCGTTGTCATACTGGAAGGACACCACACTGGAGGAAACCTGAGTGCCGTGCCATATCCGGTCCCGCTCTATGTAGGCACTGGCCCGGGAGTTCCCCAGAGCGTAGGTTGGCTGGTAGGACCAGAAAGAGAGGTTGGCCTGCCCCAGTTGTTGAAGGTTCAGCAGGGGCTGCCGCGGAACTTCGTACAAAACAACGGATTCTGCTCCGCCCTCCTCGGCGAACATCCCGTCTCCCCAAAGACCGCTTTGGCCGTCGATGCCCGTACCGATCACCCCGTCGGGTCGGCCATCCTCGAGGTGCCGATTATGTGCGCTCCAGGTCTGGGGTGCCCGCGTTCCGTTCACGCCGCGGCCTCCCTCCTCCCAGGGCACCGCAACCGGCGCACGGGGATTGTGCTGGGTCAGCACCTCAAAGGGGTTGATGTTGTTGGGACGGGTCTGATCGTCGTTGACCGGCTTCAGATAGAGATCGTTCGCGGCGAAATACCGCACCTGTTGGAGTTCGGTTTCACTGAACCGACGCTTGGGATCCCCCGTTTCGTAAAATTTGCCCCCCAGCAGATCACTGTTCCACAGTCGGATCGCCCTCAGGTCGGCATAGGGAACCAGCGAACGAAGGGTGTGGGATTTGACCCATCTGGAGCTCCCGTCGGATTGGTAAAAAAACAGGGCTGCGGTATCCTCCGCCAACTGGTCTTCCCGTAAATGGAACAGATTAAGCCCTCCGTAATTTACTGGGCCGCCTCGGCTCCCATATGGACCGATGCTGGGCTCATCCGTTTTGGTTACGAAGTCCTTGCCCACGACCCCGAGTATCTGACCGAAAACGGTCCCGCCGGGGGGGAGGACTAAGGGGCCAAAGGATACAATCTCGTTGGGATACGCCCCCAGCCTTCTGTGATACCTCAGCGGATAGGCATAGCCGTATCCCTGGAAAAGAGTGGCTGGATCCAGCCCCTCCCTGAGATGAAAGATTTTCATGTCTCCCGTATTGACGATTTCGGTCCGGGAGAGGCCGCTGGTAAAATATTTGACTTCACCGGGCTCGAAACGAACCGGCACGTTTGAACCAATTCCGTCTTTGGACAACTGGAAAATCAAGGCGGCGTTCTCTTCTCCGGAATTTGACGACCCGAACATGATTTCCATCAGGGAACGTCCTTTCCAGGCAAAGAAGTTTCCATTATAGAGTGGCTCACGATAACTGACAGGGTTCGTGTCAGACGCACCCGGTAGATAGGTCTCGATCCGGATATGCTGCCTGACGTTGGACCATACGGCCAGCATCCCCGGCATCTCCACTGGCACATTGTAGGGATTGTGCAGCACGGCGACAGGCTCCATCACCAGGTGCAGCACACCGCCCTCCAGCTTTAATCCGTACAGCATGATCAATCGTTGGAGTTCGGGATGCACTTCAACCCCGGTAGGCAGAATTTTATCGTTGCTCCCCCATCGCTGCCGAAGCGCGTTCGACTCGTTTGAATAGCCGATACCTGACACGGTAAAACTCTTGATCATCGAATTCAGCCCACTGCTGTTGGTGGAGGCCTCCCGGTTCGGTGCCATGGGCCGACTGGACAGGGCTCCGGTCGCCGCATCTGCCTGTTTGTATAAACGGTAAAAATCCCGCAGGTAGTGCCAGGTCGGGCCCGCCAGATAATCCTGATCCGGGTCGGCACCGGAATCCACCGTGTACAAATCCGGGTCGCGCTCCGCGAAGACTGTCTTATTGCTGAAGTTTTGGTTGGCGTTCGTGCGCACCGGATCATTCGTGGCCATTGCCCTCGCGAATTCGGAGCGGTTGAAATCCGCGTCGTCCAGTTCAAAGGCCAGGGAAAGGTCCTTCTTGAGGCCTCCTTTTTTTGCGTCGGACAAGACGGAGGCCGCATCGAGACTCAGGGTGTGGAACCCGCGTCGCAGCAGGGGAGCGGCGGCGGGATAGAATAAATCCAGGCCGCTGAACGAGTGCAAGCGGTCCCAACGGGGATCGAAGCGGGGCAGTGTCCCGAGATCCGACATCGCGTTCAACGGCGCCGCCGGCGGCGCGAAGGCTTCCCAGCGCCTTTCCACCGGGTCAGTCGACACGCTGTCGGGGAGATTGACCTTCGCTTTCACGTTTTCCTCCCCGACCCAGAAGGCGTAGGCCAGAGCCTCTCCCGCCCGCACTCTGGGAGCCACCACGAAATCATCCGCCGTGACCCCAATGCCCTCGGCGGGGAGCCCCAGGGTTCCCGGCCCCACCAGCACGACTTCGTCTGTCCGGGTGCTTGTTCCATCGGCTCCAATTCCCGAGTTGTATTGCTCCGGTGTGATCGCGGCGGCGGTGGCGGCGGTCTCACGTCCAGACACCAGCCAATCGAGCAGAAGCGGGGCGGGTTCCCGGCCATCCAGGCGATTCGATGCCCCCGCGCGCCAGACACCTGACCAGTGGGTGGTTCCTGTACGTGGCTCTCCTCCCGGAGACCCCGGGAAAGAAATTGCGGATGCCGTCGCGGTCGCCCGTTGATCCGGACCCGCCATCGACTGCAGGCGGGACAAGGCCAGATTCACGCCCAGAACGGCGTTCTGTTCCGCCTGAAACCGGGCCTGACGCTCACCCACCTGACGCAGCTCGATTCGCACGTAGGTTACGAATGCAAGGGTGATGACCAACAATAACGACACCACCAATAAGGTGAGTAAAAGTGCCGAACCGTTTTGGCGTTCCCGTGAAGGATGTTTTCTTATGAATGCATACATATTCATAACATACACATTCTGGGGAAAAAGTTTAAAGAGAAAACTGATTATTTTTCTTACCGCATGATGTAATGTATAAACAGGGCCTTATGGGATCCTGTCCAGGCACTGTGGCACCCGGCAGGGCTCGTCGTTCGAAAGATGAAAGATTTTTGTTGCATAGCTATGTATGAATAGAGTACCTTGAAAAACACCTGTTAATCAGGCCGCTATTTCGTCGGGGTCTATAGGCTCAAACCTTTAATGCCTTTCACATTATGACATCAATCCGTTCACTGTTCACTTATTTCGATCTCTCCTTCCTCTTGATTTTTTTCACTTGCCTGAATGGATTTGGAGAAATCATTGCCATTGACCGCCTGGCGTATCCGCTGGACACCGCGTTACTGGAATACCATGGCAATGCGTCAAAACCCAAAAGCGATCCCATGCTCTCCGGCGGATTCGGATGGAAGTCTCCATGGACGCAGTGGTATGGCGCAAGAGAAAATGATGCCCGGATCAGGCTGAGTAACCTTGAAGACGTATCCTTACAAACAGGAGTGCCCAGAGGATATGCGATGGAGGGAAATGCAGCCTTGCGGATCTCACACGCCTCCCTGGGCCGGGAATTATCACGTACGGTGGGTGGCAGGGGAACCACCAGTTACATTGCTTTTCTCTCCCGACATGCCAGTAAGATCAACGGCGACGATGCCCCGGTGGGTGTGGGGTTTCAGCTTTTGCAGGGTGGCATCACCGGGCAGCCGGTATTCAGTTTTATTCGCAAAGCCCGGGACATTTGGGGGATCGACACCCTCGGAGATCCCTCGGTGGATAATACAAATTGGCATGAGGACGAAAAAGCGTATTTTACTCTCCTCAAGATCGTGGATGACGGAACCACGGCCCATATTTCCGCGAGCCGTTTTTCAGAACAGGACACGGTGATTCAGGAGCCGGAGACCTGGCAGGTCCGTGACATTCAAATTCCCTCTTTTACCTTTGATACCGTCTATTTCAAAGGGAACAAACCCGGTTATAACAGCGGGGCCAGCCATATCTGGATTGATGAGGTCAGGATGGGCACCCAATTTGAAGACCTGGGATTCAACAAAGCAAACCTGCTGAAACTGGAAGAACAGGAAGCCGAGGAGGCGGCGCGGAAGGCGGCCCTGGAATTAAAAATTAAAGAATGGATGAAAACCGCCTGGGTCCCCGGGGAGAACCCCATGCCGGAGGGTTCGAACATCGCGAATGTGGTTGCCTTCGGCGCGGCGCGGGATGGGGTCACAGATGACACCGCCGCCATCAACCGTGCGCTGGCCGCTTCTCGAAACGTGTATTTTCCGCCCGGGATCTATCTGGTTTCCGGCACCCTGAAGACTAAATCGCGCTCCAATAATACCCCCAGAACCCGGATGATCGGAGCCGGCCGCGATTCCACAATCATCCGGCTTCAAGAAGGCGTGTTCAAGGACAAACAGAAGCCGGGTGCCGTCATTTCTTTTTATGGGAACTACCCGGAAGTTAAAAATACAACCGGAGATTCTTTCAGCAACTACCTGACGGATCTGACGATTGAAATTGGACCCGATAACCCGGGCGCCACGGGGGTGGCCTATATCACCAACAATGACGGCGCGATTCGGAATGTCGCCATTCGCAGTCTCGATCCCGAAGGCAAGGGGTTCTGTGCAATCGACATGCGCAAAGGATGGTGTGGTCCGGGTATCATCAAAGATGTGGAGATTGTCGGATTTGATACCGCGGTCAACTATGCCTACCGGGAATACAGCATGACGATTGAAAATCTGACCCTGGAAGGGCAATTGGTTGCGGGAATCGTGAATCAGGAGAATATTTTAAGTATTCATAATCTGGTCAGTCGGAACACCGTGCCCGCTTTAATCAACGGCTCCCCCCGGGCATTAACGGTTTTGTTGAATGCATCCCTCACTGGCGGCCAGGAAGGGCAGGCGATTATTAATAAAGGCGGGTATCTGTATTTGCGGGACATTGAGGCCGGGGGATACGATCAAATTCTCGATGGCAATCCCCGGCAAAAGATTCAGGAATACTCCTCCATTCCCGCCCCCTATTCGATAGCGGATCCTGTAATCAAAGATCATGTGATTATGCCCCTTCCGCTTGATCAATGGGTAAGCGTGGCCGCGTATGGCGCAAATCCGGATGACAAGCTGGATGACAGCGAAGCGGTGCAGAAAGCCATAAACGCCGCAGCGGAATCCGGCCTGAAAAAAGTATATTTCCCCATGGGTGGTGTAGATACGTTTAAGGGAAACCACTACCGGATTGAAGCCCCGGTGCGCCTTTATGGATCTGTGGAGGAAATTGATTTTCTGTACGCTCCCGTGGAAATCGGCAAAGAGGGAGGTTTTATTGTCGATGAGGGGCCTGCCCCGGTCGTGGTTTTTCAGAGAGCGGGCCAGGTGTGGGGAGGAGGCGGAACCTTGGTGCACCACAAAGCGGAGAGGGATGTCCATCTTCGAGATTTTCCACATCAAACCACCACCCCCTATAAAAACCTGGGTTCCCGGGCCAATGTGTTTCTGGAAAACATTGCCCCTGTCAATGCCGGTTCGATAGGCCCCTTTATGGAGGGGCAACACGTTTGGGGACGCTCCATCAATCCCGAGAATTCAGGTGTCCACCTGCATAACAAGGGTGCAACGGTTTGGGTTCTTGGATTTAAGATCGAGCAGAACGGGGTCAGTGTACTCACTGAAGAGGATGGAAAAACCTGGGTGTTTGGAGGACTTATTTATCCAAACCGAAAACACTTTAGCAAATTACAGGGGGATTTCCCTTCCTTTAAGACCATTGATGCCACCCAATTCCTGGCGGGACTGGCCACCCAGGAGAATGGAGGAACGAGCCGGACTCCCGTTGAAGACCGCAGAGGAGATGCGCATATCAAATTTCACACGGCGGATTTCCAATCCAATGGGTATAAGGGCAACGAGTGGCTGATACCGATATATGTCACGCAGTTTCCGCCGGAGGCATCGGAATGAGTTCCCGCCGCTTAGTCCTGATCCTGTGTGTTCTGGCCCTTGGCAACGGCTGCGCAAGCACCTATCCCCGCGTGGTGCTTTCAAATGATGCCGTCAAAGCGGTGGTGTATACACCTGATAATCAAAAAGGTTTTTACCGGGCCGTCCGTTTTGATCGCTCCGGGATGATTGCCGGCGTGGAATGGAAGGATCATACTTTTTTTGGGGAGTGGAAGGATCGCGCTCACAATCCCTACTACTCGGATGATGTGGTGGGTCCCGCCGAGGAATTCGGTATGACCCATCCTTTGGGTTTTGCCGAAGCGGAAGTCGGAGAGACCTTTCTGAAAATTGGCGTGGGCCGTTTGCGTAAACCCGACCCGAAACCCTATTGGTTTCCGCGAACCTATGAGCTTGTTGACTTTGGGAAATGGACCGTGACCCATGGTAAAGACTGGGTGGAATTCATTCACGAAGTGGAGGATCCCCAAGGCTATGCGTATCACTATCGGAAACGAATGGAGCTGAGCGAAGAACCTCCCGGTTTTGTGATCAGCCGTGTGCTTACCAACACAGGCACGAAGCCCATCGTCACGAGTTGGTATAATCACAACTTTGTTGTTATAGATGGCCAGCCTGTCGGACCCGACCTGAAGATTCGGCTGCCATTTGAAATCAAAAATCCACAGGTGGTGCAGGACGTGGTGGATGTCCGGCCTGAAGGCATAGGCTTTTTGGGACCCTACCGTCCCGATGTGGGTTATGGGGCATCCATTGAAGGGGATCTGACCACTCTCCGTCATGCGCCGATGACCTTTGTAAATACCCGAAGCGGGGCGGGGTTGAAGGTCGGGTTTGATTTCACCCCGGTGAAGCTTAATTTTTATGGGATCGGCAAGGCGATTTGCCTTGAACCCTTCCTGGAAATTCATCTGGACCCGGGAGAGTCGTTTGCCTGGCAAAACCCCTACCATTTTTTCAGCCTTTCACAAGCGGAGCGCGATTTTGATCCTTCCAAGGAATCCGATGCCTCCGAGAACACGATAAACTACGAAATTGATCATCCCTAACACCTACATCACATTATGAATACACGCCATTTGAAGTTCGCATTTTTCACCGTCACCCTCCTTTTCCTGGCCGGATCGCCCATTCTTCGGGCGGAGATCCTGGCGGAAGACCTGGTCGAGTATCCGGTGGGGACCGAACTGCGGCCCTATGCCGGAAATCACGCGAATCCCATTCCCATAAGGGCTTTGTCCGGCGGCGTGGGGTGGAAAGGTCCATGGACCCAATGGTACGGGTTTCGCGAAAATGATGCGCGGATTGGTCTTGAAGAGGGGGCTCTGACGGGTGCGATCCCCACGGGGTATGCGCCTAAAGGCGACACCCGGATACGGATTTACCATGCATCCCTCGGTCGGGAACTGGCCAAAGCGGCTGGAGGAGAGGGAACCCTCTACATCGGCTTTGCCACCCGGCACAACAGCGCGGCCAACGGAAGCGACAAACCAGTGGGGGTTGGATTCCAACTTTTGACCGGCGGGATACAGGGCAAGCCGGTTTTCAGCTTTTTCCGGGAGGCCCGGGACGAGTGGGGGGTGGATGATGTCGGTGACACGTCGGTGAACAACACCGGATGGAAAGAGGACACCAAGCCCTATTTTTACCTGTTTAAGATTGTCGACAACGGTACGGTGGCCCGAGTTTTCGTCAAGCGCTTTACCGAAGCGGACACCCTCACCGAAGAACCGACCACCTGGCAGGTGGATGGGGTGGAGATTCCGTCTTTTACCTTCGACACCCTCTATTTCAAGGGGAACAAAGCGGGATTCAACGCGGGCAGCAGTCCGATCTGGATAGATGAGGTTCGCCTGGCCACATCGTTCAGCGATTTTCCCATCAGCCAGGAGAACGTTGAAAAGAAGAAACGCGAGGAAGAAGCCCGTGAAGCGGCACGTATCGCGCTGGAAGCTAAAATTAAGGAACGCATGGTCACGGCCTGGGAGCCGGGTCCCGTGCCTATGCCGGAATCTTCGCGCATAGCCAATGTGGTGGCCTACGGCGCCGCGCGGGATGGGGTCACCGACGACACAGAGGCGATCAACCGGGCGTTTGCGGCGAATACCACGGTCTATTTTCCACCCGGGACCTATCTGGTGTCCGGCACCTTGCGGGTCGGCACAACGAAATCCCAGCATCGTCTCGTCGGCGCCGGCCGGGATGCGACCCTCATTAAACTTAAAGAGGGCACCTTCACCGACAAGACATCGCCCCGGCCGGTGATTGGGTTTCACAAGGATTATCCCAACGTAAAGGGAACCACGGGCATGGCCTTCAGCAACTACCTCACGGATGTCACGATTGAGATTGGCCCGAATAATCCCGGTGCCACCGGGGTGGCCTACATCACCAACAACGATGGAGCCATCCGCAATGTCACAATCCGCAGCACGGATCCGGACTATGCGGGTTTTTGTGGCATTGAGTTGCGCAAGGGATGGTGTGGCCCCGGCATTTTAAAAAATGTGGAGATCGTCGGCTTCGATACGGCTGTGAGCTACAGCTATCGGGAATACAGTATGACCATCGAGAACATGAAGATCAGCAAGCAGCGGGTTGCGGGGATCGTCAATCATGAAAACATTCTCAGCATCAGGAATCTCAGCAGCGACAACCGTGTTCCGGTGATCAAAAACGGGACCCCGCGCGCGGTCACGGTTGTGCTGGACAGCACCTTTACCGGTTCTTCCAAAGACTCGGCCATCCTCAATGAAGGTGGCTACGTCTTTGCGCGAAAGGTGTCGGCACCCGGCTACGCTTCCGTCATCCATGGCGTCAGCGGAACGACTCTGGCCGAATATTCTTCGATCGGGGCTGCCAACACCCTCGATTTGCCGATTCAGGATCACCCCATCGATCCGCTCCCGCTCGAGCAGTGGGTCAGTGTGGTGGAGCACGGGGCGACCTTTGACGACAAGGTGGATGACGGCCCGGCCATTCAGGCGGCCATCGACGCCGCCGCAGCCGCGGGAAAGAAAAAAGTCTATTTCCCGCGCGGCGGCAGTACCAGCCATACCGCAGCCCACTACAAGCTGCAGACTCCGGTCCGGGTTCATGGCTCGGTTGAGGAAATCGACTTCCTCTTTTCGCCTGTACAAGTCAGCGGCGAGGGCGGCTTCGTGGTGGAAGACGGCCCGGCGCCCGTGGTGGTCTTTCAGCGGGTCGGCATGGTGTGGGGCGGGAAGGGAACCCTGGTGCATCACAAGTCCAATCGGGCGGTCCATATTCGGGATCTGAACCATGGCCACACCCATCCTTACAAGAATCTTGGTTCAACCGGAGATGTCTATTTGGAGAACATCGCACCGGTGGATACCGAAACGACCGGCCCCTTCGTGACCGGTCAGAACGTGTGGGGCCGCTCGGTGAATCCCGAATTTTCCGGGGTACATTTCCACAACAGCGGCGCCACGGTCTGGATTCTCGGCTTTAAGACCGAACAAAACGGCATCAATCTTCTCACCGACAACGGAGGCACCACGGAAGTGTTTGGCGGCTTTATCTATCCGGTGAAAGGGGGCTTCAAAAAGCTGCCGGGCGACTTCCCCTCCTTCCGCTCAGTGAATTCCCGGCAATGCCTGGTGGGGCTTGGAAGCAACTCCAATGCCGGCAATAATTTGGTTCCGGTCGAGGAAGAACGCGGCGGCAAGGTCCACTCGTTCCCCGCGTCCGACTTCAACCATTTAGGATACCAGGGAGCGGAATGGCTTATTCCCGTGTATCTCTCTCCGACCCTCCGTTGAGAGAAACGTCAGGCCACCGAAATGACTTCTTCTCAGGAAAAAACAGACGCTTTTCTTCAAATCGCCCAGCGTGCGGAAGCTGCGGGTGAAGGGTTGATTGAGCCACAGCCGTTGCCCTTGACCTATGAGCAAGTCTTTCGGCTCAGGGCGGGCGATACCGCAGTTTGCGCAGCACCCATCCCTGAAAGCCAGAGTTGGTTCGATTCTGAACTCGGGCGCTTGCGCGAGGTTTGGAAACCCTACTTGTCAAACTGTGCGCCCGTATTCACGACTTCGCGGCAGCAAACCGAGTTGGTCGATTTCGAATGGCGTCACGGCGGCGAGCCAGGTCCGGAGCGTTTGCCAGATGCACTTATGGGTAGAGGGGACTGGCAGTCGGTCACCGTGCCCCACTATGGTCCGCCCATCGGGCGAGCTACGGTCTTTTACCGAAAAGAGTTTTCGGTGCCGCAGGTGCCGGGCGGCAAGCGGGTCTGGCTGCACTTTGAAGGCGTTGATTACCTTGCCAAAGTCTTTGTGAACGAAACCTATATTGGCGACCATGAAGGCATCGTGGGGCCTTTCGAGTTTGACATCACTGATTACCTAAACGGGGAGGATGAGAAGAATGTGCTGCTGATTCAGGTCGATAACGATGCCATCATGATGGGCAATGACTCGTGGGACTCGAAAGACGCCGGAGACAAACTCTACGCGGCAACGGGACCGGGCTGGGATGAACCCCACATCGGTTGGCATCATTGCCCGCCCGGAATGGGTATCTACCGCCGGGTCTATCTGGAAACCCGTCCAGAGGTATTTATTGAAGACGCTTGGGTCAGACCTTTGCTCACCGAAAACGCGATTGAGCTGTGGTTGGAGGTGCAGGCACGCGAGGCCGGGGAAGCAGTGCTCACTGCGCTGGTGCAGATTCATGGGCGCAATTTCGAAGGCGAAGTATTGCCAGAAACCGAGCTTGAACTGACCGGGCTTCCCGGTGTCGGGCGAAATTTCTATCGGTTGCGCCTTCCTTTGCGATCAGATCGCCTATGGACGATTGAGACACCCTGGTTGCATTCTCTGCACCTGCGCCTGGGCGACGACGCCCAGACCATCGTCTTCGGCCTTCGAGACTTTCGCATGGAGGTCGAAGAGGCTCCCAAAGGCCGCCTCTTTCTCAATGGCCAACCGATCCGTCTGCGGGGAATCAACACGATGGGACACGAGCAGCTCTGTGTGATGGAAAAGAACCATGACCAACTACTCGACGATCTACTCATCTACAAAATGGCCGGTATAAATTATATCCGCTTCACGCAGCGACCGGTCGATCATGAGGTGCTGGAACTTTGCGATGCGCTTGGCCTGATGGCACAGGCTGATCTGCCGCTTTTCAAAAATCTTCGGCGGAACCAGTTTAATGAGGCGGTGCGCCAGACCTCGGAGCTGGAACGTTTCGTCAGGCGGCATCCGAGTGTGATGGTTACGAGTTTCTTTAACGAGCCCTTCCCGCTCTCCTGGCACAATGCATTGCACCGGCACCTCGGGAAGGATGAGTTGAATCGCTTTTTTGATTCAGCATCGAACGCCGTGTTGCTGGAAAACCCCGACCGCGTAATCAAGCCAGTGGACGGTGACTACGATCCGCCTTCGCCCGGATTGCCGGACAATCACTGCTATACACTCTGGTATAACGGCCACATGATCGAATTCGGAAAACTGGCGGCTGGATATTGGCAACCCGTTAAGCCGGGCTGGCACTACGCCTGCGGCGAGTATGGCGCTGAGGGCCTCGACCCGGTCGATTTAATGCGCCGCAGATATCCGGTAGACTGGTTGCCCCAGTCAGAAGACGAGGAGGCGTCATGGATGCCCCGCCGCATCCGAAAAGCTCAAAGCGGCGATATGTATCAGGTATTTTATGACAAACCGGATTCCTTGCAGGGCTGGGTCGAGGCCAGTCAGGACTTTCAGGCCTGGACTGTGACCGAAATGACCGAGGCTTTCCGACGTGATCCACGGATGGTCAGCTTTGCCCTCCACTTGGGGATTGATGCCTTTCCCTCTGGTTGGATGAAGACGATTGTGGATTGCGAACGCCGTCCGAAAAAAGCCTATTTTGCATTTCGCGATGCGCTGGCTCCGGTATTGCCCAGCCTGCGTGCGCCCCGTCGGTTTTGGTGGGATGATGAGACCTTCTCGGCAGAACTTTGGGTGAGTAATGATCGGCCCCGGACGCAGAGTGGCCTCGAACTGCGAGCCGAGCTGCGGCAAGGTGAACGGGTGATCGCTTTTTTGCTCGCTTCTCTCCCGGAATTGCCTGCCTGCGATGTGCTCGGCCTCGGCAGAATTTGCTTTGCATTGCCGAAGGTGGACGCAAGGTCTGCCCTCCTGCTGCGCATTCAAATTCTTGATACCACCGGACAGCTTCTCGGTCAGAGCGAGCACGAATTTGATGTTTTTGCACGTCGCGGCGATCTGCCGGAGCTGGATCTGCCCGGCGAACTTACGCCCGAAATGATTGAACGCGCCCGGTCGGGCGAGACGGTGCTCTGCGGCCCCTTACCGCATGGGACGTATGATGTCCTCGACGAGGTCTTCGAAGTCGCACCTATCGGTATGGGAGAGTTAACTTTTTGCAGTCGAGCCACGGGCCATCCAATGGTGGAAGGTTTTGCAGCGAACGATTTCCGTCTCTGGTTCGATGAGAGGGTGGGCTACGCCAGCCCTTTTGCTGATAGCGTGATCGTGGGAGAGGGCTGGTCGCCAATCTTGCTCGCCGGACGGGGAGGCTTCGGAGAAATGTGGACACCTCATCCGGTCGTTGCAGAGAAGCAAATCGGTGCGGGGAGCCTGATTCTCTGTCAGCTAAAGCTGCCGGGACGAGTGACGCATAACCCACCCGCCGCCTTATTTTTGGAAAGGTTGGCCTTGTCAGTTAAAAAGTCACCGTAAATGCCACTAATGAAACCGATAACACTACTCTCTTGTCAAGAAATCACAGATGAACCGCAGTCTGAAATGACCCTGGGACGCACCCTCTGGGTGGGCCGTTCCCGGGCGATGCCCGCGAATGCTCAGGTGTTCCGCAGCATCAATGAAGCCGCTGCGGTGGCGATGCCGGGCGATCACATTGTGATAGCCGGGGGCATTTATCGCGAACGGGTCAACCCGCTGCGGGGTGGCGAGCCGGGCCTTCCTATCACGTACCGGGCTGCGCCAGGTGAAAAGGTGTGCGTGCGCGGCTCGGATCTGATGGAGACGGTCTGGTCCTCCGTCCCCGGCCATTCCACAATCAATTGCCTGCCTCTTGCGGCGTTGCGCAGTGGAGCGGAGGCGTATCAGGGCGTATGCGATCCGTTGACCTACGGGGACTTCAATCCCTTCGTGACGCAGTATGACCGTTGTGCGGTCGCCCGACCCTTGGAGGCCAGTCTGGCGGAGCTGCGCAAGCGTGTGGCCGCATTCCGCCTGAAAATCACCGACTCCGATGGTTCAGGAACCGAACTCGTAAACTGGGAGGAAAAGCTGGCGGTATTCGAGCAGGAACTTGAGCAGCGCGCCCATCCCGAGGACCCGCGTCTTTTCACCACGCTGGGGCAGATTTTTGTTCAAGGCCTGCCCCTGCAGGAAGTCGAGCGTGTTTCGGACCTCGCCGCCGTGCCGGGCACCTGGTTGGTCTCGCCGGAGGGGACGGAGCTGTGGGTGCATTTCCCGGAGCGACCGGGAGATGCCATCCTGCGCGCTGTCGAAGTTTCGGTGAGGCATACCCTCTTCTCTCCGCTGCAACGTGGCTTGGGTTACCTCACTCTTGAGGATCTCACCTTTGAGCATGGTGCCAATTATTTCCCAAGTTGGGGAGAAGGCCGATGGGGTCAGGCGGGATTGGTCAGCACCCGCGGGGGGCACCACTGGACGATTCGCCGCTGTGTCATCCGTCATGCCAAAGCCATCGGCCTGGATTGCGGATCGGAGGGCGGACGCGAACAGGGCGAAGGCGGTCCCGTTCTTTCCAAACCCGCTCATCAGGCCCTGCTCAAAACAACGGCCGGCGACCATCTCATCGAGCATAACGACTTTTCCGACAACGGGCTTTGTGGCGTCTGCGGCATTGGCCACCACCGCACCCGCCTGCTTTACAACCGCATCGAGCGCAACAACAGCCTGGGTCTCTCCGCACCCTGGTGGGAGTTCGCCGGGGTGAAATTTCATTTTTGCCCCGATGTGCGGATCGAGGGGAATATTATCCGCGACAACGAAGCCCATGGCATCTGGCTGGATAATCAATTTAAAGGGGCGCGCGTGACCCGAAATTTCATTGTCAACAATCTCTGGAGCGGCATCAATCTGGAATTTGGCCGCGGCCCCTGCCTGGTGGATAACAATGTCATCGCGCTCACCCGCCAGGGCGAAGGCATCTACGGGCACGACGTGGCAGAAATGACGATCGCGCACAATCTGCTCTACGCCAACAGCAATTTCGGGATCTGGCTGGCCTACTGCACCAGCCGCGTGCCGCTGGAAGACGCCTGCTCGGACCACCGTATTCTCAACAACATGATTCTGGGCAATAAAATGGGTGCGGTTGCCCTGCCGCTGGAGTGGGCCGGAGCCCGCAATAACCGTTCCGATGCCAACCTGCTCATGGGATCCGGCCAGACGCTGGACGAAGGCTCGGGGCCGTTTCCGCCTTTTTTCCAAATCAATAACAAAGCTCATTGCGCCCAAATCGAGGAACTCTGCCCGGGGCCGGAAGTGCAGAGCGCGGAAAATATTACCCGCAACCTGATCGCCCGGATGGATGCCGCCGGTGTGCCGGAGGAATTGCGGCCCAACCCGGCGATCTGGTCGAGGCATTTCCTGTTGACCCATGAAGTCTGGAGTGCGGTCACCGGCAATGACCTTATGAGCCGCAGTTGCCGCGCCGTGCGTGACGGCCTGCAAAGCCGCAGCCCGGCCTTCACCTTCACGTTCGATGGAACGGAAGAAACCGTGGCCTGCGAGCCGGTCGAGGGCGTGGATGTCGATTACCACGGGCATCCCCTGGGCGGGCACCCGCTCCCCGGCCCCTTCCAAAGGCTTTCACGCGGCGAGCAGAAGATCGTTCTCCTTCCCCGGAGGTTGGGGGTCGGGTCGATCCCTCCATGATGCTGAATCTTACCCCGGTTATCGTCCACTCTTAACCCATAATCCCACAATGAAAAAAACCCTTTCTCCCAATTTTACCTCGGGAATGAATTCTTTCTTGCCCCAACAGATCCCCTTGGCTGCTTCGCCATTACTATCACACTCAGCTGTTTTCTGCTCGCTACCCATTCGAGGGTCTTTGCTGTTTTTGGTTTTTAACACTCTCCTCATCATCCTTTTTTCTGTGGAAGTACACGCAGCCCCCGACAACTTTATTCGAGGCGATGTCTCATCCTCCGCAGAGCAAATCGCGGAGCCGCTAAAGGCCTTCGGCTACGCCAGCAAAAACGCTCAGATCGCCGATCTGCACTATCATGAAGGAAAGCTTTATTTAGCCCATGGCACCTCAAGCAATGGCAGTGTAAAAGAAATTCTTTATGTCGATTTGAGCACGAATGAATCCGGGCGGGAGGGCATTGGAATCTTTAACGAAGAACAAATTACGCGAATTAGGTCTTGGGGTTCGGATCTGTATGTCCATTCGTATGATGGTTTGGTGGGGCCCAGGTATTACTACAAACCCTTGGGTCAGGACTGGCAAGCCCGGGCGGTGAACGGTGCTGGCGACCACATGCGGGACACCATTTTCTTTGATGACACCATCTGGGTGACCTACAGCGCCGACGTATTTCCGAATATGCGGCGGGCACCGATCACAAATCCGTCGGGAGCCTTCACCCAAGTCAACCAACCCGTCCCAAGCGGATGGTCTGGATCAATCCTGATGAATACTTTTTTCGAATTTCAGGGGAAACTCTTTGCCACCAGCGGGGATCGGGCAAACTACTCGATTTATTATGACCCTGCCGCACCTGCGGCAGGCTGGCAGGTGGCAAAATCCAACTACATCGACGTGATTGGTTCCTCCAACGAGCACAGTCCCGACAGCCTTTTCTTTCGTCCGCTGATTGTCGATCCGGTGGAAATTAATGGATTTCTGCTCTTCGATGGTTTTCACGCATTTCCCGGTTCCAGCACACATCGCGGATTGTTTGCCACCCGCGATTTCTTGGGGGGTCCAGCCACTAAAGTTGTTCTTCCCGGCATCCCGGCGGACCAGGAAATCAGGTATGTCTATCCAATCTGGCGCGAGGGACGGCTCTTTGCCGTCTCCATGGCGAATCCGTATGTCACCGGCCAAAAATTGACAAAAGTGTGGATTCATCAGGCGGTGAATTTAGATCTTCTGGATGAACCCGACGGTTGGCAGGCCCTGGCCAGCTTTAGCATTGCGGCGTTTCTGGGATCTTCCAACGATCTGCACAACCATAGTCCTCTCGAATATGTCGATGGCGCGTTTTATTTCCCGGAATCCTACGCCAGCACTCAAAATAGCAACACCGTCGAGACGGGTGCGGGCTCTATCTGGCGCATTCCGGTGGAACCTTTGCCGTCAACGCTGTCCGCAACCCCGGAAGATATTCAGCTAAGCCACGATGCAATTATGGAGAACGCGGCCATCGGCAGCGTCGTCGGCACCCTCACAACGACCGACCCTGATGCAGGCGATAGTCATACTTACAGCCTGGTTAGCGGCGACACGGTGGACTTCAGCATCGTCGGAAACGAGCTGCGCACAGCGGCGGTTTTCGACTACGAAACAAAATCCAGCTATGCGATCACCCTCCGCAGCACCGACGCAAGCGGGCTGTTCGTTGAAAAGGCCTTCACCATCGTGGTGACTCCAGCTTCCGAGGACTCTCTCACTGGGGCAGATGCATTTGGCTCAATAACCTTCGGTGACGATGACCTCCCGATCTCCGGCCAGGACGGCAGCAACGGCAGCCCCTCAAACCTTTCGATAAGCAGCGACCGTTCCAGTGCCACCCTCACCGGCAACACCTGGAAATACTTTCCGCTCAGCTACACCGTGACGGCGGACACCGTTCTCGAAGTCACCGTCGATGCCGCAAATGTCGGCGAAATCATCGGCATCATCCTCGACAACGACACCAACGCGACAACAGGTCGTCGTGCCTTCCTCTTTGGCGGCAGTCAATATGGAGAAGGCGCATTTGACACCTGGTCGTGGAAGATGACTCCGCGCCTGAGTTCCGGTGAATCGGCGACCTACACCATCCCCGTCGGCGACCACTTCACAGGCAGTGTCAGCTACCTCGGTTTGATTGCCGACGACGATGTCTCCCCACACACGATCGATGTCACCTTTTCAAACCTCCGGCTCTACGAACCAACGCCTTACGATGTATGGAGCAACACCGTCGACTGGGGCTTGGTGCCGCTGGATCTCCGCGATCCTGACGACGATGCCAATGGCAACGGCTACAGCAACCAACTTATGCGCGCCCTCGGCGGCGATCCCGCCGCGCCCGGCAGCCGTCCGGAAATTTTCTTCACCCTCGAAACACAGCCCGATGGCAGCATCGTGCTGAAGCAGAGCTACTTGAAAAACGCCCCGGAGATGATCTACCAGTTCATGTGGTCCACGGAGCTTGACCATTGGTACGACAGCGATGTCAGCGCCGAACAATTCGATGCGAGCAAAGGCCTGCACTTCCAAACGTGGACAGTCCCCCCTGACACAGACAAAGCCTTTGGCCGACTTAAAATCAGTGAATAAGTTCATGCACACCCCAAACAAAAAAATCCTGCTGCGTTCCTCCTGGCAAACCGTGAACATCGGCGACATCGCCCACACGCCGGGACTGCTGACCCTCCTGGAAAAGCACCTGCCGGAGCACGAAGTGTGGCTATGGCCCACCGATGTGCGGAACGGTGTCGAAGGGCTGCTGCGCCAACGTTTTCCGTACCTGCGCATCGTGCAAACGGAATCCGACATCGAGGCGGCCTTTGCGGAATGCGATTTCCTGCTGCATGGTTCAGGCCCTTACCTCGTGGGTGCCGAAGAGGTCGCCCGCTGGCGGAACGCCACCGGCAAACCCTACGGCGTTTTTGGTATCACGCTCCCAGCCGGGTTTGCCGGGCCGGAGGTCGTCCATCTCCTCAGCGGGGCGAGATTCGCCTATTTCCGGGACTCGGTTTCGCTGGCCCTCGCCCGGGAGCATGGTGTGAACTGTCAGGACATGGCTTTTGTTCCGGATGCCGCTTTTGCCGTGGATCTGCGCAACGATGCGCCCGCAGAGGCTTTCCTTGCGGCGAATGGATTGAAGGAAGGCCGCTTTCTCTGCTGCATCGGACGCTTCCGCAACACACCCTATTGGCGTATTCCCTCAAAAAACATGCCGATGGATGCGGCCAAACATGCACGGAACGAGGCCCTGAAAGAACAGGATCACGCCCCCTTGCGCGAGGCCATCCTCCAGATCGTGCGCGGGACGGATCTGAAAATCCTGCTGTGCCCGGAAGACGAAACCCAGATGGGGGTGAACAAGGAAATGATTTATGATCTTCTCCCCGAAGCCGCGCGATCCCGGGTGGTGTGGCGGGAGCAGTACTGGCTGACGGACGAGGCGCTTTCCACCTATGTGCGCTCCGCAGGTCTCTTCGGCCACGAGATGCACAGCCCCATCCTCTGCGTGGGCAACGGCATTCCCGCCATGGTGGTGCGCTGGGCCGAGCAGACCTCCAAAGGATTCATGTGGCGGGATATCGGACTTCCAGACTGGCTTTTTGATTTTGATCAAACCATCGACCGGGAGTGCTTTCCCGCCGCCGCGCTGCATTGGGCGCAACATCTGCCCAAGGCCAGGGCCCGCGCCGCGGAGGCCAGGGCGATGGTGGAAAGCCTTCATTCCGCCGCCATGCAAAAACTGGGTCAGGAACTGAAGGAGTTCTAACCGACGCATGGGATACAGAAAGTAAAGGCCGAAAAGTGTCGTCCCCGACCTTGGGGTATGTAGAAGCAAGCGCATTTTGCATTCGAATGCATAAATGTGGGATGCATTTCCCGGATCCTGGCCTCGGACCTCAGTTTAAGAGTGTGGTTCCAGGAAAAGCATCGTAGATCTAAATGCCTCAACGGATAGTATCCTGCGGCCGAAGGTACGCGCAAATCACCCTGCATATTCATTCATTTCAAATGACTTGGGGGGGGGGGGGGGGGGGTTGGGGGGGGTTTTTGGGAAAGGGAGCCCCGCGAACTTGTGCGCCGTGGCGTATGGCTTTGCCGTCCCTCAATTTTTTTTTTAGTTTCCAAAGATCTGATGTTCTTTCCATGCCTATCCGGTTAACACCAGAACTCAATTTGAGCGATGAATTGGCTGTTTTTGACCGCAAATCCAAATGATCCTTTTGGATTCCGGTTTGGTCTGAATTTTGCCACAAAAAACACAAGAATTATCCCCCCTATAACCCCGCTTCGGTTTTTTGTGACGGGTTTGTGGGGGCTTTTTGTGGCTAAACAATGGCATTTGAATCTGCGATCTGTTTCGCCAATTTGGGCTATTAAATTGAGGTCTGTAACACAGTTTTAGGCTTCCTGGCCCTACTGTTGGGTTTGTAATCCGAACTTGTGCACCGTGGCTTAGGCGCAGTGTGGTCAAAACGGAAAACGAATGGTTATCTGATTCTGATAATTGAAGCAGCTTTAGTTTTTTTTGCCGCAAAAGAGCGCGAAAGATTTCAACCCCTATAACCCCGTTCTGAAACAGGGGTCAAGTGAATGGTTTTTTCGTGTATAGGCATAACGTTTAATATAAAATCGCGCCCCCCCGAAATTGATTAAGAGTCCATACTCTAATTTTGTCGCTCGCAAATACCCCAATATTTGGGCCGTATGTACAGGAAGGGTTTGTTCCACAGCTTTGCATTCAATGAGTAGGATATCGTTGATCATCAAATCAGCCTTTAGGTCACCAATAATTGTTCCGTCTTCGTCGTGAACGGAAATGGGGAATTGTTGTTGAATAGAAAACCCCTTTTTCGACAAACGGTGGATAAGTCCATTCTCATAAATTTTTTCCAAATGACCTGAACCTAGATATCGGTACAGCTCGTATGCGGTTTGTCGAATCACATCACAGTATTGGTCAATTTCTTTTTTTGTAGTCATATTTGCTCCTTATTACCCCGAAAGCAGCCACAACGAACTTTTCCGTAACTAAATGAAATTATTTTTCATCAGGTGAGTATTTTTTTGGAAAAATAACAATTTTTATCGAAGAGTTTCATAACGGGGCTTTAGGGGTGCTTCCTTTTGCGATTTTTTGCGGCAAAATCACCTTAGCTTGGTCCTGCCCGCAAGCAGGACTCACGTTCAACGGACGCAAACTGGATGCCTCATTGGGAATAATGATTCAAAACCCCATGTAGCGTTCGGGGGATTTTAACATGTCTTAAATGGTGTTAATATATGCAACCTGTGCCAACCGGATAGGCATGGTTCTTTCTTCCATTCGCGGGATGGCAAAGCCATACGCCACGGCGCACGAAAAAAGAGACATGATGGCTGTGGGTTGAAATCCACGTCTAAGCGTGGGACTGTCGCTGCGCGACACCAAATTGCAATTACATCTGATTCTTATAATTACACAATTGAATCTGCGATACAAAGTGGCGAACAAACGTCTTAAATTGGGTTCTGGGTTCCAGTGGCGTTAAAAATTTAACTGAAAATAATTAAAATTTCGCTTGCAACGCGTTAGAAGAAGGTTTCAAATGCATAGGAATGCATGATTGTGGATTACAACGCAACCATACCCTGGACTTCACAATTACTGGACCTCACGATTAGTCGAACCCCATAAACCAAGGACATCCAACATGAAGACTCCCTCCCTCCTCTTCACCCTCGGCGCAGTTCTCTTCTTATCGATTCCATCCCGCGGCACCTTGCTGGTGGACTGGGGCGGTCCGTATGTCAGTGCGGATCAGCCTACTCAGCGGGGGATGGATGGTGTAGCCTATAATTTCTACTCACTTGTTGACCTGAGCAAGGTTACCGGTGTCCACTCGTTGAGCCGCAAGTTCGACACAAGTTTGGCTCTCAACCCCGCCATTGGCAGCGCCTACAACGGCACGAACGCCGCATTTTACGGCGGCATTGGCCTTTCCCGAATCAACAGTGGCAGCCCAACCGCCGGTACAAATACGATCTTCGCCGGTGTTATCAATACCGGCAATGCGGATCGCATTCGTATGCAAATAACGAGCCCGGACAACAATCAGAAAGCCATTGGTGCGCAGGTTTTCTTTCGCAAGGACAGTTTCCTCAATGGAGGTGACGCATTAGCCCTCTCCCTCAACCAATCCGCATCTACCCATATCAGCAAGTTCAGCATGAACATCAACGCTTTGAGCGCGTTCAATGTTCGGTTTGCCGTCGGCACCAGTGACGGCAAGTTCTATGTGGCCAATCAGGCACTTGGTATCGGTTCCAATGTGATGGACTCTGCTGCCATCGCCGCGACAACTTTCACGGAGATGCGTGTGGTCAATGGCACGTACCAGGGAATGGGCGGATCTTTCCTGTCAACTGTGGCCAGCAGCACGCTAACAAACATCAGCGCCGTCGGCTTTGTCGGCTACAATGCAAACACCGGCTTTGGCACCTTGGCCGCCGACCTCCAAGTGGATTCTTTTGAGGTCACGGCCGTCACCCCCGGCGTGGTCGGTGAAGTCGTCCTGCCCAACGTTGCCGGAGTCGTGAACGTAAAAACAGCCCATGGCGCGGTCGGCAATGGATCAACCGACGATACGGCGGCTCTGCAGGCGGCATTGGACGCGGCCATCAACACCGATAAAATACTGTATTTTCCCAATGGAACGTATCGTTTGACGAACACCCTGACTTGGAATGGCAACAGCAAACGGGTCACCCTCCAGGGACAAAGCCAGTCGGGCGTCATCCTGAAGCTCGATAACAACGCGGCGGGTTTTGGCAGCACCACCACTTTCAAGCCCGTGCTGAATTTGAGCACGGCTACCTCAACCGGGCAGGCGTTTCGAAATCAGATCTTTGACCTGACCGTCGACGTGGGTTCAGGCAATCCCGGAGCGATTGGTGTCCGCTTTATTTCGAACAACCAGGGCGGCATGCGCAACGTCACGATTCGCTCCAGCGATCCAGCGGGAGTCGGGCGCTCCGGCCTGGATTTGTCACAGCAATGGCCCGGACCCTCTCTTTATCGCAACCTGACGATCATCGGCTTCAACTACGGTATCTTTTCAAAGAACCGTGAGTATAGCCATGTATTCGAGACTTTAACCCTCATTGACCAGCTCATTTACGGAATTTACAACAAGGACCAGATTCTGACGATCCGGGACCTGGTTTACGACAACGCGTATGATAAACCCGCGATTTACAACACCAGTGAGTCATCCAATACTTGGGGCATGATCACGTTGCTGGACGCCGACCTGACCAACCGCAGTTCCGGGGGCTCCGCAAAGGCCATCATCAATAATGCAGGCACCCTCTACTGCCGAAACGTCGTCAGCACCGGTTTTTCTGCTTTGATCACCAACTCTGACAGCAGCGGCACGAAAACAGGCGTATCGGCGTCCTCAGTATCAGAGTATAGCAGCCACAGCGTCACTTCCCTGTTTGGCACACCGACCGGCTCCCTCAATCTGCCCATCGCCGAAGCGCCTTTTTACAACGACACCAATCTGGCCAACTGGGTCGGTGTCAGTGGCTTCACCTCGAGTGCGATTCAAAACGCCATCAATGCCTGCACCTCGACCATGAACACGGTTTACCTTCCCGCCGGCACCTACTCCATCCAGTCGCCCATCACCATTTCCGGCAATGTCCGGCGCATCATCGGTCTTGGAGCTACGTTGTCGGTGGATGGTTCGTTGCGTACTTCAAGCGGAAATGTCTTTACCTTCGGCGCCATGGCACACAGCCATCCGGTCATTTTCGAGAATTTTTGGACCAATTTCGAAGGCGGCCCCTTTACCTTCTTCTACAACAACAGCGCCAACCCTGTCGTCATTCGCGACGTCACGCTCAACAATCTTGGCGGGGGTGGATTCGCCTACCAGAACTCCAGTGCGGCGACCACGCTTTTTATCGACGACGTGCTTGCCTACAAAGGATGGAAATTTAACGGAAAAAATATCTGGGCACGCCAATTCAACGTCGAAAGCTATAATGAGGGTGCCTCTGATGCTAATATCCTCAATACGGGAGCCACCCTCTGGGTGCTGGGCTTGAAAACAGAGAAATCCGCAACGATTCTCAATAACACCGCAGGCGGGCAAACGGAGATCCTCGGTGGCCTTGGTTACCCATCTGTCACAGTGCCAGATGATCGCGTGGCATTTATCAATAACGAGTCTTCCATGTCCGTTATTTTTGGCTTCAGCAACTACACGGGGGGCGGATCCTACTTGACAGCGGTCAAGGAAACCAGCGGCGGAAGTACGCTCACTCTGGCGAATACAGACTTTCCATCGCGGACATACGGCGGGGCATTTGTCATACCACTTTACAGCAGCGGCAACAGCGATAGCCCCACGGTCAATCTCGCCGTCAGCGCTGATAGTTATGTCAGGGAAAGTTCGCCCACCGGCAACTTTGGAACCGAGACGAGCCTTTTGGTCAAACACAGCACCTCCAGCACATACCACCGGCGGTCCTTCCTGAAAGTCCCCCTCGGCAGCCTTGGCGCAGATGTATCCAAAGCCGAACTCGTTGTCACCGTGCTTGGAATTGGCGGAGAAAGCGTGACCAACCGCCCTGTCCGATTGGTTCAAGTTTCCAATGACAGTTGGACGGAAACCGGGATTACCTGGACCAATCAACCCGCCCTGGGCGCAACACTCGCCGAATTCACCGTGACGGCCGCTGATCTTGATACTGAAATTGCCATTGATGTGACCTCGTATGTCAATGCGCAGCGAACAGGCGATGGAACAGCCGGCTTCGCCCTGGTTCAACCAGACGGTGGCAATGCGCTGGTCACCTTCCACGCACGGGAAGGAAGCGCGGCACCGAAACTCGAGGTCACCGTTTCTGCATCAGCACTGCCTGTCAGTGCCGATAGTTATGTCAGGGAAAGTTCGCCCACCGGCAACTTTGGAACCGAGACGAGTCTTTTGGTCAAACACAGCACCTCCAGCACATACCACCGGCGGTCCTTCCTGAAAGTCCCCCTCGGCAGCCTTGGCGCAGATGTATCCAAAGCCGAACTCGTTGTCACCGTGCTTGGAATTGGCGGAGAAAGCGTGACCAACCGCCCTGTCCGATTGGTTCAAGTTTCCAATGACAGTTGGACGGAAACCGGGATTACCTGGACTAATCAACCCGCCCTGGGCGCAACGCTCGCCGAATTCACATTGACTGCCGCCGATCTTGATACGGAAATCGCCATTGATGTGACATCGTATGTCAATGCGCAGCGGGCAGGCGACGAAACAGCCGGCTTTGCCCTGGTTCAACCTGACGGTGGCAATGCGCTGGTCACCTTCCACTCACGGGAAGGAAGCGCTCCTCCCAAGCTCGAAATCACACCCTGATACGCACGTTCCGCTTTGAATCCTGATCACGCCGGACTTGAAACCGGCACAGGCCCCACGGAAGTCCCGTCCCGCAGGATGGGAGGCACACAAACCGCCTTGTGGGATTTGGACTTGGTGGTGATTTTGGCCAGAATCATCTGAAAGGCCTCCTGGGCAATTCCCTGCCAGTCGTTGGTGATCCCGAGGACACCGGACCCGGGCTCCGGCCACGAAATGGACGCAAATGAGATGTCCTCGGGAAAGCGCAACCCAAGCGCGCCCCGCAGGATGTGGGGGATATCCTCGTCGTAACCCGATGAAAGAAGCGCGGTGGGCCGTCCCTCATCCAGGAGCCGGTTACGCAGCAATTCGATCCACAGGTCGAAATCTTCGGGCGCTTGCACCGCCACAATCATGTCCGTGTCAAGTCCGGCCTCCTGCATGGCGACACTGTAGCCACGAAAGCGGTCCACCCGGCTGTAATGCGGCTCCGCCGTGGAAATGTTGAGGTAGCGGCGGTCCACATAGGCGATCCGCTTGTGGCCGGCCGCAATCAGCCGCTCGGTCAGTTGACGTCCGGCGGCAAACTCGTCGGGAAACACCGCGTTGTGTTCGCGCCGGTGATTGATCCAAACCGATGGGATGCGATACTTGTCAATCAACTCGATCATGTGAGGGGGAGGGGTGGTGTGATAATTGACAATCAGCCCGTCCGCCATGAGGTGTTTGAGGATCAGCGGCATGAAGCTGTCGTCTTCGACCTCGGGATCTGAAAATGCGCTGAGAATCACATGGTAGTCCGACTGCTCGGCAATCTTTGCCAGATTCACCAGGAACTGAGGCTTGATCTCGCTGCGTTCAAATTTCCCATCCACCAGCATGGCGATGCAATTCGTGCGGCCGCTTCGCAGGGAGCGGGCCATGTGCGAGGGCCGATAGCCGAGCCTGTCGGCTGCCTCCCGCACCTTCTCCACGGTCGAGTCTTTATACAAATGCGCATGATCCTGGAGGATACGACTGACAGTGGGCTGGGAGACTCCGCATTCTTTGGCGATGGAAATGGTGCTGACACGTTTGGACATTGTGAGGGACTCTTTGTGGAATATTCCCGAAAATGCAAGTTTTTTGTGCATTCCAATGCATGGGGGGGCATCCCGCCTCTGGCGGGCAGGCTTGAGGGGGAAGACCGGGGCAGGATGCCCCGCGTCCGTGGAGGCGGCGCATCCTGCGCCGGGAAGACCGGGGCTGGAAGCCCCGCGTCCGAGCCCGGAGGACCGGGGAAGGATTGATTTATGATTGTTGGTTGGTGATTTTTGATGTTTGGTGAAGGGTGTACGAGGAATTTTTGCCCACAACGTTAAAAATTACCATATACTTTGATGTTTACAATCACGTTATACTTGGTAATTTTGACTTATGCAATACTATCAACGCCATTTGGAAGATCGTTTGCGCAGGCATACTTCCGCATTTAAGACGGTTTTGCTTGCCGGTGCACGGCAGGTGGGCAAAAGTACCCTGCTACGGCACGTCTTTCCCGGGGTGCGCGAGGTGGTGTTTGATCCGGTGCAGGATCTGTACGGTGCCCGGGAGGATCCTGATCAGTTTCTGGAAACATTCGGTTCCCCCCTGATCCTTGATGAAATACAGTATGCCCCGGAACTACTTGCGGCCATAAAACGCAAAGTGGATCAATCCGATGCTAAAGGTCAATACCTGCTCACAGGTTCGCAGAACCTCTCTGTTTTACGGAATGTTTCGGAAAGCCTGGCCGGTCGTATCGGGATTCTGCGTCTGGACGGGATGACACCTGCGGAACAATTTGGACAAGCCGGTGTTGCCAGTTGGCTGAGTCGTTATTTGGATAATCCGGAAGCTTTTATGAAAGAAGCCGCCGGGGTTGAAGTCCTTGCACCGGAAAAATCCCTTTGTGAATACCTGTGGAGAGGTGAGCTTCCCGGACTGTTGCCCTTTGCCAACGAGGACATTCCCTCCTATTGGAACTCCTATGTGCAGACCTATGTGGAACGGGATATTCGAATGATGGGGGAACTTTCTGACCTGGCTCAGTTTGGAAGGTTTTTACGCCTGTGCGGCGCCCTGACCGGCCAGGAAATCGTTCAGTCACAGCTTGGACGCGAACTGGGAATCCATCCGCAGACCGCGCGCAACTGGCTGAATCTCCTGACCTGGTCCTATCAGTGGATCGAAATTCCCGCCTACAGCGGGAATGCGATCAAACGGATCTCTTCCAAACCCAAGGGGCATTTGCAGGATGCGGGGCTGGCCTGTATGCTGAATGCCATTCCATCCCCGGAAAGCCTCTTGTCGCATCCCTCCTTTGGAAACATCTTCGAGTCTTGGGGCGTGGGGTGGATCCACCGCCAGATCCAGCGCTTGCCCCTTGCGCCCGGCCTCTATCACTGGCGCACCCAAAACGGGGCCGAAGTGGATCTGGTGCTTGAAGCCGGGGGCAGACTTTTTCCAATTGAATTCAAAGCGAGTACCCGCCTGTCCAAGCACGACACCCGGGGCATTCAAGCGTTTCGGAACACCTACCCCGCCGCGGTTCCGGGCGTGATCCTCTACGGAGGGTCCGTCCCTTATCCGCTTTCGGAACATGCCGTCGCCCTTCCATGGAGAAGTATTTGACGTTCAGGTTAAAAGAACATAAAAAATCACCCATCAACAATCGTACATCATCCGGTCTCGCCTTGTTGCAGCAGCGAGGCGAAGCGACCGGGTTGGTTGGCGAGGTCGTCGTAGGTGCCCTGCTGCACGATGCGGCCCTGATCGAAGACGAGGATAAGGTCGGCGTGACGGATGGTGGAGAGGCGGTGGGCGATGATGAGGGTGTTGCGTTCGCGGCTGAGCGCGTCGATGGCCTGTTGGATCTGCCGCTCGGACTCGGTGTCGAGGGCGGAGGTGGCCTCGTCGAAAATCAGGGTGCGGCCCTCATCCAAAATGGCCCGGGCGATGGCCAGACGCTGTTTTTGTCCGCCGGAGAGGGTGAAGCCGTTTTCGCCCACCAGGGTATGCTCTTTCTCCGGCAGACGCTCTACGAATTCGGTGACGTGGGCCCGGTCCATGGCCCGGCGCACGGTGTCGGCATCGGCCTCCGGATTGGCCACCCGGATGTTTTCCAGGATGCTGGTCTGGAAAAGAAAGGTGTCCTGGCTGACCACCCCGAAGCGGGAGCGCAGATCCTGAAGGGCGAAGTGTTTGAGGTCCACCCCGTTGAGCAAAATGCGTCCCTGCTGCGGATCGTAGAGGCGCATCACCAGTCGGGCGAAGGTGGTTTTGCCC